>DAISXL010000009.1:0-30184 GCA_036825855.1 Yoonia sp.
CCCTGCCCGTGCCGATGATGAACATCATCAACGGCGGCGAACATGCCGACAACCCGATCGACATTCAGGAATTCATGATCATGCCCGTCGCCGCCGCGAATATCCGCGAGGCGGTGCGTATGGGGTCCGAAGTGTTCCATACGCTGAAGAAAGAACTCTCTGCCGCCGGTTTCAGCACCAGCATCGGCGATGAAGGTGGCTTTGCCCCCGCCATCGGATCGACCCGCGAGGCGCTGGATTTCATCATGAAAGCCATCGAAAAGGCAGGCTATACCCCCGGCGAGGAGATTTATCTCGCCCTCGATTGCGCCGCGACCGAATATTACAAAGGCGGCAAATACGAGATGGCGGGCGAAGGTGCCTCGCTGACCAGCCAGCAGAACGCCGAATATCTGGCGAAACTGGCCGCCGACTATCCGATCATCAGCATCGAGGACGGCATGTCCGAGGATGACTGGGACGGCTGGAAAATGCTGACCGAGATGATCGGCGACAAGGTGCAGCTGGTCGGCGACGATCTCTTCGTGACCAACCCTGCCCGTCTGGCCGAAGGCATCAAGCGCGGCTGCGCCAATTCCATGCTGGTGAAGGTCAACCAGATCGGCACCTTGACCGAGACTTTGCAAGCCGTCGATATGGCGCATCGCGCGCGCTATACCAACGTGATGTCGCACCGGTCAGGCGAAACCGAGGATGTGACCATCGCCGACCTCGCCGTCGCCACGAATTGCGGGCAGATCAAGACAGGCTCGCTGTCGCGGTCGGACCGGCTGGCGAAATACAACCAGTTGATCCGCATCGAGGAAATGCTGGGCGAGACCGCCACCTATGCCGGGCGGTCGATTTTGAAGTGAGCGCGCGCGCCGATTTCCTGCGCGCCGTGGGGCCACGCCTGCTGCATTGCACGGCGCGCAGCAACCTGACGGGCATTCGCCTGAACGGGCTGCTGCCGCCCGAGATGCTGGCGCAAAAGGCCCGGCACGATCCGGCAGCGCTGGTCTTGCGCAAGGACCGCGTTGTGCTTCACCTGCCCGATAGCACGACAGCCAAGCTCAACCATCAATTGCCGATTCTGCACGGGTTGTCCGCAGCGAACCGGATTATCGACAGCCATAATGCCGCAAGCTGGGCGCGCCAACTCGATGGCCGGATTTTCTTTTGGCCCGAGCGCAAGGGGCGTGCCTTTGTCGACAGCATCCGGCGCGAGGCCGATACCGCCCTGATCTGGTTCGACAGCGGCGATTTGTTCGACGCCCTCGCCCCCGCGGTCTGGCTGTCGCCGATCAACAGCGGCAATTTCCGCCAAGGCGGAGCCCATGCGCGGCGCGGCGACTGGATCTATTGCCGTGCGATCGATGGCATGGCAGCGTTTCGGCAGAACCGCCGCCACCGTGGCCTGATCGCGGGCACCGATACGGTAGCCGAGGTATCCTTGACGGGGGCGATCCCGCCTCAGATTTTCCACGACCTAGCGCCCACGATCGAGTAAAGGTTTCCTATGACCGCTGACGACATCATCGCCCGGCTCGGGCTGGCCCCGCATCCCGAAGGCGGGTTCTACCGCCAGACATGGGTGGCCGAAAACGCGGGTCGGCCCGTGGGGACCTGCATCTATTTCCTGCTCAAGGACGGCGGGGCCAGCCACTGGCACCACGTCGATGCAGTGGAAATCTGGCATTACTACGCCGGCGCGCCGTTGATCCTGTCGCTGGCGGCGGATGCGGCGGGGCCGGCGGTGGATCATGAACTTGGCCCCGATCTGGCGGCGGGACAGGTCCCGCAGGTGATCGTGCCCGAACAGCACTGGCAGGCGGCGCGCACCACGGGCGACTGGACGCTGGTGGGCTGCACCGTGTCGCCGGGCTTCGATTTTGCGGGGTTCACACTGGCAGAACCGGGGTTCGATATTCCGAGGGGGTAAGGGGCGCTGCCCCTCGACCTGACGTTGTCAGGTCTCACCCCGGAGTATTTTTGGAAAAAAGAAGTTGAGGTTTTGGGAAACGCCCCCCGAGCAATTTTCGGGGGGCGTTTTCTTGACTTAGCTACACCCGCTTGTCCCGCCGCAGGTGTTGCATTTCATGCAGGTCCCATTCCGCACCAGCGTGTAATTGCCGCATTCGCCGCAGGGGTCGCCTTCGTAGCCTTGCATCTTGGCCTTGTCGCGGGCGGACAGCGTGCCGGTTTCGGTGACCACGGCGGTCATCGTTGCCGTGCCGCTGACCAGCGCCGCAGAGCTGACGCCGGTTTGCAGCGCCATCAGGTCCTGCGGCATCCGCTTGCGCAGATAGCCGGTGGAGGAGATCTGTTTCAGCACCTCGAGCGAACGGGAGGCCGCGTTTTCGCTAGGTGTGCGGACGTTGGAGACACCTTCCGCCTCGCCGCGGCCGATGTCGTCGAAGGATGCGCCTTCGGGTTTGACATGGGCGAGGTCGGTGCGGTCGAGGTAGCTGACAGCGAGTTCGCGGAAGATGTAATCAAGGATCGAGGTCGCGTTCTTGATGCTGTCGTTGCCCTGCACCATGCCCGCGGGTTCGAACTTGGTGAAGGTGAAGGCGTCGACAAATTCCTCCAGCGGCACGCCGTATTGCAGGCCCACGGACACGGCGATGGCGAAGTTGTTCATCATCGCGCGGAAGCCCGCGCCTTCCTTGTGCATGTCGATGAAAATCTCGCCCAGCTGGCCGTTTTCATATTCGCCGGTGCGCAGATAGACCTTGTGCCCGCCAACGATGGCCTTTTGGGTATAGCCTTTGCGCCGCTGCGGCATCTTTTCGCGCTCGCGGTTGCGGATTTCGCGGACAATGATCTTTTCCACGATCTTTTCGGCCAGAACGGCGGCCTTTTCATGGTGGTTGCCGCTTTCGAGCACGTCGCGCGCGTCATCGTCATCCTCGACCAAGGCAGAGGCCAGAGGCTGCGACAGTTTCGAGCCGTCACGGTAAAGCGCGTTGGCTTTCACACCCAGCGACCAGCTGAGTTCATAGGCTTTCTGGCAATCCTCGATCGTGGCGTCATTGGGCATGTTGATCGTCTTGGAAATCGCGCCCGAGATGAAGGACTGCGCTGCCGCCATCATGTAGATATGGCTGTCAACGCTCAGATAACGCTTGCCTTTCTTGCCGCAGGGATTGGCGCAGTCAAAGACATTGTAATGCTCTTTCTTGAGGAAAGGCGCGCCTTCGAGGGTCATGGTGCCGCAGACATGGTCGTTGGCCGCGTCGATATCCTGCTTGGTATAGCCAAGGTGGCGCAGCAGATCGAAGGTCGGATCGTTCAGCTTTGCCTCGGGGATGCCGAGCGTCTTGGTGCAGAAATCAGTGCCCAAGGTCCACTGGTTGAACACGAAGCGGATGTCGAAGGCCGAGCGCAGCGCGCCTTCGACCTTGTCGAGTTCCGCTTGCCCGAAACCATGGCCGATCAGCGATGTGTGGTTGATCGCGGGCGCCTGCCCCATGGAGCCGTGGCCAACCGCATAGGCGATGATCTCCTCGATCTGGGCGGACCCATAGCCGAGCTTTTCCAAAGCGGCGGGCACAGACTGGTTGATGATCTTGAAATAGCCGCCGCCGGCCAGTTTCTTGAACTTCACCAGTGCAAAATCAGGCTCGATCCCGGTCGTGTCGCAATCCATGACCAGACCGATGGTGCCGGTTGGCGCGATCACGCTGACCTGCGCGTTGCGATAGCCGTGCTTTTCGCCAAGGCGCAGCGCCTCGTCCCAGCTTGCCACGGCGAGTTTCACCAAGCGATCGTCGGGGCAGTTGGCATGGTCAAGCGGCACAGGTTTCACATCCAGCGCTTCATATCCGTCCGCCTTGCCATAGGCCGCGTTGCGGTGGTTGCGGATCACGCGCAGCATGTGCTTGGCGTTCTTGGCATAGCCCGGAAACGCGCCCAATTCGCCTGCCATTTCGGCGGATGTTGCATAGGACACGCCCGTCATGATCGCGGTCAGGGCGGCGCCCATGGCGCGGCCATCGTCGCTGTCATAGCCAAGGCCCATGTTCATCAAGAGACCGCCGATGTTGGCATAGCCCAGACCGAGCGTGCGGAAGTCGTAAGACCGCTGCGCGATTTCCTTGGACGGGAATTGCGCCATCATCACGCTGATTTCCAGCGTCACGGTCCACAGACGGGTCGCATGCATGTAGTCTTCGACCTGGAACTGTCCGTCCTTGTAGAAGGTCAAGAGGTTCATCGACGCAAGGTTGCAGGCCGTGTCGTCTAGGAACATGTATTCCGAGCAAGGGTTCGATCCGCGGATCGCACCGTCTTCGGGGCAGGTGTGCCAGGCGTTGACAGTGTCATGGTACTGGATGCCCGGATCGGCACAGGCCCAAGCAGCATGGCCCACCTGTTCCCACAAATCGCGCGCCTTGATGATCTTGGCGACTTCGCCGTTCTTGCGGTTGATCAGCTTCCACATCTCGTCATTCTCGACGGCCTTCAGGAAAGCATCGGTCACACGGATCGAGTTGTTGGAGTTCTGGCCGGAGACAGAGGAATAGGCTTCCGAGTCCCAGTCGGTGTCATAGGTCGGGAATTCGATGCTGGTGTGGCCTTGCTTGGCGTAATCCAGCACGCGCTTGATATAGGTTTCGGGGATGGCCGAGCGTTTGGCGTCCTTGACGGCGGCGGCCAGCGTTTCGTTGGTCTTGGGGTCATAGGCGGCAACGGCGTCACCGTCCCATGATTTGATCGCCGCGAAGATCGCGTTCAGATAGCGTTCGTGCATCTTGGACCCGGCGACGATGGACGCCACCTTCTGTTCCTCGATCACCTTCCAGTTGATGAATTCCTCGATATCGGGGTGGTCGGCATCGACGATCACCATCTTGGCCGCGCGGCGTGTGGTGCCGCCCGATTTGATCGCGCCCGCGGCACGGTCACCGATTTTCAGGAACCCCATCAGGCCCGACGATTTGCCGCCGCCGGACAGTTTCTCGCCCTCGCCCCGCAGGGACGAAAAGTTGGTGCCGGTGCCGGAGCCATATTTGAACAGCCGTGCTTCACGCACCCAAAGATCCATGATCCCGCCGTCGTTGACCAGATCATCCTGCACGGACTGGATGAAACAGGCATGAGGCTGGGGGTGTTCATAGGACGAGGTGGATTTGGTCAGCTCGCCGGTCTGGTAATCGACATAATAATGGCCCTGTGCGGGACCGTCGATGCCGTAAGCCCAGTGCAGGCCGGTGTTGAACCACTGCGGGCTGTTGGGGGCGGCGCGCTGGCTGGCCAGCATATAGCGCATCTCGTCGAAATAGGCGCGGGCGTCTTCTTCGGTGGTGAAGTAACCACCTTTCCAGCCCCAATAGGTCCAGGCCCCGGCCAGACGGTCGAACACCTGCTTGGCGCTGGTTTCACCGCCGAAGGTCGCGTCCTTGGCAGGCACGGATTTCCACAGGAATTCGGGCACACCCTTTTCCTTGACCTTTTTGGTCGCCGACGGCACGCCCGCTTTGCGGAAGTATTTCTGCGCGATCACGTCGGATGCGACCTGGCTCCAACCTGCGGGGATTTCACAATCATCCAGCTTGAACACGATCGTGCCGTCCGGATTGCGGATTTCCGAGGTCGTCGTCTTGAACGCCAGCGCCGCATAGGCATCCGCGCCTTGGGTGGTGAAATTCCGTTCGATTTTCATGTCTCTGCCCCTACTATTCACTGCCGTCGTTGCGGCTCACATCGGTTAGGCACCGCTGGTGCGGCGCAGGATTGTCTTACGATGCCAACAAGCCGCCCGCCGACGGAAAAGCCTGCGCTGCCCCGTCGTCTGCCGGTCACCGGCCTGGCGTTTGCCTGTTGGATCGTACCCCGTGCCGCAACGCATACCATGTGGCGTCGTAGCGGCTCGCCTAAGGTGACGCATCTAGCCCTAGTGGGTCAACGGAATTTTCACACTAAATACAGATTAATTCGGTTGACGTTTTTCGCTTGGGATTCGGCGACGGCGACGTGATGATTCATGCACCGACTTGTCCACAGATCACGCACGCGAACGCGCGCAAAGAAAGTGTTTGCCACGGCTGCCTTAGCTGCGGAACCTGTTGAAGCCCTTGAATTTCCGCGCATCCCGCTGCCCGATTATCGGTCAGGTTGCGCATCGCATGAGGGGTGTCCTTGCGGCAACAACCACCGCCACCCCGAACCTGAGATATGAGGGATTTTATGGTCGGGGCGGAGAGATTCGAACTCCCGACCCTCTGTTCCCAAAACAGATGCGCTACCAGACTGCGCTACGCCCCGAACCGAGGGTGTCTTTAGCCCCCCTCGACTGATTTGAAAAGCCCTAACTGTCGCTGTTTTCGTCACAAGGCAAAATTGCGTCAGGACCGAAACTGGGGTGCTGCATCACATCGCCTGCCGCGATTCCCAGACGCGCCGACAGACCGCCGTTGATCTCGAGCACCATCTGCACGCCCTCGCCGCCCGGAATCGGTGTCAGATCGCCGGGGATCGCGTTTTCATGCACCCGCAGGATTTCCCCCTCGGGGCTGGCAAAGATCATATCAAGCGGGATCAGCGTGTTCTTCATCCAGAAACTGACCGCCTGAGGGCGTTCATAGATGAACAGCATCCCCGACATGCGCGGCATCTCTTCGACAAACATCAGCCCTTGCGACCGTTCAGCTGGCGTATCGGCGATGGCGACGCCAAATGTCGCCTGCCCCCAATCACCATAGATCGTGACACGGTCGTCAGCACAGGCAGCCGCGGCGGCCTGCCCCGCAAGCCCCAGGCCCAGCACCAGAATCAGCGTTTTCATTTCGCCGCACTTTCCCAACCGACGACCTCGATCGCCATGCGCCCACGCTCGCCGTCCACTAGGCGCAGACCGACCGCCTCGCCCGACTGGAGATCCGACAACCCGGACCGGCGCAGCACTTCGATATGGATGAACACGTCATCCGATTTGCCAAACACATTCGCAAAGCCGAATCCCTTGGCCTTGTCGAACCATTTGACCCGTGCGGGTTCCACCGGACGGCGCGCGATATCGTCTGGCGTGAAATCCATCATGTCGCGCAGCGGCACGGCGGAATCGGTCTGCGGCGGCGTGATCGAGATCACCTCGACCGCCTGCAGGCCCCGCTGGGTATCTTGCACCATGATATCGATGCGCGACCCGTCCACGACCGAACCCTGGCCGAAATTGCGCAGCACATTGGCATGCAGCAAAATATCGGGCCCCCCAAGTTCTGCGATCACAAAGCCGAAGCCCTTGGTGGGATCAAACCACTTTACCTGACCTTGCACCCGCCGAAGATAGGCGGTGTCTTGCGTTTCCATTCCACCTTCCTTTTGACGCGATGTCTGTCCAGCACCGCATCGTTTCGTTTTTGCTTTTCTCCTGCTGCTTGCGGTCAAACCGCTGGCCGGCAGGTCTGTCTTGGGACTTGCCCGTCAGGGATTGAGACGGGTCACAGTCCAGTCTTCCTTTGTATCCGCACGTGACCACCGAAACCGGTCATGCAGGCGAAAAGCGCCATCCGACCAGAATTCGATTTCTAACGGATTGATCCGGAACCCTCCCCAATACGCGGGACGGGCCGGATCGGTTCCCAATTGAACCGTTTTTTTTGCCACTTCGGCCATCAGGGCCGCACGCGACTCCAATGGCTGCGACTGCCGCGAGGCCCAGGCCCCGATGCGGCTGGGCAGCGACCGGGACCGATAATAGGCATCCGCGACCGGCCCGTCCTCTGGCGTGACGAGCCCCCGCACACGGATCTGCCGCGCAAGGGATTTCCAGTGCATCACAAAAGCGGCCTTGCCGGTTGCCTGAATTTCAACCGCCTTGCGGCTTTCGTAATTCGTGTAGAAAACGAATGCGGCCGGTTCGATCTCCTTCAGCAACACCATTCTGACATTGGGCAGCCCCGTTGCATCGACCGTGGCCAATGCAATCGCGTTGGGGTCCGAGGGCTCTGATTCTTCAGCCCGTTGAAGCCATTGCTGGGCAATGACAAAAGGGTCTTCACCCGCAAAAATGCCCGTCCGATCAGACATTGCCGATCCTCACAAAGGCCCCCTAGGCCAGACTTAGGATCAAACAGAGACAGTATCAACCATTTTGACGGATTGTTCTCGACTTGCTGGCATCTAGGCAACGCCCTTGCGCACGTGCTAGGCACCTGCAAACAAATCGTGAAGGGTGCAGCGATGACGTCACAACTGATGCAAGGCAAACGCGGGCTGATCATGGGGCTGGCGAACGACAAGTCGATCGCCTGGGGCATTGCCAAGGCCTGTGCCGATGCGGGTGCGGAACTGGCCTTTTCCTATCAGGGCGAAGCGCTGAAGAAACGCGTGGACCCGCTCGCGGAATCAGTCGGCTCCAACACGGTTCTGCCCTGCGACGTGGGCGACGAGGCCTCGATTGACGCGCTGTTCGCAGCGCTCGAGGAAAAATGGGGCAAGCTTGACTTCGTGGTCCATGCCATCGGCTTTTCGGACAAGAACGAATTGCGCGGCCGCTATGTCGACACCAGCCGGTCCAATTTCCTGATGTCGATGGACATCTCGGTCTATTCCTTCACCGCCGTGGTGCAGCGCGCCGAAAAGATGATGACCGATGGCGGGTCCTGCCTGACGCTGACCTATTATGGCGCGGAAAAGGTGATGCCGCATTACAACGTCATGGGTGTGGCCAAGGCCGCCTTGGAGGCATCCGTGCGCTATCTGGCCGAGGATCTGGGCAAGAAAAACATCCGCGTCAACGCGATCAGCGCGGGCACGATCAAGACGCTGGCGGCATCCGGCATCGGCGATTTCCGTTATATCATGAAATGGAACGAATATAATTCCCCCCTGCGCCGCACCGTGACGCAGGACGAGGTGGGCAAATCCTCGCTCTACCTGCTTTCCGATCTGGCCAGTGCCGTCACCGGCGAGGTGCTGCATGTCGATGCAGGCTATCATGTCGTGGGCATGAAAGCCGTCGACGCCCCCGATATCACCAAGGATTGACACGATGACCGACCGTCTGCCGCATGAAAAAGGCTTTCACATCTCCTGGGACCAGATCCACCGCGACAGCCGCGCTTTGGCCTGGCGGCTGGACGGGCATGGGCCCGATGACGGCAACTGGCGCGCGGTGGTCGCGATCACCCGTGGCGGCATGGCGCCCGCGATGATCGTCGCGCGCGAACTCGACATCCGCACCGTCGATACGATCAGCGTGAAAAGCTATGACCATCAGGCCCAGTCCGAGGCCCGCGTGCTCAAGGCCCCTGATGCGGCCCTGATGGGCGATGGCACCGGCATCCTGATCGTCGATGATCTTGTCGACAGCGGCAAGACGCTGGAACTGGTGCGCAGCCTTTATCCCAACGCGCATTTCGCCACCGTCTACGCCAAGCCCAAAGGCCGCCCGCAGGTCCAGACCTTCATCACCGAAGTGTCACAGGACACATGGATCTTTTTCCCGTGGGACATGGCGCTGCAATATGTCGAACCTTACCGCGGCAAGGATTAACATCGTCCGAGCCTAAATATCCCCGCCGGAGGCATCAAAGTTTTTGCCCGCCGCAAAGGACAGCCCATGACCCGATCCCGCACCGCCGCCACTTTCACCCCGCCCGTGATGGCGGCGCGGCGCTGGCTGGATGGTGTCGCGCATCCGGCAGACAGGCCCCTGATCAACGTCAGCCAAGCCGCCCCCGTCGAGGCCCCGCCGCTCGCGCTGCGTCAGGCCATCGCCGACATCGCGATGCACGAGTCCGAGGCGCATCTTTACGGCCCCGTCCTTGGCCTGCCCGCGCTGCGGGCCGAAATCGCGGCGCAATGGTCGGCGTCCTATGGCGGGCAGATCGATCCCGCGCAGGTCGGCATCACCTCGGGCTGCAATCAGGCCTTTGCCGCGGCCATCGCCGCGCTTTGCGGTGAAGGCGACGAGGTCATCCTGCCGGTCCCCTATTATTTCAACCACCGCATGTGGCTGGATATGGCGGGTGTCGCCACGGTGCCGCTGGTCTGCGGCGCGGATATGGTGCCCACGGTGGATGCGGCCGAAGCACTGATCACCGATCGCACCCGCGCCATCGTGCTGGTCAGCCCCAACAACCCCTGCGGCGTGGAATATCCCGCCAGCACCCTGCGCGCCTTCCGCGACCTTGCCCGTGCGCGCGGCATCGCGTTGATCGTGGATGAAACCTACCGCGATTTCGACAGCCGCACAGGTGCTGCGCATGACCTGTTCGCCGATCCCGCATGGGACGACACGCTGATCCAGCTGTATTCCTTTTCCAAGGCCTACCGGCTGACCGGCCACCGTGTCGGCGCGGTGCTCACGAGCCCTGCCCGCATGGCCGAGATCGAGAAATTCCTTGATACCGTCGCGATCTGCCCCAACCAGATCGGCCAGCGCGCCGCCCTTTGGGGGATGCGGAACCTCGCGCAATGGCTGGCGGGTGAGAGGGCCGAGATCCTCGACCGGCGCGCGGCGATCACCGACCATTTCCCGCAGCTCGGCGCGCGCGGCTGGAAACTCCTCGGCGTTGGGGCCTATTTTGCCTATCTGGAACATCCTTTCGCGCTCTCCTCGCAGGATCTGGCGCAGCGTCTGGTGACCGAGGCGGGCGTGCTTTTGCTGCCCGGCACGATGTTCATGCCCGACGACATGGCGGCCGGCGCGCAGCAGTTGCGCATCGCCTTTGCCAATATCGACCGCGCGGGGATTGCCACGCTCTTTGACAGGCTCGCGAAGGTGACCGTCTGACCCTTGCACCCAAGGGCGCAGCCCCGTATTCATGCGCGACAAATTCAGGGCGGGACGGCTTCATGGCACAGAAGAAAAAGACACGGATTGGCGCATGGATCATCGTCGGCGTCGTGCTGGTCGGGCTTGCGGGCTTTGGCACGGGCGGGCTGACCGGCACGATCCGCACGCTGGGCAGCGTCGGCGACAAGGAGATCACCGTCGCCGCCTATCAGCGCGCGCTGAACGACCAGATCCGCGCCTTGTCCGCCCAGTTCGGCAGCCAGATTTCGTTCCAGCAAGCGCAGGCCTTCGGCATTGACCGCCAGGCGTTGTCCCAAGTTGTGTTGACCCGCACGCTGGATAACGAAGCCGCGCAGATGGGTGTGTCCGCCGGTGACATGGCGGTCTTTGAACGGATCAGCGCCATTCAGGCGTTCCAAGGCGCAGGCGGGTTCAACCGTGACACCTATCGCCTTGTGCTGCAGCAATCCGGCCAGAGCGAATCCGAATTCGAGGCCGAAATCCGTGAAGATCTGGCCCGCACCCTGCTGCAAGCGGCCGTCGTTGCCGGTGTGCCCGGCGCCCCTGCCCCTGCCGATGCGCTGGTGCGCTATGTGTCAGAGGCCCGCGACGTGACCTTGCTGCGGGTGACGGGCGACATGCTGACCGCCCCCGTGCCGGGAGCGACCGACGCGGATATCGCGGCCTTTTACGACGCCAACCCAGACCAGTTCATGCTGCCCGAAGCGCGCGAGATCACTTATGTCTGGATGACGCCTGCGATGATCGTGGACCGGATGGAGGTCACCGATCTGGCCATCGAGACGCTTTATCAGGACCGGATCGCGGATTTCGTGCAGCCCGAACGCCGCCTTGTCGAACGGCTCAACTATGCCGATCCCGCCAATGCGCAGGCCGCAGCCGACCGGCTGGCCTCGGGCGAGACCAGTTTTGACGCGCTGGTGACCGAACGCGGCCTGACGCTCGCGGATGTGGACATGGGCGATCTGGGGCGCGATGAATTGCCGACCGAGACTGCCGATGCCGTCTTTGCCGCCACCCCCGGCGATGTCGTGGGGCCGTTCCAGACCACGCTTGGTGCGGCGCTGTTCCGCGTGAATGCGGTCTTGGCCGCGCAGGAAACAACGCTGGAAGAAGCCGCCGACGATCTGCGCGCCGAACTCGCCGCCGAGGCCGCGCGCAGTGTCATCAACGACGATTTCGACCGGATCACCGATCTTCTGGCGGGGGGTGCCGCACTGGAGGATCTGGCCGAACAGACCGATCTGCAACTGGGCACGATCAGCTGGACACCCGAGACGACCGACGGCATCGCGGCCTATGAAACCTTCCGCAACGCCGCGGCGGCGGCGACCGAAGGCGCGTTTCCCGAACTGGAAGTCCTGTCCGACGGCGGCGTCTTTGCGCTGCGTCTGGACAGCGTGACGCCCGAACGTGTGCCGCCGCTGGAGGATATCCGCGACGATGTCGCCGCAGCATGGCAGGTGCAGGCGCAGCAGGATGCGATTATTGCCCGCGCCGAGGAGATCGCCGCAGACTGGACGCCCGAGACCGACCTTGCCGCCTTGGGCCTGACGCCGCGCGTTGAAACCGGCCTGACCCGCCGCAGCTTTGTCGAAGGGGCACCCGAAGGGTTCAACCAGACCCTGTTCGATCTGGCTTTGGGCGAGGCCCGTGTCGTGGACGCAGGCGACAGCGCGCTGATCGTGCGGCTGGACAACGTGACCGAGGCCGACCCCACCGCCACCGATCAGGCCGCGCAGCGCGAAGCAATTTCGGAATCGATCGCCGCGGGCATCGCGCAGGACCTGTTCGACGCCTTTGCCGTGTCGGTGCAGGAAAACACCCGCGTCACCATCAACCAGGCCACCGTCGACGCGGTCAACGCCCAACTGCAATAGGTGCGCCATGGCATACCTGCCTGATTACGACAGTTTCGCGCGCAGCTATGGCGCGGGCGAAAACCAGGTGGTCTATACACGGATCGCCGCCGATCTGGACACGCCGGTATCCTTGATGCTGAAACTGTCCGAGGCGGGCACCAATGCCTTCATGCTGGAAAGCGTGACAGGCGGTGAAATCCGGGGCCGCTATTCGATCATCGGGATGAACCCCGATCTGGTCTGGGACTGTCGCGGCACCACGTCGCGCGTCAACCGCGCGGCCCGTTTCGACCCCGACGCCTTCGAGGTGATGGAGGGCGATCCGCTGGCGGCACTGCGCGCGATATTGGCCGAATCGCGGATCGACCTGCCTGCCGGTCTGCCTGCGGCCTCGGCGGGGCTGTTCGGCTATCTGGGCTATGACATGATCCGGCTGGTCGAACATCTGCCCGATGTGAACCCCGACCCGCTTGGCTTGCCCGATGCGATCATGCTGCGGCCTTCGGTCGTGGCGGTGCTGGATGGCGTGAAAGGCGATGTGATTCTGGTGGCGCCCGCCTATGTGCGGTCGGGCCTGTCCGCCAAGGCCGCCTATGCGCAGGCCGCCGAACGGGTGATGGACGCGCAGCGCGCGCTGGACAGGTCCCTGCCCCAGCACAGCCGTGCTTTGGCCGATCCGGCCCCTGTCGCGCCGCCGGTGTCGAATTTCACCCATGACGGTTATTTGCAGGCAGTCGAGAAGGCCAAGGAGTATATCCGCGCCGGAGACATCTTTCAGGTGGTGCCGTCACAGCGCTGGACGCAGGACTTCCGCGAACCGCCCTTCGCGCTCTACCGGTCTTTGCGGCGCACGAATCCGTCGCCGTTCATGTTCTTTTTCAACTTCGGCGGGTTTCAGGTGATCGGGGCGAGCCCTGAAATCCTTGTGCGCGTGTTCGGCAACGAGGTCACGATCCGCCCCATCGCAGGCACCCGTCCGCGTGGTGCGACCCCCGCCGAGGATGACGCGAACGAGGCCGATCTGCTGGCCGATCAGAAGGAATTGGCCGAGCATCTGATGCTGCTGGATCTGGGGCGCAACGACACTGGCAAGGTCAGCAAGATCGGCACCGTGCGTCCGACAGAGCAGTTCATCGTCGAACGCTACAGCCATGTGATGCATATCGTGTCCAACGTGGTGGGCGAACTGGCCGAGGATCAGGACGCGCTCTCTGCGTTTTTCGCAGGGATGCCCGCAGGCACCGTGTCGGGCGCGCCCAAGGTCCGCGCGATGCAGATCATCGACGAGCTGGAACCCGAAAAGCGCGGCGTCTACGGCGGCGGCTGCGGCTATTTCAGCGCGAATGGTGACATGGATATGTGCATTGCGCTGCGCACGGCGGTGTTGCAGGACGAAAAACTTTATATCCAGGCCGGTGGCGGTGTCGTCTATGACAGCGACCCCGAGGCGGAATATCAGGAAACCGTCCATAAATCGAACGCCATCCGCAAGGCGGCGGCCGATGCGCGGATGTTCAAAGGTGGCGGGAACTAAACCCTAGTCCGCCACCTGTTCCAGCAGGATCGCCGAAACCGGGGCAAGCGCGATCTGCGCCGGATCGCTGTTTTCGGCCCAGTTGCGAATTGCCGCCAGCGTGTCGGGCGTCGTGCGCCCCAGCAAGACGACATTGCCCGATTGCCGTGCGCGCAGGGCCGCCTGTTGCAGGCTGCGTTCGATCGCGTCGCGGCTTTCGCCCGCACCGTCAAGCTCGCGCGCGATATTGGCGACAGGTACGCCATCTGTCGCCGCATTGCGCAAGGCCCCGCCCAGACCGCGCGGCACGGTCACGAATCCGCGCCCTTCGCCAGCGATCAGTTGCAGCGTCTGGTCCGCCACGGCGCGGTTCTCGGTCTCTGGGCCGGTTCCATCGGAAAAGACGGCAATCGCCTCGGGCACCAGACCAAAAGCCGCGATATAGGTCGTTTCGACATCGGCGGGCTGTGCGCCGACGGGCAGATCAGCCTGCAACAGCACCTCGATCCCCGCTGCGCGATAGGCGCGCATCCGTGCCGTCACATCGGGGCTGGAGGCATTGAGCACGACCGTCGGCACAAAGGGCAGCGCGCTGAGCACAGCGGGGGCGTCCATGATCATCGTATTGTCCAGCAAGACCACCGCGATCATCGGCAGATCGGCGGCATAATCGAAATCGGCGGCAAACCGGCGCAGCGGCGTCATGTCGTCGGTTTCTGGCACAACCGCCGGCGCCTCTGCATCAGCGGCGGCACCCGGCCGGTTGACACGGACAGACGGGGCGGATTGCGGCAGCGACGTGGCGACCTCTTCTGCGGGGGCGGGCAAGTTTTCAAACACAGGCGGCGGCAGCGCCTCTTCGGGCAGGATCTGCGGCAGGTCCATGGCCGGCGCGGCCGGTTGCGGCGCGGTGTCGGTCTGCACTTCGGTCGTATCGTCCAATACGGGCGGCGTCTGCGGTAAAGGTGCGGGTGCCGCAGGGCGCGTTTCGATCACCACCGCGTCGGCGAGTGCTGGCATCGGCGGAGCAGGCGTAACAGGCGGCACCGAGACAGGCGCATCAGGTGCGATGGGCACAGGCCGGTCGATGGCAATCGCCGGTGCAGGCAGGGTCTCTTGCGGAATGACGACCGTCGGCGGATCGGCGGGAAGCGGGTCGGAAGCGGCCGTGATCGGCGCAGGGTCGGGCGTTGCCTCGGCAGGCAGGGGCGCCGGGTCTGCGACAGGCGCCTCGGCCATGTCATCGGCGGCGGCGGGCGCTGGGTCTGCCATGGCCGTTTCGGCCAAGTCCACTGCCCCGTCCACGATGGTGTCCTGGACCACATCCTCGGCCGGAGCTTCGGGAGCGGTCGCGGACGGCTCCGCCGTCTCGGCGTCAAGCATGGGCGCGGCAGGCATGGCAACTTCGGGCACGGGGGCAGGCAGCGTGACCTCTGGTGTCGTGGCCTCAGAGACGGCAGGCGCTGCGGTTTCAGCCACATCCGTCTGCGGCGGCAAGGGTGCCACATCGGCGACAGGCTCTTGCGTGGCCACCGATGCCACCACAAGCACGCCGCCCGCGATCAGGATCGCCCAGAACCCGCCTGTCAGAAATGCCCGCATGTGCCTGTTATCCTTGTTGCAATCGTCTTTGCCGCCTTCGGCCTTGACGCGGCCGCGCCGGAAGGCCCATGTATGGCAGTGCTTATACCGTCAGCTTGGCTCTTGGCGGTAGCCCCAATTTCAGGCTCCGGGAACGCGCTATGCTGCTCTTGATCGATAACTACGACAGTTTCACCTATAACCTCGTGCATTATCTGGGCGAGCTGGGGGCAAAAGTTGTCGTGCGGCGCAATGATGCGCTGGATGTGCAACAGGCGATGGGGATGAACCCGTCCGCCATTGTGCTGTCGCCCGGGCCCTGTGACCCCGCACAGGCGGGCATCTGCCTGCCGCTTGTCCATGCCGCCGCTGAAACCGGCATGCCGCTGCTAGGCGTCTGCCTAGGGCATCAGGCGATTGGCGCGGCCTTTGGCGGCCATGTCGTGCGCTGCCATGAAATCGTGCATGGCAAGATGGGCCAGATGCGGCACACCGGACAGGGCCTTTTCGCAGGTCTGCCCAGCCCTTTTGCTGCCACACGCTATCATTCGCTGGTCGTGGACCGCGCCACCCTGCCGGATTGTCTGGAGATCACCGCCGATCTGGAGGATGGCACGATCATGGGCCTGCAGCACAGAACCCTGCCGATCCACGGCGTGCAGTTCCACCCCGAAAGCATCCGGTCCGAACACGGGCACGCGCTGTTGCGCAATTTCCTTGATCTTGCCAAGGTGCCCGCATGACCGAGGCGATGAAACCGCTGATCTATGCCGCCTCCGAAGGGCCGTTGTCGCGCGCGCAGGCCGAAGAGGCGTTCGGCTATCTGTTCGCGGGCGAGGCAACGCCCGCCCAGATCGGCGGATTGCTGATGGCGCTGCGCGCGCGTGGCGAGGCCGTGTCCGAATATGCCGCCGCCGCCGCCGTGATGCGCGCGCATTGCGTGCCAGTCACAGCCCCCGCAGGTGCGATGGATATCGTCGGCACAGGCGGTGACGGCAAACATACGCTGAATATCTCGACCGCGACAGCCTTCGTCGTCGCGGGCGCGGGTGTGCCGGTGGCCAAACACGGCAACCGCAACCTGTCGTCGAAATCGGGCACGGCGGATGTGCAAAGCGCGCTTGGCATCAACGTGAATGTCACGCCAGACGTGGTGGAACGCGCGATTGCCGAGGCAGGGATCGGGTTCATGATGGCGCCCTTGCATCATCCCGCGATGCGCCATGTCGGCCCCGTGCGGTTGCAGCTTGGATGCAAGACGATCTTTAACATACTGGGACCATTGACAAATCCGGCGGGTGTGAAACGTCAGTTGACGGGCGCCTTCGCCATCGACCTGATCTTTCCGATGGCCGAAACCCTGCAACAGCTGGGCAGTGAAAAGGCCTGGCTGGTCCATGGCGGCGACGGCACCGACGAGATCAGCATCAGCGGCCCGACCTCTGTCGCGGTGCTGGACGCGGGCAAGATCACCAGCCGCCAGATCCACCCCGAGGATGCCGGCCTGCCCGAACATCCATTCCGCGATATCATCGGCGGCACGCCCGAGGAGAACGCGCAGGCGTTGCGCGCGCTGCTGGACGGCGCGCCCGGTGCTTACCGCGACGCGGTGCTGTTCAATGCCGCCGCCGCACTGGTCGTGGCCGACAAGGCCAACACCCTGACGGACGGGGTCGAGATTGCCCGCGACAGCATCGACAGCGGCAGGGCCAAGTCCGCGCTGGCCGCATTGGTGCGCGTCACGAACGGGTGATGTTCGACCTTTCCCGCTTAGGCGCTTGGCGCGACCTGCCGTTTTTCACGGGCGATCTGCCAAGGATCAGCGCAATCATCGGTGCGGATATCCTGCCGCCCCCCGCGCTGACCTTTGCCGCGCTGGAACGCTGCCAGCCGGATGCGACAAAGGTCGTGATCCTTGGACAAGACCCCTATCACACGCCGGACAAGGCGGACGGGCTGGCCTTTTCGATCAACCCCGGCTTTACAGGAAATCTGGCGAGCCTTGGCAATATCTTCAAGGAAATCCAATCAGATACAGGCCAAAGCCGCAGCAAGACCAACCTGCATGACTGGGCGGATCAAGGCGTGCTATTGCTGAACACCGCACTCAGCGTCATTCCCGGACAGGCGGGCGCACATGGCAAACTCGGCTGGGACGGGCTGGTGGGCCAAGTGCTGGCGCGGCTTAACCCTGCCCCGCGCGCTTTCATCCTCTGGGGCGCGCAGGCGCAGAAATACGCAGGCTCGCTCGCCCCGCATCACCTGATCCTGACCTCTGCCCATCCGTCGCCCCTGTCGGCACATCGGGGGTTTTTCGGGTCGCGCCCATTTTCAAAGGTCAACGACTGGCTTAAGGATCGGGGGGACATTCCAATCAACTGGGCGGACCCATGACCGACATCCTTGCCAAGATCAAAGACTACAAGCTGGCGGATGTGGCGCAGCGCAAAGCCGCCCTGCCCTTGGCCGAGGTCGAGGCACAGGCGCGCGCCGCCAGCCCCGTGCGCGGCTTTGCCGAAGCCTTGGCGGGTGCCAGCCGCGAAGGCTATGGCCTGATCGCCGAGATCAAGAAAGCCAGCCCCTCCAAAGGTCTGATCCGCGCCGATTTCGACCCTGCCGCCTTGGCGCAGGCCTATGAACAGGGCGGCGCCACATGTCTGTCGGTACTGACGGACGCACCATCCTTTCAAGGCGACGACAGCTATCTGGTCGCCGCGCGCGACGCCTGCGCCCTGCCCGCGCTGCGCAAGGATTTCCTCTATGACCCGTGGCAGGTTGTGGAATCCCGTGCCTTGGGCGCGGATTGCATCCTGATCATCATGGCCTCGGTAAGCGACGCGCAGGCGCAGGAACTGGAACAGGCCGCCATCGACTGGCAGATGGATGTGCTGATCGAGGTCCACGATCAGGCCGAGCTTGAACGCGCGACCCTGCTGAAATCGCCGCTGATCGGGATCAACAACCGCAACCTCAAGACCTTCGAGGTGACGCTGGACACCACGCGCCTCCTGTCCAAACGCGTGCCCGAAGACCGGCGCATCGTGTGCGAAAGCGGGCTGTTCACGCCCGAGGATCTGGCCGATATGGCGCGCTATGGCGCGCGCGCCTTCCTGATCGGCGAAAGCCTGATGCGGCAGGAGGATGTTGCAAGCGCCACTGCCCGCCTGCTGGCCAACCCGTCAACAGGGGCGATGCTGTGACAGGCCTCACGCATTTCGACGCCGAAGGTCAGGCGCATATGGTCGATGTGTCAGGTAAGGCCGTTACCGACCGGATTGCCGTGGCCGAAGCGCATATCGTGATGACAGCCGCGACGCTGGCGCTGATCACCGAAGGCCGCGCGAAAAAGGGTGACGTGCTGGGCATCGCGCGGATCGCGGGCATCATGGCGGCCAAGAAAACCGCCGATCTGATCCCGCTCTGCCACCCTTTGCCGATCACCAAGGTCAGCATCGATCTGACGCCCGACACCGCACTGCCCGGCGTGCGTATCAGCGCCACGGTCAAGACCAGCGGTCAGACAGGGGTGGAGATGGAGGCATTGACCGCCGCCAGCACCGCCGCCCTGACCGTCTATGACATGGTCAAGGCCGTGCAAAAGGACATGGTCATCGGCGGTTTGCGCGTCACGCTGAAAGACGGCGGCAAATCGGGCCGGTTCACGGCGCCATGATCAGCGTCGAAGAGGCCCTGCGCGACCTCTTCGCGCTTGTTACCCCGCTACCTTCCGAGGAGGTACCGCTGCGCCATGCCGCCCACCGCGTGCTGGCCCGCGATGTGACTGCCCGCCGCGACCAGCCGCCTTTTGCGGCCTCGGCCATGGACGGCTATGCGATCCATGCCGCCGACCACCAACAGGGCGCGGTGCTGACCGTGATCGGCGAATCCGCGGCCGGCCACGGCTGGCAGGGCACGCTGGCGCCGGGTCAGGCCCTGCGCATCTTCACCGGCGCGCCGGTCCCGGAGGGCGCCGGCCAAGTCGTCATCCAGGAAAACGTCACCCGCGACGGCGACCGGATCACGATCAGTGACGCACAGGACAGCGGCAACAATATCCGCCCCAAGGGGGGCGATTTTGCGCAAGGCACGGCGATCACAGCGCCGCGCCGCCTGACGCCCACCGATATCGCCCTGCTTGCGGCCATGAACATCGCCACCCTGCCCGTCACCCGCAAACCCGTGGTCGCGATCATCGCGACGGGCGACGAACTGGTCCAGCCCGGCGATGCCCCCGGCCCCGACCAGATCATCGCCTCCAACAGCTATGGCCTTGCCGCCTTGATCGAAGCCGAAGGTGCCATCGCGCGCCTTCTGCCCATCGCGCGCGATACGGTTGCATCGCTGGAACAGACCTTTGCGCTGGCGCAAGGTGCCGATCTGATCGTCACCATCGGCGGCGCCTCTGTGGGTGATCACGATCTGGTCGGACAGGTGGCGCAAAGCCTTGGGATGGACCGCAGTTTTTACAAGGTCGCGATGCGCCCCGGCAAACCGCTGATGGCTGGCCGCTTCGGCACGGCTGCGATGATCGGCCTGCCGGGCAATCCGGTCTCGGCCATGGTCTGCGGGCATGTCTTCATCCTGCCCGTGATCCGCAAGATGCTGGGCCTTGGCGCGCATCCTGCCCCGCTGCAGACGGCCATGCTTGCCCATGACATCGGCACGAACGGCCCGCGCGCCCATTACATGCGCGCAAGCCTGACCGCCGCGGAGGTCACGATCTTTGACCGGCAGGACAGCAGCCTGCTGACCGTTCTGGCGCAGGCGAACTGTCTTGCCCTGCGCCCGCCGCATGACCCCGCGCGCAAGGCGGGCGAGAGCGTGCAGGTCCTGCCGCTCTGAAAGCTTCTTTTTTCCAAAAATACTCCCGTCGGAGACGTCAATTGCAAGGCAATTGACACAAAAGGGGAACATCGGTAGAACATAAGCAAAACCAGCCCAAGGATTTTGCCATGTTGACGAAAAAACAGCTCGACCTTCTGGCCTTCATCCATACACGGGTGCAGCGCGATGGCGTGCCCCCCAGTTTCGACGAAATGAAAGAAGCGCTCGACCTGCGGTCGAAATCCGGCATCCACCGGCTGATCACGGCGCTGGAAGAACGCGGTTTCATCCGCAGACTCGCGCATCGTGCCCGTGCGCTGGAAATCGTCAAACTGCCCGACAGCATGCTGGGCAGCGGGTTCCAGCCCCGCGTGATCGAAGGTGACAAACCCGCCAGCAAACCCGCCGCCGCGATGATGGTCGAAGGGGGGTCGATGTCGCTCCCCGTCATGGGCCGCATCGCCGCCGGTGTCCCGATCGAGGCGATTTCCGAAGTCTCGCACCATGTTCATGTCCCGCAGTCCATGCTGGGCAAGGGCGAACATTACGCGCTCGAGGTCAAAGGCGATTCGATGATCGAGGCGGGGATCAACGATGGCGATGTCGTCGTGATCCGCGAGACGAGCACCGCCAACAACGGCGATATCGTCGTGGCCCTTGTCGAAGGGCAAGAGGCGACGTTGAAACGGTTCCGCCGCACCGGCAGCGCCATTGCGCTGGAGGCGGCGAACCCCGCTTATGAAACCCGCGTGTTCCGCGACGATCAGGTCAAGGTGCAGGGCCGACTGGTCGGGCTGATCCGCACCTATTGACGCGATAATACAACGACGTCATCGGGCGCACCGCTGCGCCCGTTCCATGGCCTGTTGCCTGCCTGCGCCGTTGCCGTGTCGATGCGCAGATCGCCCGCCTCGGTCTGCCCCAGCGCCAGCGCGCCGGTGTCGCGCAGCCGGATCAGGTCATAGACCAGACAGGGGCGCGGCACGTCATCCGCCTGATTGACGACCAGCACATCCGCGCCGCCGCAGCCCACAAGCTCCGCCAGCGCGGTCTTGCCCGACACCTGCATGATCCGCCAGTTGCCCAAGCGGGCCATCACCACGCGGCCGTCGCGCTGCAATCCTTCGCGCGCGGCGGCGATATCTTGCGCAACAGGCGCGCCATCATTCTCGAGCCAGATCCCCGCCACGAAACTGCCGCCCGTGGGTTTCGACAGGCTCCGCCCATCGGCCCCCATCAGCCCCATCAGCGCGCCGTCATCGGCCACCAGCAGATCGGGCCGCGTCCCCTGCTGCCAGATCACAAACGGCAGCACGGCCACCGCAAGCCCCGCAAACCGCGCCCGCCCCCGCCACAGGATCAGCCAAAGCAGCGCCAGCGTCAGCAGTGGCAGCACCGCATTGGGCGGCGCGATCACATGGCTCAGCGCATGCGGCTGGGCTGCGGTGGTTTCCGCCACGAACAGGATCCAGCGCAGCCCCGGCTCCATCAGGGCAAGACCGACCCAGGCCAGCCCCAAAGGCCAGAGGCAGGCCGCCAGCACCGCCGCGGGCATCACCAGCACCCCCATCAACGGCACGCTGAGCAGGTTGGCGATCAGCCCGTAATGCGACACCATGTTGAAATGCGCCGCCGCATAAGGCGCTGTCGCAAGCCCCGCCACCAGTGAGGACAAGAACACCGACAGCACGGGCCGCGTCCAGCGCGGCACCCGCTGAAGGTCGACGCCGCGCAAGGCGCGAAACACTGCAACCAGCGCCACGGTGGCCGAAAACGACATCTGGAACCCCGGCCCGGTCAGGGCATCGGGCTGCCAGACCAGCACGATGATCGCGGCGATGGCGACCGCCCGCAGCGTCAGCGCGCGCCGCCCCAAGAGCACCGCCACCAGCATCACCGCCACCATGATAAAGGCCCGTTCGGTCGCCACATTCCCCCCCGACAAGGCCAGATAGAACGCCCCGACGATCAGGGCCGCGACAGCCGCGATCTTTTTCGTGGGCCAACGCAGTGCGACGAAAGGCACAAGGGCCAGCCCGTAACGGACCACAGCAAAGACAAACCCCGTCAAAAGCCCCATATGCAGCCCTGAAATGGCCAAAAGATGCGCAAGGTTCGAGGCGCGCAGCGCATCCAGACTGGCCTGCCCCATGCCAGACCGGTCGCCCGTCATGATCGCGGCGGCAAAGGCCCCCGGCTCTCCGGGGATTGCCTCCTGCACGGCGCGTGAAATGGCCATGCGCATTGCGAAAATCCGCATCATGGCATCGGGCACATCGGGCTGCGCCAGCCGCAGGACAGGTGTGCGGGTATAGCCGACCGCCCCCAAGCCGAGAAACCACGCGTGGCGTTGAAAATCGAAACCGCCCGGTTCGGCAGGGCCTGCGGGGGGTGACAGATGGCCGGTCATGATCAGCACCTCGCCCGGGCGATAGTCGGTCAGCATCTGATCGCCATGGACCGATACGCGCACGCGGGCGGGTGTGCGGTCGGGCGCCATCCGTTCAAGCACCACGCGGTCCAGCGTCAGGCGCACGGCGTCACTGGCCGAGCGGTCGATATTGACCACGCGCCCTTCGATCGCACCATAATAGCGGAATGTCAGCGCCGGGGCGGCGACCGCTTCGGTACGGTATTTGGCGACACCGGCCCCGATCAGCGCGATGATCAGCGCCAGAATGACAGGGCGCCAAGCGACACCGACAAAGCGCAAGGCCAACAGCAGCGCAAGAGCGACAGCCCCGCCTGCTACCAGCCCCGCTTGGGTGGGTTCCTGCATCTGTGCGAAGTACCACCCGATCCCCAGCCCGAGACAAACCGGCACCCAGCACAACAGCCCCCCGCGCTGCGCCAAAAGCGCGTCTTCGACCAAGGCTCGCACTTGTTCTTCGTCCTTCGGCTGGCTATCCCCAAGGGGCACCGACAGATTATCCCAAAGTTGGTGAACGAAAGGTTAAAGCTCCTCATGTCCCGTCCCGTCGTCACACGTTTCGCCCCTTCGCCCACGGGTGCCCTGCATATCGGGGGCGCGCGCACGGCCCTTTTCAACTGGCTTTACGCGCGCGGGCGCGGTGGCAAGTTCCTGCTGCGGATCGAGGATACCGACCGCGCGCGATCCACGCCAGAAAACGCGCAGGCGATTTTGGACGGGCTGACATGGCTGGGGCTGGATTGGGACGGCGAACCTGTCAGCCAGTTCGACAGCGCCGCGCGCCATGCGCAGGTCGCGCATGAATTGCTGGCGGCGGGCAAGGCCTATAAATGCTTCAGCACGCAGGACGAAATCGAGGCCTTCCGCGAAGAGGCGCGCGAGAACAAGAGTTCGACGCTGTTCCGCTCGCCCTGGCGCGATGTGCCTGCGGCCGACCACCCTGACCTGCCGTTCGTCATCCGCATCAAGGCCGCGCGCGAAGGGACGACGACCCTGCACGACGAGGTGCAGGGCGACGTGACATGGTCGAACGACCAGCTGGACGACATGATCCTGCTGCGCTCGGACGGCAGCCCTGTCTATATGCTGGCCGTTGTGGTCGACGATCACGACATGGGCGTGACCCATGTGATCCGCGGCGATGACCATCTGGCCAATGCGTTCCGGCAGAACCTGATCTACGAGGCGATGGGCTGGCCCAAGCCGGTGCTCGCGCATATCCCGCTGATCTATGGCCCCGACGGCAAGAAGCTGTCCAAACGCCATGGCGCGACGGGGGCTGCGGAATATCAGGCGCTGGGGTATCCGGCGGCGGGGATGCGCAACTATCTGGCCCGACTGGGCTGGTCGCACGGTGACGCGGAATTCTTTACTGATGCTCAAGCGCGCGACTGGTTCGATCTGAACGGGATCGGCAAATCGCCCGCGCGGTTCGACACCGCCAAGCTGGAACACCTGTGCGGCCAGCATATCGCCGTGGCGGATGATGCTGCGCTGCTGCATGAATTGCAGGGCTACCTTGCGGCAACCGGCGCCGATCCGTTGAATGATGCACAAAAAGACGGGCTGCTGCGGGGCATGTATTGCCTGAAAGAACGCGCCAAGACCTTTCCGGAACTGATTGAAAAGGCACATTTTATCCTGACCAGCCGTCCCATCGTGCCGGACGAGAAGGCCGCCGCGCAACTTACCGATGTATCCCGTGGTATACTGTCGGAATTGACGCCGCAGTTGCAAAATGCTAGCTGGACCAGAGATACTCTGGAAAGCATCGTCGCGACCACTGCCGAGGCACATGATACCAAGCTTGGCAAACTGGCGGGACCGCTGCGCGCAGCCTTGGCCGGGCGTTCGGTTTCTCCCAGCGTGTTCGACATGATGCTGGTTCTGGGGCAGTCCGAGACGATTGGCCGCCTGTCGGATGCCAGCAAATAAACCTGATCGTCACATCCTGTGATTATCCGGTAGTATGGAACAAGCACGCGCTGCGCGAATTGACGATGCGCCGCAGATGAGGGGAAGCACGATGGCTGAACAGACAGATACCGCGACACTGACGATCAAGGGCAAGACCTACGACCTGCCGATCTATTCCCCGACCACCGGCCCGGATGTCATCGACATTCGCAAGCTTTACGCGCAGGCCGATGTGTTCACCTATGACCCCGGTTTCACCTCGACCGCAGCTTGTGACAGCACGATCACCTTTATCGACGGCGATAAGGGCGAATTGCTGCACCGTGGCTATCCCATCGACCAGCTGGCCAGCCAGTCGCATTACCTCGAAGTGTGCTATCTGCTGCTGTACGGAGAGCTGCCGTCGGCGGCCGAGCTGGAAAAGTTCGAATCCCTCGTGACCAATCACACGATGATCCACGAACAGATGCACAACTTCTTCCGCGGGTTCCGCCGCGATGCGCATCCGATGGCGACGATGGTGGGTGTGGTCGGCGCGATGTCGGCCTTCTATCACGACAGCACGGACATCAACGACGAACACCAGCGCGAGGTGGCCTCCATCCGCTTGATCGCGAAGATGCCGACGATTGCCGCGATGGCCTATAAATATTCCATCGGCCAGCCCTTCGTCTATCCGCGCAACGATCTCGATTATGCGGCGAATTTCCTGCACATGTGCTTTGCCGTGCCTGCGGAAACCTATCACGTGAACCCGATCCTTGCCCGCGCAATGGACCGGATTTTCACGCTGCATGCGGATCATGAACAGAACGCCTCCACCTCGACCGTACGTCTGGCCTCTTCGTCCGGTGCGAATCCGTTCGCCTGTATCGCCGCCGGCATCGCCTGCCTCTGGGGTCCGGCGCATGGTGGCGCGAACCAGGCCTGTCTGGAAATGCTCAAGGAAATCGGCACGCCGGACCGCATCCCCGAATTCATCGCGCGCGCCAAGGACAAGAACGATCCGTATCGCCTGATGGGTTTCGGCCACCGCGTGTACAAGAACTTCGACCCCCGCGCGACCGTGATGAAACAGTCCGCGGATGAAGTGCTGGACCTGATGGGCGTGGAAAACAACCCGATCCTGCAGGTCGCCAAGGAGCTGGAGCGTCAGGCGCTGGCCGATCCCTATTTCGCCGAGAAAAAGCTGTTCCCGAACGTCGATTTCTATTCGGGTATCATCCTTGAAGCGATGGGTTTCCCGACCTCGATGTTCACGCCGATCTTTGCGCTGGCCCGCACTGTGGGCTGGATTTCGCAGTGGAAAGAACAGCTGGCCGATCCACAGCTGAAAATCGGCCGCCCGCGGCAGCTGTATCTGGGCTCGACCGCCCGCGATTACGTCGATATCGAAAACCGCTAAGACCAAAAGGCCGCCTTCGGGCGGCCTTTTTGCAGCAGGGATTGCCCCATGCGCCTGACCACTGACCGGCTGATCCTGCGCGGGCCGCGCGCGGATGATCTGGACGCGATGTTCGCGATCTTCGGCGATCCGGCGACGATGAAACACTGGTCCACCCTGCCCCATGCCGACATCAGCGTGACACAAGCCGCACTCGCCGACCGCATCGCGCGCTTTGCCGAGGCCCCCACCTATTTCCAGATCGAGATGGCGGGGCAGCTGGTCGGCTGTACTGGCCTCTACAAAGGCGACGAAATCGGGTTCATCCTGCACCGCGCGTACTGGCGGCAGGGGATCGTGTCAGAGGCGATGCGCGCCATCATCCCCTATCTGTTCGCAACGACCGACCTGCCGCAATTGACCGCCGATGTGGACCCCGGCAACGCGGCCTCTCTCGGGCTGCTACACAGCCTTGGCTTCACCGAAACCCGCCGCGCGGCGCGCACCTTTTTCATCGGCGGTGTCTGGTATGACAGCGTGTACTTGGCCTTGCCACGTCCGGCGGACTAGACAGCGCTGTGCCTTGATCATGGCCATCAGTTCACCGGGGGGTCGCCGGTTCAGTTGAACCCTGGATGGGCAGACGACCCGCCGTTGTTTCCTGTCTGACAACAACACGCCCCATAGCACCCCGTTGCGGGGCTGACATGGGGGCAGCGGCAATATTCGTTTTCGGATTGACAACAATCAAATGTTGTCGCGAGATAAGTTTCGCCCCTACAGGAAATTGGTGATGCTGAAACATGCGCCTGTGTCTGCCGATGCGCTTGCGCATGTGATCGATCAAAGCGTCGATTGCGTCAAACTGCTGGGCCTTGATGGCAAAGTGATGTGGATGAACGCAAACGGTCTTTGTGCGATGGAGATCGACACGCTTGCGCATGTCGCGGGGCAGCCTTGGGGCAGCCTCTGGCCCGCGTCGACACGACAGATGATCGCGGATTCACTGATCACCGCCCGAAACGGCGAGACCGTCAAATTCAACGCCTTCTGTCCGACAGCCAAAGGCAAGCCGCGCTGGTGGGCGGTGACAGTGACAGGCGTGACGGATCTTGATGGCAAAGCCTCGGGTTTTCTGTCGATTTCACGCGATGTCACTGATGCAGAGATCCAGCGCCGTGCGTTGCTGGTCGCGGCCGAGGAAATGCGCCATCGCCTGAAGAATACCTATGCGATGGTCGGAAGTCTGCTGAGGGGTTTTGCACGCGGCAATGACGCCCACACGTTCTTTGCGTCCGAAATGCAAACCCGCCTGATCGCGCTGAGCACGGCGCAATCGCTGACGGCGTCGCCGGACGTTCCTTGCCAGATTGCCGAATTGATACCTGCGCTGATTGATCCGTTTGCGATGCCATCCTGCACCGTCACGACAGACAAGCTTGCCAGCTTTTTGGTGAAACAAGGACAGGCGGACGCGATTGCGCTGGTCATCGGGGAATTGGCCGTCAATTCCGCCAAACACGGTGCTTTGGCAAATGGCGGGTCGGTGGATGTCAGCGCCGTTGTAGCGGGTTCCGAAACAGTGATCGTCTGGACCGAAACATCCGAGGCAGAGGTTCTGGCGACCGCACGGCCGGGAGGACAGGGGCTGAACCTGATCGAACGTATCGTCGAGGCGCGCAGCGGCAAGATTGACATTGTCTGGCAGTCACACGGCCCTGTCGTCACCCTGACCTTCCCGCGCGACGACGCCTGAGCCGGTGCCACTGCTGGTGCGTTTCGTCTTGCCCGACTCGGCGTTGGCGGGCTATCACCAAGGCGGTCATCAGTTCACCAAGGCGTCGCCGGTTCAAATGAACCTCGCTAAACCTGAGATTGGCACAACGATCCGCTGACCTTACCAGCCGGACGACAAGGGCGACCATCGCACCCCGTAACGGGTCCGGCGTTCAGACAAAGGCCAGATCATGCCTCGCGAGATCCAAACCATCACGATTGCCGACCTGTCGGTTTTTACAAAGTCGCTGCGCGCCGCGCTGCTGCGGACAGATGCCATTCCGGGCCACGCCGCCATGCTAAGCCTTGTGGCGCAGGCGGCGGGCTATGCCAATTACCAACACCTCAAGGCGACACCACCACCTGTCGCGGCCAAACCGTCGCGCCAGCTTGACCGTGCGCGGCGGGTGTTCGACGGCGGCATCATGACCCGCTGGCCGCAGCAGACGGCGGTGCAGGGTCTGTGTCTTTGGGTGTTCTGGGCGCGCTTGCCCGCGCGGCAGGACATGACCGAGACAGAGGTGAACGCGGTCCTGAAAGCTGGTCACAGCTTTGGTGACCATGCCTTGCTGCGCCGGTCGCTGATCGACCATCGGCTTGTCACCCGCACCACGGACGGCAAGATATATCGCCGGATCGAGCAGACCCCTCCGCCCGAGGCGCTGAGCCTGCTATCCGCGCTTCAGCGCCCTTCGTAGACGGGCTTGCGCTTTTCGAGGAAGGCCACGACACCTTCCTGAAAATCGCGGGTCTGGCCGCAGCGGCCTTGCAATTGTGCCTCCAGCGCCAGTTGCTCGTCGAGAGAGTTTTCGAACGATCCCCGGATCGCCTTTTTCAACTGGCGGTAGGCCACTGTCGGACCTTGGGCCAGATGGGCGGCACGCGCGTCGATATGGTTTGCGAAATCCGCGTCGGGCGCGGTTTCATAGATCATGCCCCAGTCGCTGGCCTGCTGCGCGCTGATCTTGTCGGCGAAAAGCGCCGCGCCCATCGCCTTGGCCGCCCCCACCTGACGGGGCAGCCAATAAGTGCCGCCTGCATCGGGGATCAGGCCGATGCGGGTGAAGGCCTGCACGAAATAGGCCGAGTCCGCCGCGATCACCACGTCGCAGGCCAGTGCAAGGTTCGCCCCTGCCCCCGCCGCAGGGCCGTTCACGGCGGCGATGGTCGGGATGCGGCAATCAAAGATCGCCATGAGCATCGGCACATATTCGTCGCGCAGGGTGCGTTCGAGGTCGAGCGAGGCCGCAGACCCGCCATCGCCCAGATCCTGCCCCGAACAGAAGGACTTGCCCGCGCCGGTCATCACCAGCACGCGCGCCTCTTTTTCGGCGGCCTTCACGGCATGGGCGATTTCGGCGCGCATCTGCGTGTTCAGCGCGTTCATCACCGCCGGACGGTTCAGCGTCAGCGTGGCGACCGCATTGCGGATGGTAAGTGTGATGGCCTGATAATCCATTGCGCTGTTCCTATGCGATTTGCCTGCAGATTAGTGAACCAAGCGGTTCAGGAAAGCACAACATCACGTCAGGAGCGCAAAATCTTTTGTAACTCGGCTTTTTCAGCCTCGCTCAGGTCCTCGGGGGCGGCAACCGGCCGCCGGATCACGGACCAGCCGATGCCAAGCGCGATCAGCAGCATGACGGGGGCCGCATACCACAGCACCAGGTTGATGCCGCTGTTGTCGGGGCGCAGCAGGACGAATTCGCCATAGCGGGCGACAAGGAAATCCACCGCTTCCTGATCGGTGTCACCATCGACCAGCCGTTCGCGCAGCAGGATGCGCAATTCGCGCGCCAGTTCGGCGTTGGATTCGTCGATGCTTTCGTTGCGGCAGACCGGGCAGCGCAGGTTCTGGGACAGATCGCGCGCGCGTTGTTCGAGCACGGGATCGTCCAGCACCTCGTCCGGCTGCACGGCAAAGGCGGCCGAGGCCACCAGCAGAAAGATCGCGACCAGCCGGATCATTCCGCAGGCACCGCGCGGCTGCGCACCGGCTTGGCCGAGGCCGCCCCCACCCGCAAGCGGCGATCCGACAGCGAGAAGATGCCGCCAAGCGCCATCAGAATGCAGCCACCCCAGATCCAGTTGGCAAAGGGCTTGTCATAGGTCCGCACGGCCCAGCCGCCGTTCACCTGCGGATCACCGA
>DAISXL010000010.1:0-9020 GCA_036825855.1 Yoonia sp.
GGCTTGTTCAGATGCGGCAGTTCCTGCAAGCCGCCGAAACCGCCGACGCCGTAATCGGCATCCACGGCATCACCACCGGCAGCGGCTTTCAGGTCCCAGCCGGGGCAAAAGAATTTGTCGCCCGCCGCTCGCAGGATCGCGACCCGCAGGCTGGCGTCATCGCGGAAATCGCGGAACACCTCGCCCATGATCCGGCTGGTGGCCAGATCGATCGCATTGGCCTTGGGCCGGTCGAGCGTGACTTCCAGCACCGCCCCCTCGCGGCGGGTCAGGATTGGGCCATCGCTGCGCATCTGCATCATGGGGTGTCCTTCCAGATCACGGCATCCGCGGCCACGGCAAAGTCTGCGCCGACCATCAGCGGATTGATTTCGATTTCCTCCAACATCCTGTCGGTTGCCAGCATGTCCTGCAAGGCCAGCGCCGTGCGGATCACCGCCGCTATATCGGCGCGCGGTCTGCCGCGATACCCGTCCAGCAGCGGCCAGAGCGTGAGGCGGCGCAAACCCTCCGCGATTTCCTCCGCCGTTACGGGAAGAACAAGCGTGACGGTATCCGCCAGCAATTCCGCCGCCACACCGCCGAAACCCAGCGTCAGCGTCGCGCCATAGACCGGATCACGGCGCGCGCCGAGCAGCAGTTCGGCGATGGTCCCCGTCACCATCTCCTCGGCCAGATAGCCCGTGGCCCCCGGCATGTCTGGCTGTCCGTCGAGCGTGGCAAGGTGCAGTCGCACGGCCCCGGCTTCGGTCTTGTGGGCAAAGCCAAGTCCTTTCAGCGCCAAGGGCGGTGTCAGATCTTGAACAGCCGCTGCTAGGGCAGGGATCGACGGCGCCGTCACGCCCCGTGGCACGGCGATGCCCGCCGCCGCGAGCCGCGCCTTGGAGGCAGCCTCGTCGCGCAAAGTCAGCGGGCCGGTCCGCGCGATAGGGGACCAGTTGCGCCAGCCCACAGCCCCCGCTGCCACTTGCGCCGCGCGCAATGCCGCGAGCGCCGTCTCCAGCCCCATCAGCGGGGCAATACCCTGATCCATCAGCGCGATGGCGCGGTCCTCGTCGAAGTTTTCAGGCAAAGAGGCCACGGGGAAGGCGGGCTTGCCCGTGGCCTGCGCCGCGCTGACGATGGCCTCCAGCGCGGGCGCGAAACTGGACGGATCGCAGCGGTCAGGGCGCGGCGGGTCGATGATGAACAGCCCCGCGTCATAGCCCGCGAGCATCGTGCTGAAAACCTCCGTCGTGCGCGGCCCGTCACCCCAGATGAAAGTCTGATAATCGAGCGGATTGGCAATTGTCACGAGCGGGCCAAGCGTGGCGGCAAGCCGCTCGGCCTGCGCCGCAGCAGGGGGCGGAAAGTCCAGCCCGAAAGGGGCGGCAAGATCGGCGACCAAACCGGCCTCGCCCCCCGAACAGGCCACAGCGCAGAGCCGCTTGCCCAAGCTTGGCCCGTGCAGATGCAGGATTTTGAGCGTCTCGAGCAGTTCCGATGGCGTAGTCACTTCGGCCACGCCGATCTGGCGCAGAAAGGCCGAAGAGGCCGCACCACCCCCTGCCAGCGACGCGGTATGCGACGCAGCGGCGGTTTGTGCGGCCGCTGTCTTGCCCGATTTGATCGCGACGATGCCTTTGCCCGCCGCCCGCGCAGCCTCGGCCACGGAGGCAAAGGCTGCGGCATCGCCCAGCCCTTCGATATAAAGCCCAAGGGCTGTAACACGCTCGTCCGCCAGCAAAGCACTTGCCAGCTGCGCCAGCCCCACCTGCGCGGCATTGCCGAGACAGGCGACATAGGTGACTGGCAGACCGCGCGCCTGCATGGTCAGGTTGATGACGATGTTGGATGACTGGCTGAGCAGCGCCACACCCCGCGCGACCCGCCGCCCGCCGTGCTGGTCCGGCCAGAGAAGCGCCCCGTCGAGATAGTTGATGACACCATAGCAATTCGGCCCGAGGATCGGCATCGCACCCGCTTGCGCAACCAGCCGGTCCTGCAGATCCCCATCACCGGTCTCGCGCCAGCCCGAGGCGAAACAGATCGCCCCGCCTGCGCCCATGTCCGCGAGGTCACCCACGACGTCGATCGTCGCATGGCGATTGACGCCGATGAATGTGGCATCCGGGGCTGCAGGCAGGTCAGCTAAAGTCGGATAACACCGCACCCCGGCAATGCTTTCGCGCGTCGGATGCACCGGCCAGATTGGACCATCGAACCCCATGCGCTGACACTGTTCAACGACGTTGGCCGCCCAGCCAGAGCCAAGCACGGCGATACTACGCGGTCGCAGCAGGCGCGAAAGGTCGGTCATGGCCGCGCCTGCCTGCGGTGCAGGCAGCCGGGGGCTTTGCCCCCGGACCCCCAGGATATTTTTGAACAAATGAAACAGGCGTGTCGCCCCGTTCCGCGCAAACGGAACGGGGGAGCTTCACCTGTTGCGGTCATCGGGGTCCCCCCCTGTACCGCCCGGTCAGATTGCGATGGATTGGTTAACATATCGTTTCATTTGTTCCCAAATATCCTCGGGGGTGAGGCGCGCCGCGCCGAGGGGGCAGACAGCCCCCTGCTAGCCCTCATGCGGGCGCAAAAGTTGGCGGCTGATGATGTGCCGCTGGATTTCGCTGGTGCCTTCCCAGATCCTCTCGACCCGCGCATCGCGCCAGATCCGTTCCAGTGGCAGGTCGTCCATCAACCCCATGCCACCGTGGATCTGGATCGCCTCGTCCGCGACCATGGCCAGCACTTCGCTGGCCTTCAGCTTGGCCATGGCCATATCGGCCTCGGTGACGCTGCCTTGATCGAACTTCCAGCCTGCCTCCCAAGTCAGAAGCTCGGCGGCTTTCAACTCCATCGCCATATCGGCGAGCTTGAAACTGACGCCTTGGAACTTGCCGATGCTTTGCCCGAACTGGCGCCGTTCCGCCGCATAGCGCACGGCAAGGTCGAGCGCGCGGTCGGCGCGCCCCAGACAAGTGGCCGCGACCTGCAATCGCGTCGCCCCCAGCCAGTCGTTGGCGACCTCGAACCCTTTGTGCACTTCGCCCAGGATGTTCTCGGCCGGCACGCGGCAATCGTCGAAGTCCAGTATGGCGTTGGAATAGCCGCGATGGCTGACATTGCGATAGCCGTCGCGCACCGTGAACCCCGGCGTGCCTTTGTCCACAAAGAAGGCGGTGATCTTTTTCTTGGGACCGCGCGGCGTTTCTTCTTCGCCCGTCGCCATGAAGGCGATGGTGAAGCCTGCGATATCGGCATGGCTAATGAAATGCTTGGTCCCGTTCAGCACCCAGTCGCCACCGTCCTGCCGCGCGCTGGCCTGCATGCCGCGCAGGTCGGACCCGGCACCGGGTTCGGTCATCGCCAGACAATCCCATGTCTCGCCGCGCAAGCACGGATAGAGGTATTTCTGCCGTTGCGCCTCTGTCCCCGCCAGCAGGATGTTCGAGGGCCGCGCGACGCAGGTCCAGTGCAGCGCGTAATTCGCGCGGCCCAATTCGCGTTCGTAAAGCAGCCATGACAGGGTATCGAGACCCGCGCCGCCCACCTCTTCGGGCATATTGGCGGCATAAAGACCTGCGGCCATCGCCTTGGCCTGAATCTCGCGGATCAGCTCCATTGGCAGGTGGCCTGTGCGTTCGACCAGCGCTTCATGCGGGTAAAGCTCTGCCTCGACAAAAGCGCGGGTCGTGTCCACGATCATCCGTTGTTCATCGGTTAGGCCGAAATGCATCAGCTTTTCCCCTGTCCGATGTGGCGGCCCGCACCAGCAGGCCGAGGCAGGCTGGCATGGGCGTCGCGGATCGCGAACAACCGGTCCAGCACGGCGGGTGCTGCAGGGCAGGTCTTGCCGGCAGCCATGTCGACATGCAGCAGCATCTGTTCCAGCGTCGCCACGGCCTGCCCATCCTTCGCAATGGTGATGAAGATGTGCAGCCGCTTGTCATCCGCCGCCAGCACCTGCACCGATCCGGTCAGATGGTCGCCCAGTTTCGCCTCGCCCAGATGCCGGATATGGGTTTCGGCAGTGTAATAGCTGTGCCCGCCCGCGACATAATCCATATCCGCCCCGATCAGCCGCAACAGCGTGTCCGAGGTTTCCGAGCCTGCGAACAGATAGCGGCTTTCGGTCATATGGCCGTTGTAGTCGATCCAGCTGGGCAGCACCTGCAAGCGCACCAGCGGGGAGTCGGCGTCCAGCGTCTGCACCCTGTCGCGCCGCTGCGCATCATGCGCTTTCAGGACGCGGCCAGCACCCCAGTCGCGGTCTTTGAGCACCCGCAGGAAGCCCACCAGATTGCTGTCGCGGATGCGTTCCAGCGCGCGGATCGTGTGGTGGCCGGATTGTGCGTCGGACTGGCCCGCGATCAGATCGACCAGTTCATCGTTGAACTCCGGCACATCCATCAGTTTGGTCCATGGCCATGTCAGGCAAGGGCCGAATTGTTCCAGAAAATGCTTCATCCCCGCTTCGCCGCCCGCGATCCGGTAGGTCTCGAACAGGCCCATCTGGCCCCAGCGCAGGCCAAAGCCCATGCGGATGGCCTCGTCGATTTCCTCGGTCGTGGCGATGCCGTCCTTGACCAGCCAGAGCGCCTCGCGCCAGACCGCCTCGAGGAACCGGTCGGCGATATGGGCGTCGATTTCCTTGCGCACATGCAAGGGGAACATGCCGATGCTGCGCAAGGTATCTTTCACCCGTTCGATCAGGGCGGGGTCGCTGGCGGGGCTGGGCACGACCTCGACCAAAGGCAAAAGATAGACGGGGTTGAACGGATGGGCGACAAAGATCGTCGCGGGGTTGATCGCCCCGTCCTGTAACTGGCTTGGCTTGTAGCCGGAGGTGGAGGAGCCAAGGGGCGTGTCGGGTGCGGCGCGCTGGATGTCAGCATAGACGCGGTGTTTCAGGTCCAGCCGTTCGGAGACGGATTCCTGAATGTAATCCGCACCCGTCACGGCCTCGGCCAGGCTCGCGGCAAAGCTGAGGTGCCCCATCGCAGGCAGCGGCACGTCCGACAAAGCAGGCAGCGACAGTTTGGCGTTGTCCAGCACGGCTGCGATCTTGCGGGGGGCGTCGGGGTCGGGGTCAAAGACCGCCACATCCCAGCCGTTCAGCAGGAACCGCGCGGCCCAGCCGCCGCCGATCACGCCGCCACCGATGATCGCGGCCTTCATAGCGGGGCCCTTTTCGTCAGATGCAGGCGGTCGCGGACGGCATCCGGCCCGATCACCCGCGCGCCCATGTTTTCGATGATGGTTGCGGCCTTCTCGACCAGTTGCGCGTTTGTCGCCAGCACGCCTTTGGACAGGTAAAGATTATCCTCCAACCCGACCCGCACATTGCCACCCGCCAGCACGGAGGCCGCGACATAGGGCATCTCATTGCGCCCCAGCGCAAAGGCCGACCAGTGCCAATGGGCCGGCACGTTGTTCACCATCGCCAGAAAGGTGTTCAGATCATCTGGCGCACCCCATGGCACGCCCATGCAGAGCTGCACCAGCACGGGGTCGGGGATGATGCCCTCGGCCACCAGTTGCTTGGCAAACCACAGATGGCCGGTATCGAACGCCTCGATCTCGATCCGAACGCCAGAGGCCACCATCCGCGTCGCCATGTCGCGCAACATGCCGGGGGTGTTGACCATGACGTAATCGGCCTCGGCGAAATTCATCGTGCCGCAATCAAGCGTGCAGATCTCGGGGCGGCAGTCGAGGATATGCTGCACCCGTTCGGCGGCACCCGCCATATCGGATTTCTGCGACATGCGGTGCATGCTTTCAGTGCCGTCGAACATCAGATCGCCGCCCATGCCGGCGGTGAGGTTCAGGATCACATCGGTGTCCGCATCGCGGATACGCTCGGTCACTTCGCGGTAAAGCGCGGGGTCGCGCGACGGTTTGCCGGTTTCGGGGTCGCGGACGTGACAATGCACGATGGCCGCCCCCGCCTTGGCCGCGTCGATGGCGGCATCGGCGATCTGTGCGGGCGAGCGGGGGACATGCGGCGACATATCCTGCGTGCCGCCCGATCCGGTGACGGCACAGGTGATGAAAACCTCGCGGTTCATGGACAGTGGCATGGGGGTCCTCCTTGGAGATGAGGCTAGCAGGGTTGCGCGGGGTGGCTTGGCGATTTACGAAAGACTTATGACGATATCCGAAACCATCTTTGCGGCGTCCGACCAGCCGCTCGACATCGCGGTGCTGGTGCTGCCGCGCGCCTCGATCCTGGAGGTCGCGTCAGTGCTGGACCCTTTGCGCAACGCGAACCGGCATCTGGGGCAGAACAGGTTCCGCTGGCGGGTTGTCTCGCCTTCGGGCGCGGATGTGCCGCTGACCTGCGGGATTGCCTTGCCTGCGATTGGGCCGCTTGCGGCGGCGGAAGGGGCCGACGCGCTGATCGTCGTGGCAGGCTACAACCAGTCGGAGGTCGCGACGCGGCCCCTGATCGCGGGTCTGCGCCGGATCGCGGGGCGGTTCCGCGCGGTAGGGGCGGTGGATGCCGGACCATGGGTTCTGGCGCGGGCGGGATTGCTGGATGGTCACCGCGCGACCGTGCATTGGGAGGATCTGGAGGATTTCGCCAGCGCCCATCGCGCAGTGGACGTGGTGCCGGACCGGTTTGTCATCTCGCGTAACCGGTTTACCGCAGGCGGTGCCGCCCCTGCGGCCGACCTGATGCTCCATCTGATCGGCGTTCGCTGTGGCGCGGGGCTGGCAGGGCAGGTGGCCGCATCGTTCCAGTACGAACCGCAAAGCGACGGCAGCCGCCCGCAGCGCCCCGGCCTGTTGCCAGTCGCCCGCGATGCGCGGCTGGCGGGGGCGCTGGCGCTGATGACTGCGCATCTGGAGGACCCGCTACCGCTGGAGGCAATCGCACGTGCGCAGGGGCTGGGCCTGCGCCGGATGGAGCAATTGTTCCGCGATACCTTGGGGCAGGGACCGGGGGCGGCCTATCTGGACCTGCGGCTGCAGATGGCGCGGCGGATGGTCACCGACACGCGCCACGATCTGCGCGATATTGCGCTGCGCTGCGGGTTCGTCGATCCGACCAGCTTTTCGCGGGCATTCCGGCGGCGGTTCGGTGTGCCGCCCAGCCGGATCAGGTCGTCGTGACGGGGGGCAGGGTGACTTCGATCAGGCGCGGGCCGGGGGCGGTGGCGTCGATTGCATCGGGCGTGGTGCGGGTAAACGGCAGACCGCAGGCGCGCGCAAGGTCCGCGAAATCCGGCGGGCGCGGGGTGCAGCCCAGCACCTGCGCACCTGCGGTTTTCATCGCGCTGGCGATTTCGCCGTAGCCTGCGTTGTTGAACACGATGAAGATGATGTCGAGCTTTTCCTCCACCGCTGTCAGCAATTCACCGGGGCTGAACATCAGCCCGCCATCGCCGATCAGGCACAGGACGCGGGCATCCAGCGCGGCGAGCGCGGCACCCACCGCAGCCCCCGGCGCATAGCCAAGCGCGCCGTAGCCTGTCGCCGCGTTGAACCAGCCGCAGGGCCGGTCGTGGTCGAAATAGAGGTTGCCCGCGTAGATCGCTTGGGTGGAATCCCCGACCATGATCGCATTGGGACAGGTGTCGCGCAGGCGATCCAGCACGGCAATTTCGGCGGCATAGCCCGTTGGCAGGGCGGCAAAGGCCGCCTCGCGCGCTTGGGCCGCGCGGTCCGCACCATCGGCGCTGGTCGCACCTTGCAGCTGCGGCAGGATCGCGGCCAGATCACCTTGCACCGTCACGGCGGCAGGGTGGCGACCCAGTTGCGTGGCGTCGATATCGACGCGGATCATCTGTGCGAGGTCGGGCAGGCCCCCATCGTCATACATGTCCCAATCCGTTGGCCCGATCTCCGACCCCAGCACCAGCATCTGGTCCGCCGATGCGATCAGGTCCCGCACCGGCGCTAGGCTGGGCGAGGCAGGCACGACCAGCGGATGCCCATGCATGAGCCCGCGCGCATTGGTGGTCAGGATCACAGGCGCGTTGAGGCGTTCGGCCAGCGCTTGCAGCGCCGCCCCCGCGCGGCGGCAGCCGCCCCCGGCGATGATCACGGGCGCCTGTGCCTTTTCCAGCAAGGCATTCGCGGCGGTGACGTCAGGCACAGCGGCGCCTTGGTTCGCTGTGCGGTTTGGCACATCGGGCGCCTCTGCCGCCATCAGGTCCAGCGGAATTTGCAGATGCACCGGCCCGCCGCGCCCCTTGGTCAGGGCGACAGCAATCTGCTCAAGGATCGCGGGCAGATCGTCGGGCTGATCCAGATGAAACGCCGGACCCAGCGTCGCGCTCAGCGCCAGTTGGTCGGGCAGTTCGTGCAGATGCCCCAACCCCTTGCCCAGACTATCCCGCCGGTTCACGCCGGAAATCACCAGCATCGGCACAGAATCCGCCCGCGCCTGCGCCATCGGGGTCAGGATATTCGTCAGCCCTGGTCCGGTGATCACCAGCGCCACGCCGAACCGCCCCGATACCCGCGCATAGCCGTCCGCCATGAAACCCGCACCCGCCTCGTGCCGTGGGGTGACATGGCGTATGCCTACCTCCGGCAGGGCGCGGTAAAGCTCGATTGTATGCACGCCGGGGATACCGAAAATCACTTCGGTCCCGATCTGCTGCAACCAGCGCACAAGGCTTTGCGCGACGGTGGTCATCGCGGCCAACCCATCGCAAAGCGTTGGATGCGGATGCAAGCCTCGCGCGTGGCGTCGTCGCTCGCGTTCAGTGCCAGCCGCAGCCAACCCTCAAAGGCTTTGCCAAAAGATGCGCCGGGCATGACGGCGACGGCCTCGGCCTCTAGCAGCGCCAGCGCAAAGGCTTTGGAATCGTGGCTTAGCGCGCGGATATCGAGAAGGGCGAACATCCCCGCCTCGGGTTTGTGGACATGCAGGTCCGCCACACCGTCAAGGGCCGCGTGGATGATACCGGCGCGCCGCGCCATGCGGGCGGCCATCGCGGTGGCCAGATCGGGCGCGCCTGCCACGGCCTCTGCCGTCATGTCGGCGATGAACGGCTGCGATCCGAACAGCATGGTTTCCGACA
>DAISXL010000010.1:9120-28352 GCA_036825855.1 Yoonia sp.
CGATCCACAGCCCGTCCAGCAGGGCATTGCCCGCGATGGCAAGGGCGCGTGTCGTGGCCTTGTCATGGGGTTTGCCTGCCGTGCGCAGGGCATCGGTAATCATCCCTTCCAGCCGGTCGCGGAACGCCAGATAGGTCGCTTCATGCACGTCGCGCATGGCCGCATCGCGCGGCACCAGCTGCATCGACGCGGCCCACAGCGCCATGGCGCGCGGATCGACGACAGGCGGCGTGACCGCATTGGCGATGAACCCCGCTAGCCGCGCCAGCGGATCGGCGGGCAAGTCGTCAAGCGCGGCGGCACTCGCCTCGGTCAGGCGGGTCATCAGGGTTTCGTGGGCCGCGGCGACAAGGTCTTCCTTGGTGTCGAAATAATGCTTGATCAGGCCCGGTGTGACACCCGCCTTCAATGCAATCGCGCGCACGGTCGCCGCCTGCGGTCCGCCTTCGGCGATACAGTCGAGCGTGGCGTCAATGAGGGCTGCACGGCGTGCCTCCTCGCCTTCGCGCTTGAAGGTGCGGCGGGGCGTCATGCGCGCAGGACCGGACGGGTCAGGCAGGTGGGGCCGCCTTCGCAAGCGATGCAGAGCGCGTCACCTGCGAAGACCTGCACTTTGCAGCCTGCGTTTTCCATCAGGGCGCGGGTCTGCGGGAACCCGTCGACCATCACCACATCGCGCGGGCGCAGGGCCAGCACGTTGAGGCTCAGCCCGCCTGATTCCATGAATTCATCCTCGGGGGCGTGCAACAGGGTCCAGCCGCGCGCGCGCATATCCGACCACAGCGCATAGGGCAGCAAAGGCGCATGGATCAGCGCGATATCGGGGCCAAGGGGGGACACCAGCGACATCAGATGCAGGCAGGCTTCGGGGCCGGTCCAATAGGGCAGGTCATAGGCCTGCACGGTGATGGCGTAAGGGCGCAGGATATCGGACAGGGCGCTAATGCCTGCCTGATTGGTGCGCACACCGCGCCCCACGGCCAAGGTCTGCGGATCAAGCCAAAAACAATCGCCCGATTCGACCGTGGCATCACCGATCAGACGACCGATCACCGGCACGCCGATGCTGTCGTAGAACGTGGCATGCATATCCGGTTCGGCGCGGCGCAAGGCCTTGCCCATGTTCAGGATCACGGCACCGTGGCGGGTCACAAATGACGGGTCCTGCACGAACACCGCATCCGACAACCCGTCATCAGTGGATGGCATCCAATGCACCTTTGCCCCGCTGGCGGTCACGATCCGCGCCAGTTCCGCATGCTGGATTTCCGCACGGGCAGGGTCAAACCCTGCGCCGTAATGCCAGTCTTGCGGGCGGGCTTTGGCCATGGCGGGGCCGGGCGCACGCATGATCACGGCGGCAAGGGGTTTTGATCGGTCTTCGGCACCAAAGCGCATGTCGTCCATCTTCTGCTTAAATTATACACTTGAATAATTGCTGCCATTTTGGCCAGATACAATCACAAAAATGTTGCGATGCACCTTGCGTGCCGCAGCGTTGGACAACGCCGCGCCGATGCGGGTGCTGCGGGATGATCAAAAGTGCAAGAAGCGCAAAAGCGTTCGTATGTTCAACAAGGAGAAAGATATCATGAAGACACTGACCCTTCTCGCGACCACCGCCTTGATCGCTGCCGCCGGTCTGGCCCAGGCCCAAGAGGTCCGCGTCGGCATCGCGGCTGAACCCTATCCACCCTTCGCCTCGCCCGGTGCGGCGGGCAACTGGGTCGGTTGGGAGGTCGAGATCATCGACGCTGTTTGCACTGCCGCCGAACTTGACTGCGTGTTGACGCCGACCGCATGGGACGGGATCATCCCCGCGCTGGTGTCGGGCCGGATCGACACGATCATGGCGTCGATGTCGATCACCGCCGACCGGATGCAGACCATCGATTTCTCGGACCCTTACTACAACACGCCGACCGTGATCGTGGGCCAGCGTGACATGGAAATGGACGCCACCCCCGAAAGCCTTGCGGGCAAGGTGCTGGGCGTGCAGGTCTCGACCATCCACCAAGCCTATGCGCAGGCCTATTTCGAAGGCGCGACCGAATTGCGCACCTATCAGACCCAGGACGAGGCCAATCAGGATCTGGCCGCTGGCCGGATCGATGCGACACAGGCCGACAGTCTGGCGATGGATGATTTTCTTGCCACCGAAGCGGGCGCCTGCTGCGAGGTCAAAGGCGCTGTCGCCCCTGACGAGGCGATCCTCGGCGCGGGTGTCGGGGCAGGCGTGCGCAAAGGCGATGATGCCCTGCGCGAGGCGATCAATGCAGGTATCGCCGCGATCATCGCCGATGGCACCTATGACGAGATCACGGCGCGTTACTTCGCCACCTCGATCTTGGGCAACTAGGCCCGGCGCACCGGGTGTTGGACTGGCTTTACGCCCTCTGGCCGGGGCTGGAAACATCGGTCGGTCTATTGTCCCTCCAGCCGCCGGGCTGGGGGGGTAACCTTTTGCGCGGCGCTTGGGCCAGTCTGCAGATCGCCGTTGGCGCCTTTGCATTGGGCCTGCTGATCGGCACGGCGGGCGCGCTGGGCAAGCTGCATGGCGGGCCTGTGACGCGCGATCTTCTGTCGGTCTATACGGTCGTCGTGCGGGCGGTGCCCGAACTGATCCTGATCCTGATCCTCTATTACGCGGGCACGGACCTGCTCAATCAGGCCTTGCGCGCGATGGGCCAGCGACCGGTCGAAATCTCGGGCGTTGTCGCGGGGATCGCCGTGCTGGGCATCGTGCAGGGCGCCTATGCGACGGAAGTGTTGCGCGGCGCGATCCAGTCCGTGCCACGCGGCCAGCATGAAGCCGCGCGCGCCTATGGCATGGGCGCGGTGCAGACCTTTCGCCGCGTGACCTTCCCGGCCATGCTGCCACTGGCGCTGCCTGGTCTGTCGAACCTCTGGCTGATCGCAACCAAGGATACAGCGCTTCTGGCCATCGTGGGCTTTTCCGAACTGACGCTGGAAACGCGGCAGGCGGCGGGATCGACGCGGGCCTATTTCACGTTCTTTCTGGCGGCGGGGGCGCTTTATCTGCTGATGACGCTGCTGTCGGGCCGCATCTTCGGCTGGATCGAGGCGCGATACCGGCGCGGGCAGGCCGCGCAATGAACCGCCAACGGATCGCAGAAGAGGTCATTGTGCCGCACCGGATCGTCATGGTTGCGGTGGCGCTGGGCCTTGTGGTCTGGGCGGCGCTGGCGCTGCGTTGGGACTGGATCCCGCGCTATTACGATCTGGCGGTGCAAGGCATCTGGCGCACGCTGTGGCTGCTCGCGCTCAGCTGCCTGATCGGTTTTGCACTGGCCGTGCCTTTGGGTCTGGCGCAGGCGGCGGGGCCACGGTTTCTGGCGGCCCCCGCGCGCGCGTTCTGCACGGTGATCCGTGGCACGCCGCTGCTGTTGCAGTTGTGGCTGATCTATTTCGGTGTGGGCAGCCTGTTTCCGCAATTCCCCTGGATCAGGGAAAGCGAGCTTTGGCCCTATCTGCGGCAGGCATGGCCCTATGCATTGTTAGCCTTGTCGCTCAGCTTTGCGGGCTACGAGGGCGAGGTGATGCGCGGCGCGTTCAAATCCGTCGCCGGTGGCCAGTTGGAGGCTGCGCGGTCCATGGGCATGAGCCGGTTCGCGATTTTCCGGCGCATCTGGTTCCCGCAGGCGCTGCAACGCGCGCTGCCGACCTTGGGTGGGGAAACGGTGCTGCAACTGAAAGCCACACCGTTGGTCGCCACGATCACGGTGATCGAGATTTATGCGGTGTCCAGCCGTGTGCGGCAGGACACGTTCATCATCTATGAACCGCTGTTGCTGTTGGCGGTGATCTACATGGTGATCGCGGGGCTGCTGGCGCTGGCCTTCAAGCTGCTGGAGCAGCGCTTCAATCGCGGGATGGTGGGCTAGGGCGCACCATGCCGATGTCATCGGGGGCGACGGCGACCGATTTGATCACGGCGTGACAGGTCTGGCCGGTGGCCAGCCCCATCGCCTCGGCAGACCGGCGGGTGATGCGGGCGGCAAGCCTGTCCGTGCCTACCGTCAATGTCACCATCGCGCCGGGGCCGTCGCCAAGGCGCAAATCGCTGATCGTGCCTTGCAGGATGTTCAGCGCCGACAGGCCGGTGGGCCGGTCGTGCGACAGGATCACATCCTGCGCCATGATCCGCACCCGCAAGGTCGCCCCCGCCACGTCACCGATGCGCGGCAGCCAGAGCGTGCCTGCCGCCGTCGCCAGTTCCGTCAACCCGTCCGCGTGATGCGCCACAACCTGTGCCGTCAGCAGCGACGCCGCCCCGCGCGCGCCGACCACGCCCACATCGCCCAGCACTTGCGCGGGTGGTCCGCAGGCGATGACGCGTCCCGCGCGCAGGGCGACAACGGTGGTGGCCAGCCGCGCCACCTCGGCCGAGGCGTGGCTGACGTAGAGGATGGGCACCGCCACCTCGTCGCGCAGGCGTTCGAAATAGGGCAGGATTTCGGCCTTGCGCGCTTCGTCCAGTGCGGCCAGCGGTTCGTCGGCAAGGATCAGCCTTGGCCCGGACAACAGCGCGCGCCCGATGGCGACGCGTTGTTTTTCACCCCCCGACAGCGTGGCGGGGCGGCGGGTCAGCAGATGGCCGATGCCCAACATCTCGACCGTGCGGTCCATGCTGGCGCTGCGCGCATCGCGTGGCGCGAACCAGCGCCCATAGGCAAGGTTCTGGCGCACGCTCAGATGCGGGAACAGGCGGGCGTCCTGAAAGATATAGCCGATGCGCCTGCGGTAGGGCGCGACATGGCGACGGCTTGCGGTATCGGTCAGCACCTGATCACCGACCGCGATCCGCGCATGATCGGGGCGCAAGAGGCCCGCCATGGCATTGATCACCGTCGTCTTGCCGGACCCCGACGGGCCAAAAAGGACGCTGACACCGGGCGGCAGGTCGAGATCGACATCGAGGTCGAACCCCGCGAAAGCGTGCTGCACCTTGATCCGCAGCGTCATGATCCGGCGACCCGTCGGGAGACCCGCCGTGCAAGATATTCTGACAAAAGCAGCGCCGCCATGGCGATCACGATGGCGATGATGACCAGCCGCGTGGCCTGTTCCTGCCCGCCCGGCACTTGCAGAAAGGCATAGATCGCGGACGGGATCGTCTGCGTCTGGCCGGGAATGTTGGACACGAAGGTGATCGTGGCGCCGAATTCTCCGATGGCCTTTGCAAAGGCAAGGATCGATCCGGCGATGATGCCGGGCATAATCAGCGGCAGCGTGACGGTGACGAAAACCCATGCGCGCGACGCGCCCAGCGTGCTCGCGGCGGCTTCAAGCTTGGGGTCCACCGCCTCGATTGCGAGGCGGATCGCGCGCACCATCAGCGGAAAGGCCATGATCGCGGCGGCGACGGCCGCACCCGTCCAGCGGAACGACAGGACGATGCCGAACCATGCGTCAAGGAATTCGCCCACAGGCCCGCGCCGCCCGAACGTGATCAGCAGCAGATAACCCGTCACCACAGGGGGCAGGATCAGCGGCAGATGCACGATGCCGTTCAGCAGCTGTTTGCCCCAGAAATCCCAGCGCGCCAGCGCATAGGCGACGAAGATGCCCAAGGGCAGGCTGGCCAGCGTCGCCCAGAAGGCCACCCGGACCGACAGGCGCACCGCCTGCCATTCCGCCGGACCCAGCCAGTTTGCCCAGTCGGCTCCCATCACTCCGGCACGCTGAACCCGTAGGATTGCCAGATCGCGCGGGCCGCGTCGGAGGTCAGGTAATCGAGAAAGGCATCGGCATGGGCGCTCTCGCTTTGGGCGGTGATTGCGGCGGGATAGGTGATCGGATCATGGCTGCCTGCCGGAAAGGTGCCGATCATGCTGACGTTATCCTCGGCAGCGGCGTCGGTGGCATAGACGATGCCCAAAGGGGCCTCATCCAGCGCAACAAAGGCGAGCGCGGCGCGCACGTTGTCCGACTGCGCGACCAGCGGTTCCACACTGTCCCACAGCCCCAGCGATGTCAGTGCGGCCTTGCCATAGATCCCCGCAGGCACGGCATCGACCAGCGCCATCGACAGCCGCCCGTCGCCCAGCATCCCTGCCAGATCAAGCGTCGCGTCGATGGTTACGGCGGCTGCATCCTGCCCATGCGCGATCAGCACCAGCGTATTGCCCAGAATGTCGCGCCGTGTGCCCTCGCGCAGATCGCCCGAGGTTTCGACGGCATCCATCCAGTCCACGCTGGCGGAAATGAAGATATCGGCGGGCGCACCCTGCTGGATCTGGTTGGCCAGCGCTGACGAGCCTGCATAAGAGGTGGTGACGGACAATCCGGTTTCGGCGGTCCACGTTTCTGCCACGCGGTCGAGCGCGTCGGTCAGGCTCGCTGCGGCAAAGACGGTCACATCTTCGGCGGTCACAGTCAGGGGGGCTGCAACGGCCAGCAAGGCAGCGGCGATCATCGGCAGGCGGGCAGGCAATGGCGGCATCGGACACTCCATGGTGATATGTTTCACAAAACATATCGCAACAGTTCGGCAGATCGGGCAAGCGTTATTTTTCGTCGGGAATATCCCCCAGCATCGCCTGCAATTGCGCGATCTGGGGCGCTGCGGCCTTGGCGGCGCTGTCTTCGATGGCGCGGTAAAGCTGCAGCACCTGGCGTCCGGTGTCGGTCAGCACGGCACCGCCGCCCCCCGGGCCGCCGCGCGTGCTGTCCACCAGCGGCGTGCCGAACATCGCGTTCAGCGTGCCGATGATCTGCCAGGCGCGTTTGTAGCTCATGTTCATCTCGCGTCCGGCAGCGGCGATGGACCCGCAGCGGGCGATGCGTTCCAAAAGCTCGGCCTTGCCGGGGCCAAGCATGCCCACCGCACCAAAGACGATGCGAAGGCGCAGGGCGGGTGTGGGGACGGTATCAGTCATGCGCTGACTGTCCGGTGCGTGGCGCGGAAAGGCAAGGGACATGAAAGCCAGTGCGACTTAACCAGTCCTTAACCACGAATCGCCATTCTGGACACAGGCCGGATGCAGCAGCGCGCCGGTGACCAGCAGGACAAAGGCGGTTTTGGTTATGTCGGATATGTCATCCCATGGTGTGTTTCTTGCCGGTCCTGACAATCATCCCGCCAGCGGCGTTTCATGGGCGCACGGCGGGCTGCCGCCTTTGTCCAAGCGCCTCTTCGACCGCTGCGTCGCGCTGGTGCTGCTGGTGGTGCTGGTGCCGGTCGGGGCCGTGCTGGTGGTGCTCAATCCGTTCCTGAACGACGGTCCGTTGATTTTCCGGCAGGACCGGATGGGGTATCACTGCCGCCGATTTCCCGCGTTCAAGTTCCGCACGATGCGTCAGGCGACTGGTCGCTTGCGCGGGGCCTTCGATGCGCTGGAGGCTGACCGGATCACCGTGCTGGGCCGGTTTCTGCGCAAATCGCGGCTGGATGAACTGCCGCAGATCATCAACGTCCTGCGCGGCGAGATGAGCCTGATCGGCCCGCGCCCCGACAGCTATGACCATGCCTGCGTGTACCTGCGCGACATCGCGGGCTATGCCGAACGGCACAGCGTCCGGCCCGGGATCAGCGGTCTGGCACAGACCGAAGTCGGCTATGTCGACGGGATTGACGGTATCCGGCGCAAGGTGGCGGCGGATCTGCATTACATCGCCCATGCCTCGTTCCGGCTGGATCTGTGGATTGCGTGGCGCACCATCGGTGTGGTGTTGGCGCGCAAGGGCGCCTAGAACGGGCGGACCCTGCCGTCGCCGATGATCACGGCGGTCAGATTGCCGGTTTTCCATGCGCCGGTGTCGATCGACACCACGCCGTCGCGGATGGTCAGCTGCGGCACGATGCTATGGCCATGCACGCACCAGACCCCGTCGCGGCGCGGCGCCACGCCGAAATCGGGATGCCCCCAGGCCATTGCCTTGGGCACCTGATCGGCCAGAGGCAATGCCGGATCGGCGCCTGCATGGAGCACGGCGACATTCCCGCTTTGCCACCAATAGGGCAGGGATAGCAGCCAGTTCATGCTGTCGCCCATGGCGGCCAGCAGCGCATCACGCGTGCGTACCAGATCGGCAAGGGCCACATCCTCGGGCAGATCGGTGATCCCGAAACTGTCCAGCGTCGCCCGCCCGCCATAGCGCAGCCATGTCCGGCCGGTCTTTCGCGGGCGGCGCAGATGCCGCAGCAGCAGGTCTTCGTGATTGCCGCGCAGGCAGGTCAGGTCCATCCGCCCCGCGCGGTCCTGCAACAGGCGCAGCACGCCCGCACTGTCGGGGCCATGGTCGATGTAATCCCCCACCAGCACGACAGGCAGGCCATCAGTCGCTGCGCGGTCAAGGACGGGGGCCAGCAGGTCAGGCCGCCCATGCACGTCGCCCACCGCGACAAAGGGCCGGTCAGGGCGGGGCGGGGTGCCGGCAAAGGCATCCGCGGCATCGGGAAGGGGATGGTGCGGCAGGTCCATGATCCGTTGTCTAGCGCGGCCACGCCTGGCTTGGCCAGTGCCGTTGCGCACAGCACCGCGCGGGCAAGCAACGGAGCCTCCATGCAAACGCGCGATCATGGCCTTTGCAACATAGCTGGAGTCCCCCATGCCCGATCCTTTCAGTGCCGATTACGTCAACCTGACCTCGCCCGCCGTCGCGCATTACGTCGTCGCGCCGTCGGACAGCGCGGACCTGCCGGTGCGCCCGCGTGCGATTTTCGTGCAAAGCGCGGGCACGGCAGCCTTGCAGGACAAGGACGGGCAGGTCGTGACCTATGATGTCGCGGCAGGGGCCGTGCTGTCGATCCGGCCGGTGCGTATTCTGGCCAGCGGGACGACGGCGCAGCTTGTGGCGTGGTACTGATCCATGATCGGGTTGGAGCTTTCGCCGGCCTATGCAGCACCCGCCGCGCGCGACCCGCTGGCGGCCTTTTTCGCCAAGGGCACTGGCACGCAGGTCGCGCTTGGCCTTGGTCCGCAAGGCGGGCTGACCGTCTGGACCGAGACCGGCCCTGCAACCGCCGCCTGCCTGCGGCTGGACGGCGTGAACGCAGGCACCCGCCTGTCCTGGCGCGAAACGCTGACCTGCGCCTTGCGCAAGGTCTATCCGGTGGCGGCTTTCGGGCTGTCGGCGGGCTGGTCGCAGCTGCAATCCTCGGGCTCTGGTCTCTCGGGCAGCTATGTCGGCAACCGCGCGGTCAGCACCTCGGCCCTGACCGCCACGATCAACGTGACGGTGGCGCGGGCCAAACCCTATGACCTTTGGGTCTGTTTCACGGGGCGCAGCTCGGGCGGCTATTGCCGCGTTGATATCGACGGCGCGCAGACCCTTGTCGATGGCATCGGTGTGCCTGCGGGGCTGGCGTTCAAGGCGTTCAGCACCCACACCGCCACCGATATGCAGCGCCGCCGCAGCATCCGCGTGGCCACCGGCCTGACCGGCAGCCATGCCGTGACCCTGTCGCACGGGGGAGCTGCCACGCCCGGCGGCACCAGCCTGATGATCGAGGCGGTGGCGCTATCGGCCGATCTGTCCGACAACGGTATCCTGCCGCCGGTCTGGCAGCCTGCGACCGCCTACGTCATGGGCGACGAGGTGCAATGGCAGGGCACCTTCTATGCCGCCCGTGCGACGGGTGTCAGCGGCACCACACCGCCCGTGCATCTGTCGGGGATCGGCGGCGATGGCGGGCTGGACTGGCGCGCTGACAACCGCCCGACCTATCCGCAGTTTCAGGCGATCGATTATGCCTCCGAACGGGAATATGCCGCGCGCCTCGTCGTCGCCGGTGCCGCGACCGAGATCGGCGGTCAGACCCATGGCAACGAGGCGCTGGTGTCCCGCAGCGTGACGCTGGACGCGCAGCCATTTGTGCCTGTCACTTCCGGCACCGGTCTGGCCGTGGGCACCGAGGTCGTGACGGTCGAAAACACCACGTGGCAGCGCGGCAGCGGCGGCGATATCGGCGAATGCCAGATGACCCGCAGGATCACGCCGGGCGAGGTGCGCCATGACGTGCAGGTCACCCTGACCGGGCCGGATGCCACGGTCGACTGGCTCTATCTGGGGATGGTGCCCTTGGTGCATTGGGACGGGGAAAGTGCGGCCATTGCGGTGCAGACCGTCGCCGGGCCAGAGGGCAGCGTGACACTGGCCGGTTTCGCAGGCCAGACCCCCGCGAATATCGCCTTTGGGGCGACGGGTCGTCTGGGTGTCGCAGGGACAGGGGCGACAGGCGATCTGCGCTATGGCTGTCAGGCGGCGGCTTTGGCGATTGCGGGCAATCGCATCGGGCCTGTCTCCAGCTTTCTGCGGCCCAATATCGACGGGCGCAGCGCGGCAGGATCGCTCGACTGGATCGCCAAGGCCTATGTCGCGGCCGACCTGCCGCCGGCAACGGTGCTGCAAGCGGGGGATGTGATCGGCTTTTCCAGCCGGCACGTGGTGGCGGTCACACCCGCTCAGGCGTGAAAATAGCCCCGCCCGTAGCGCGCGAAACCGAACCCGCCGCGTTGCGCCTGCCTCCGGCTGTTGATCTGTGTCAGGGTCAGGCCCGTGATCTCGACCTCGGCCGCTGCCAGTTTCTCGGTGGCGGCCAGCAGGACGGATGCAGGCGTCTTGTCCCAGCGCACGGCAAGGACCACCGCATCGGCATGACGCGCGAGCGCCAGCGCATCGGGCACCGGCACAACAGGCGGCGCGTCGATCACGACGACATCGTAAGCACCGCGCGCCTGCGCGATCACGTCGGCAAGCCCCGGCAGAAACAGGGTTTCGGCCCCGGTTGCATCCGTTGCGCCGCCTGCCAGCAGATCGACGCCGGGGATCGCGCTTGGCTCAGTCGCGGCGGCCAGCGCGATATGGCCAAGGATCACCGCCGCCAGACCGTCGGTTCCCCGCAGACGGAAATAACGGCGGAACGCCCCTTGCCGCAGGTCCCCGTCGATCAGCAGAACCCGTCTGCCAAGGCTCGCCATGCTCTGGGCCAGCCCGATGGCCTGCGTGGTCTTGCCTTCGCCGGGGATGGCCGAGGTCGACAGGATCACCTGCGGCACCGTTGCCCCGCGCAGCAGCAGGGCGGTCCGCAGATGGCGAAAGCCTTCGGTCGCGGCGGTGGCATCGGCGGCTGTCAGCGCCGCAAGCAGCCGCGCGGGCCTGCGCGAGGGCAACAGCGGCAATTGCGCCAGCACCGGCAGGCCGGTCGCGTCCTGCAAGGCCTGTGCATCGACGAACCCGCGCCGCAGGCTCTGCCGCAGCGCCACCAGCATCAGCCCGGCAAGAGCGCCTACAACAGTTGCGATTTGCAGCAACAGCAGCTTCTGCGGGCCGATGTATTGCGCCTCGGTCGCGGCGTTCAGCACGCGGCTGTCCGGCGCGATCTGGCCCATCTGCAAAGTCAGGTCCTGTATCAGCACCCGGTATTCCGCCTGTTGTGCAAGGTTCGCGTCAAGATCGGCCTGCAACCTGTCGCGCGCCTGACCTGCCGCCGTCAGTGCATCCAGTTCAGCCGCCAGGTCATCATGGCTGGCCCGAAGCGCTGCGGTCTGCGCCGTCAGTCGCTGCCGGTTTGCCACGTCACCGGCGCGGTCAAGGGCGGCCGTGGCGCTGGTCAGCCGCGCTGCGGTGTCCTGCAATTGCCGTCCCAAGGTGTCGTGGCGTTGCGGGTCCTGCAGTCCGGCCTGCGCGATCAGCGCCGCGATCCGCGTTGTCAGATCGGTCTGGGCGCTGCGCAATTCCGCTGACCGGGCGGACAGCCACGCCATGCTGTCGGCCGCGCGGTCCTGCTTTTGCGCCACCTGATCCTCCAGATAGACCGCCACCAGCGTGTTGGCGATCGCGATGGCGCGGTCGGGGTCGCCTGCGGTGACCGTCACGCGCAGCAAATCACTGTCGCGGGGGTTTTCGATGCGGATCGCAGTGCGCAGGTTCTGGACCAGTTTGGCGGATATGGCCGCGGCATCGGGTGGCACTTCGACCTGCCCGAGCAACAGATTGCGCAGCCTTGTGCGGACGCCCGTGACCGACAGCGTAGGCACCGGCGTCAGATAGCGGTTGAACGCGGGGTCCATGCGCAGCTGAAGCCGCTCGATCACCTGTTCCAGCGTCGGTGTCGCCAGCAAGTGCTGGATATGCGTGCCGGGCTTGACGGTGTCGGCCGGTGTGCTGGCGGGGATCGGCGCGGGGGCTGCGCTGGTGTCGATCAACGCCACGGCGGCATGGCGCGGGCTGGCCAGTGCAAAGCCGTAATACCCCGCGAGCAAGACCGAAAGACCCGTCATCAGTGCGATGACCCATTTTCCCGCCCAGACCACGCGCAGCATCTGCACCGGATCAAGAGGGGCGGTGCGGTCAAGTTCGACAAAAGCCGGAACCGATGATGGCAGGGCAGGGCGGGACATGAGACGGGCTTTCCAATCTGCGGCGGTCTCCTTCCTGAAACCACAAAGGAGTTAAGACAAAATTAATCACAATGAAGGATCAGTTGAGCAGCGCGAACATGGTGAACGCGCCTTCAAGGCTGTGTCAGCATCGTGATCGCGCGTTTTCAAAAAGCCCTGCATCGGTCTGGCGGACGCGCGCTTTTGGTGCGCGGCGGGCTGGTTGCCGTCAATCTGGGGGTGCTGGTCGGGCTGGCCTGGGGTTTGGGGTTCGACAATTTCGGCCAGCTTGTCGTGGGCTGGGGGCTGGCGCTGATCGGTGCCACGCTATTGGGCTTTGGCGGGCCGCTGATCCTGCTTGCGCGGTTGGGTGACGGCGCGGGGATGCATCCGCGCGCCGTCGTGGCGCTTTGCCTTGTCTTTCCTGTCCTTGCTGCTGGCGTCGGCGCGTTGATCCTGCCCCTGCTCTGGCCGAACCAGCCGTGGGTCGCCGTGCTGGGCGTGGCCGTCGCGGTCAACCTCGCCTCCTGCCTTGCCAGCATCTGGCGGGCGCTGGGATCGGTGCATCAGTCGATGATCCTGCGCGACGGCGTGCCGGTACTGGCGCTGGGGCTGGCCGGGCTGACAGGTCTTGCGCCTGCTGGGATCTTGTGGGGGGCTGCACTGATCCTTGGCGCCGCCTGTCTGCTGGCAGCGGCACTGGTTTTGGCGCATCCGCAGCTGTCCAGCCTGATCGGGCGCGACAAGCCCGCGGGACCGCTGACCGTGAATCTCTGGGCGACATCCGTGCTGGGCATGGTGCTGGCGCAGGTCGATATCGTGGTCGGTGGCCAGTTTCTGACGCCCGAGCAGATCGGGGTCTATGCGCTGCTGCGGCGGCTGGCGAACCTTGTGGCCTTGCCGATGTCGGTCGCGACATGGGTCAGCGCGGGGCGGATCAGCGCCGCCCATGCCGCCCGCGACCGGCACGCCCTGCAAAGCGCCAGCGACGCGGGCGCGCGGATCGCCCTGTTGCCGGGGCTGGGGCTGGCGGGGCTGACGCTGTTCGCCCTGCCTGCGCTGATGGTCTGGCTGCCGGACTTGCCGGTGCCTGTGCTTTTGGTGCTGCTGGGCGGGACGCTGGTGCAACTGGCCTTTGCGCAAGGAACGACCGTGGCCACGCTGACAGGCGGCGGGCATCTGGCCGCCATCGCGCGGCTGGCGGGGGTGCTGTGCTATCTGGCGCTGGTCCTGCTGCTTGCCCCGCAGGACGCCATGGGCAACGCGCTGGCCTATGTCTGCGCGACCAGCCTTTGTGCCGCGCTGCTCTGGGTCTGGGTCTGGCGCGGCTTGGGCGTCAACACGCTGGCCCGCCTGGGGAGGGAGCCCGCATGGCGGATGTCCTGATCATCGCGCTGGCCGCACTTTGCACACTGCTGCCGTTCTGGATCGCAGCGCGGCAAGGGTTGCTGGCTTGGGTCTCGCCCCTGCATCTGCTGGGCTATTTCTGCGCCTTGGGGTTTCTGGCCAAGGCACTGGCCTATGCCATTGCCCCCGATCTGGCGTTCTACGCAAGGTTCGATCCCGCACCGGGCGCGGCGCTGGTGGGGGCGATCTATCTTGGCGGCTTCGTGGCGCTGATCTGCCTTGGCTATCTGTTGGCCTGCACACCGCAGCCCGCGCCCGCGCGGATCGTGGCCGCGCGCGGGGTTGCGGCAGGCGTGCAGCATCTGGGCGCGCTGGTCGCTCTCGCCTTGATGGTGACACTGGTCACGGTGCTGCTGATCCTGCGCGCGCGGGGCACGGGGCTGCATGAGGCCGGCCTGCTCTCCGCGCTGAACAGCGCCAAGCAGATCAACGTGAACGCCGATGGTGTGGGCGCGACGCTGGCAGGGATCAAGACGCTGTTCGTGATCCCCAAGTTTGCCTTTGTGCTCTGTCTGGCGCAGACGATCCTGCACCCGCGCCCTGCGCTGGTCGCGATGACGCTGGCACTGGCGGTTGCGCTCGTCGGGATCGCGCTGGTATCGGGCGACCGGTTCGAACTGGTGGAACTGGCGGTCTATGCGCTGGCGACCCATGCCATTCTGGGCGGGCGGCTGGGCTGGCGGCAAGGGGTGCTGGGGCTGGCCTGCGCAATCGGCATCATAATGCTGTCGTCCTATATGACCGAACTGCGCCTGGGCGCAGAGGGGGCGAGCCTTCTGCGCCAGATCATCGGATCGACCTATTTTCTTGATTTCAACGTCGCGGTCATGGTCACGGGCCATGTGGAACCCGACCAGATGCTGTTGGGGCAAAGCTATGGCTGGTGGGCCTTTGGCTGGGTCCCGCGCGACATTTGGCCGGACAAGCCCGCCATCGACCTTGGCGTCTATTTCAAGCGCGAGGTGATGGGGCTGGCCACAGGCGGCGCGTTCAACGTCACAGGTCCGGGCGAGGCATTCATCAACTTCGGCTGGGCGGGGCTCGCGGTGGCACCCGCGCTGGGCTGGGTGTTCCGCAAAGGCGAGGCCTTCCTGCTCGACCCCCGCCGCACCGCGCGGACAGGATCGGCGTTCCTCTATCCCGTGCTGTTCTATCCTTTCGTGCAGGCCTGCCTGCAATCCTCCTTCAGCGCCTTTGTCGTGGGGGCTGCGGCGCAACTGGTGCTGATCCTGCTGATCCGTGCGCTGTTCGTCCGCCGCCTGCGCTGGCGGGCCTTGCCAACCGAAAGGCTGTCCCATGCATAGCACCGTTCTGCGCGCCCTGCGCCTGCCTGCTCAAATCCACCGCCGGTCGGGGATGATCCTTGCCACGCTGTGGCACCGCGCGACCTTGGCGCAGGTCGGCGCTGGCAGCCGGTTTCAACCCGGTGTGCGGTTCGACGATCCCTCTGCCGTCACCATCGGGGCGGGATGCTATATCTGGCGCGGGGTCGAGGTGTCGGCCGAGACCGGCCGCGCCGGGCTGCGCCTCGGAGACGGCGTGCAGATCAACCGCGATGTGCATCTGGACACAACGGGCGGGCTGGTGATCGGGGATGGCACGCTGATCTCCGAAGGGGCGGTGATCTATACGCATGACCATGGGCTGGACCCGTGGTCGGTCCCGCAACCGATGGTCAAGACCATCGGCGCGGGCGTCTGGATCGGCCTGCGCGCCGTGATCCTGCCGCAATGCCGCCGGATCGGGGATGGCGCGGTGATCGGCGCGGGGGCCGTGGTCACGCGCGACGTGCCGGCGGGGGCGGTCGTTGCGGGCAACCCTGCGCGGATCATCGGCCAGCGCGCAAAGGTGGCGGCATGAACATCCTGCACGTCACCCCGAGCTTTTATCCCGCGACCTTCTGGGGCGGGCCGATCTTTTCGACCAAGGCGATTTGCGACGGGATCGCGGCGACCCCTGGTTTTGACCTGCGGGTGCTGACGACCGATGCGGCGGGGCCTGCGGTGGGCGACAGGGTGCGCCGCGTGCCTTTGCCTTACCGCGTGGATTTCGCGCGCCGGATCGCGGGGCATTCGGTGGCTCCGGGGTTGCTGGCGCGTTTGCCTGCCGCGATGCTTTGGGCGGATGTGGTGCATCTGACGGGGACCTATTCCTTTCCGACGCTGCCTGTTCTGGCGCTGGCCCGCGCGCTGGGCAAACCGCTGGTCTGGTCGCCGCGCGGTGCCTTGCAGGCGACGCAGGACTGGCCGGACGCGCCCCGGATCGGGGTCAAGCATCTGTTCGAGAGGGTGGCGCAAGTCCTGCGCCCAACTGATACTCTGCTGCATGTCACCGCAGGTGTCGAAGCCGCGCAGAGTGTCGCGCGCCTGCGGAGTATTCAGACGGCAATGATCCCCAATTGTGTGACCATTCCCCCCGCTCTGCCGCGGCTTTACCGCCCGCAAGGGGCGCTGCGTCTGATGTATCTGGGGCGGCTGCATCCCAAGAAAGGCATCGACCTGCTGATCGCGGCGCTGCCTGCGCAGGGGACGCTCGACATCTATGGCACCGGCACCCCCGCGCATGAGGCCGCGCTGCACAAAGCCGCGCAAGGCAATCCTCGCATCCGGTTTCACGGCGATGTGCAGGGGCACGCCAAGGCGCTGGCTTTTGCGCGCGCCGATCTCTTCGTGCTGCCCAGCCACAGCGAGAATTTCGCCATTACTGTGGCCGAGGCGTTGGCGAACGGCGTGCCGGTGCTGACGACGACCGGCACGCCGTGGCAGCGGCTGGACGTGATGAGGGCCGGGGCCTGCATCGATCTTGCGCGCGATGATCTGGCCACGGCAATCGCGCTTCTGGCCAAAGGTGATCTGGCCGCGATGGGCGCACGCGGGCGCGACTGGATGATCCGCGATTTCTCGCCCGAGGCGATGGTGGCGGCCTTCGCCACGCTCTACCGCGCGCTGGCCACAGGCGCGCCACAGATGGTGCAGGCATGACGACACATATCGACATCACCGCCAACCGTCGCGCGCGCAACTGGTCGGCCAAGGCGCAAGTGGCGCGGGTTCTGTGGGGTCTGTGCCAACCCTTGTTCCGGTTCAGTCCGCGCCCGTTCTGGGTGTGGCGGGTCTGGCTCTTGCGGCTCTTTGGTGCGCGGGTCGGGCGCGGGGTGCATATCCACCCCACGGTGCGCATCACGATCCCCTGGCACCTGCATATCGAGGATCAGGCCGCCATCGGCGACCGTGCCATCCTGTACGCGCTGGGGCCGATCCATATCGGGCCACGCGCGACAGTGTCGCAAAACGCGCATTTGTGTGCAGGCAGCCACGACTGGCGCGACCCCGCGCGCCCTTTGCTGCGGCCTGCCATCGTGATCGGGCCGGATGCCTGGGTCTGTGCTGATGCCTTCGTCGGGCCGGGGGTGGTGATCGGGACAGGCGCGATCCTTGGCGCGCGCGGCGTGGCGCTGCGCAACCTGCCGGCGCGGCACATCGGGCAAGGCAATCCCATGCAGGTCAGACCGCAATGACCGCCCTGACCGCCATCATCCTGACCCGCGACGAGGCACTGCACCTGCCCCGCGCGCTGGCGTCATTGCAGGGCGTCGCCACGCGGATCATCGTAGTGGACAGCGGATCGACCGATGCCACCTGCCAGATCGCGCGCGCGGCGGGAGCAGAGGTGTGGCAGCACCCCTGGACCAACTATGCGCAACAATTCAACTGGGCGCTAGACCGGCTTGGCGCAGGGGCGGGCTGGGTGCTGCGGCTCGATGCGGATGAATATGTCACGCCGGAGCTTGCTGCGCAGATCAATGCCGGACTGCCCGATGCGGCGGGGATCACTGTGGGGCGCAGCATGTGGTTCCAAGGCCAGCCTGTCTGCTTTGGCGGCCTGTTTCCCGCGCGGATGCTGCGGCTGTTCCGCCAGGGGCAAGGCCGGGTCGAGGCGCGCTGGATGGATGAACATATCGTCGTGAATGGCCCTGTCGCCCATCTGTCGGGGCAGATCATCGACGACAACCGCAAGCCGCTCGATTGGTGGATCGCCAAGCACAATGCCTATGCCAGCCGCGAGGTGGTGGATATCCTCAACCAGCGGCACGGGTTTTTGCCTGTTCAACCCAGACCCACGGGCGCTGCGGGGGTCAAGCGCTGGATCAAGGACAACCTCTACGCGCGCCTGCCCGGCGGGATGCGGGCGGGGGTCTATTTCCTCTATCGCTACATCCTGCGCGGTGGCTTTCGGGACGGCGCGCAGGCCCGCGCGTTCCATGTGCTGCAAGGGTTCTGGTACCGCTACCTTGTCGATGCCAAACTGGCCGAGGTCGAACGCTGCATGGCGCAAACGGGCGCGGGGCCTGTCGCCGCGATCCATGCCGTGCTGGGGATCGACCTGTTTCCCGAACCCCGAAAGGATGCTGCATGAAAATCTCTGTCGTGACTGCCGTGCGCAACGGGGCGGCGACCCTGCCACGGATGCTGGGCAGCCTGCGGGCGCAGACGCATCGTGATCTGGAGCATGTCGTGCAGGACGGGGCGTCGTCCGATGGCACGCTGGATGTGTTGCGCGCGCAGGGGCTGGCGGGGATGGCGCTTGTCTCGGCCAAGGATGGCGGGATTTACGAAGCAATCAACGCAGGGATCAGGCGGGCGACGGGCGATGTAATCGGGCTGCTCCACGCCGATGACGTGCTGGCCGACGCCTCCGTTCTGGCGCGCGTGGCCGAAGTGTTGGCTGATCCCGCCATCGACGGTGTCTACGGCGATCTGCACTATGTCGCGCGCAGCGACCCGTCCCGCGTGATCCGGCACTGGCGGGCAGGCGCGTTCAGCCCGCGCGCGCTGGCCCTTGGCTGGATGCCGCCGCATCCGACGCTCTATCTGCGGCGCGCGGTGTTCGACCGCGCGGGGCTATACGACACCAGCTACCGCATTTCGGGCGATTATGACGGGATGCTGCGGTTTCTGACCACGGGGCAGGTGCGGCTGGCCTATATCCCGCATGTCATGGTGCAGATGCAGATGGGCGGCGCGAGCAACCGCAGCTTTGCCCAGATGATCCGCAAAAGCCGCGAGGATTATCGCGCAATCCGGCGGCACAACGTGGGCGGGATCGGCACGCTGGTGGCCAAGAACCTGAGCAAACTGCCGCAGTTCTTTGGTCAGGTGTAAAAATACCGCGTCAGATGGTAAAAGATCGGCGCGGCAAAGATCACAGAGTCGAGCTGGTCGACGATCCCGCCTTGCCCGGGGATCAGATGCGACCAGTCCTTGACCCCGCGGTCCCGCTTGATCGCGGCGAAAACGAAGCTGCCGAACATGCCGACGAGTGACGCGGCCCCCGCCATCGCCATCGCGCCAAGGGGCGCAAAAGGGGTGATCCAGCTGAGCAAGCCGCCGATGATCATCGCGCAAGTGACGCCACAGGCGACACCTTCCCATGTCTTGGGCGACAGGCCGGGGGCGATTTTCGTGCGCCCGATGCGGC
>DAISXL010000011.1:0-12476 GCA_036825855.1 Yoonia sp.
GCGTCATCACGCTGTTCGCGGGCGAAGCGCAGCAGACCCTGCCGCTGGCCATGTACCGCCTGATGGGGGCCTACCGGATGGACGCTGCGGCGGGTGCTGCGCTTCTCTTGCTGGCCCTCAGCTTTGCGGCGTTCTGGATCTGCGACCGGGGAGGGCGCGGCAATGCTGATCTGTGACAACCTTGTGCTGGCGCAGGATGAATTCCGTCTGACCGCCGATCTCACGTTCGACACCGGCAAGATCACCGCCCTGATCGGCCCGTCCGGCGCGGGCAAATCCACCTTGCTGGCAGCCGTGGCGGGGTTTTTCGCGCCTGCTTCGGGACTTATCTTGTGGCAGGGCAAAGACCTGACCCCGCTCGCTCCGGGCGCACGTCCAGTCAGCGCGATCTTTCAGGACAATAACCTGTTTCCCCATCTGACGGTTGCGCAGAATGTCGGGCTTGGCCTTCGCCCTGCTCTGCGGCTGTCGCAGGCCGAGAGCGCGTCCATCGAGGGAGCGCTGGCGGCGGTTGGGCTTGCGGGGCTTGGCCAGCGCAAACCTGCCGCGCTGTCAGGCGGCCAGCAAAGCCGTGCGGCGCTGGCGCGGGTCCTGTTGGCCGACCGGCCTGTCGTGCTGCTGGATGAACCTTTTGCAGCCCTTGGGCCGGGGTTGAAGGACGAGATGCTGGATCTGGTGCAAACCACGCTTGGCGCTGCGGGGCGGACGGTGCTGATGGTGACCCACGACCCCGATGATGCAAAGCGGATCGCGGATGCGGCGTCGTTCATCGCCGAAGGCAAGGTGTCAGCGCCTGTCGCAACTGCGGATTTCTTTGGTGATCCGCCACCCGGCCTTGCCGCCTATCTGGGCTGAACGAAAAAGGCCCGCCAAACTGGCGGGCCTTTCTGCAAGTCTCACGCTTTGGCGTCAGGCTTCTTTCTTGTTCTTGTAAGGCGCCCACAGCCGCTTGTTCGTCAGGTACAACAGAACGGACAGCAAGGTCAGCGCGATCACGCCAGTCAGGCCGGCCTGTTTGCGTGCCATCATCTTGGGTTCGGCGGTCCACGTCAGGAATGCAGCGACATCCATCGACACCGATTCGAGGTCGGTCGGGCTGCCATCGGCATAGACGACGTCGTCACCCCAAAGCGGCGGTGCCATTGCGATCCAGCTGCCGGGGACGAGATGTTCGCCATGCTCGCCCTTGCAGCTGTCCGGGAAACCGCCCGCTGCAAAGGCGACGTTGTAGTACCCGTCCATCGGCTCGCCTTCAAGCGCGCATTCGGGTTCTTCGTGGTAGCCTGTCATCAGCGATGCAATGTATTCCGCGCCGCCCATGCCGTTGATCAACTGGCTGATCCCGGTGCCGTATGGTCCCGAGAAACCGGCGCGCGCCTTGGCCATCAAGGTCAGGTCAGGCGCGTTCGACAGGTTGGACATGGGAAATCTGTCCGCTGGTGTTGCCGGACGGAAATCACCCTCGCCATCGAACAGCGACTGGTCGAACACTTCGTAAAATTCGGCATAGGCCCGCATCTGGTCTTCGGGCAGGCCCGGTCCGCCTTCGTCCGACAGGTTGCGGAACGACAGGTACTGCAGACCGTGGCAAGCCGCGCAGACCTCGGTATACACCTGCAAGCCGCGCTGAAGCTGCATCTGGTCGAATTGGCCGAACGGACCTTCGTGTGGGAAGGCATAGTCGGTCACTTCGATTTCCGCGCCCGCTGCGATGGCTTGCCCCGATGTCAGGGCAAGCGCTGCTGTCGCGGCGAGTGTGAGTTTACGCATCATATTCATTGGTCTTCCTCACTCGGCCGGATTGACGGCTGGTGCGCCAACGCTTTTCGGCTCGTAATGCGCGTTGTAGTCTTCCTCGATCGTCGCTGGCGGTGTCAGCGGCTTTTCGATGACGCCGAGCAGCGGCAGGATCACGAGGAAATAGGCGAACCAGTAGGTCGAGGCGATCAGCGAGATCAGGTCATAGGGCGATTCGGCCGGGCGTGCGCCCACCCACATCAGCACGATGAAGTTGACCACGAACAGCCAGAACCACCACTTGAACATCGGGCGATAGCGGCCGGACCGCACCGTCGATGTGTCAAGCCATGGGGCAAGCGCCATGACCACGATCGCGCCGAACATCGCCAGAACACCAAAGAATTTCGCGTCGATGATGCCGAAGCTCAGGAACTGGACGATCTGCACGACCCAGACGTCAGCGGTAAAGGCCCGCAGGATCGCGTAGAACGGCAGGAAATACCATTCAGGCACGATATGCGCAGGTGTCGCCAGCGCGTTTGCCGGGATGTAGTTGTCGGGGTGGCCAAGATAGTTCGGCATGAAGCCCACAACTGCCACGAAGACCGCCAGGATGATCGCCAGCGCGAACAGGTCCTTGATCACGAAATAGGGCCAGAACGGCAGCGTGTCCTTTTCGGCATCTTCTTTCGACGTGCGGCGGACTTCGACGCCGGTCGGGTTGTTGTTGCCTGTCGTGTGGAACGCCCAGATATGCACGATCGTCAGACCCAGCAGGATGAAGGGCAGCAGATAGTGCAACGAGAAGAAGCGGTTCAGCGCAGGCTGGCCCACGGCGGTCGCACCCAGCAGCCATGTCTGCACGCTTTCGCCGACAAAGGGGATCGCGCCGAACAGGCCGGTGATCACGGCAGTCCCGTGGAACGACATCTGGCCCCATGGCAGCACGTAACCCATGAAGGCCGTGCCCATCATCAGCAGATACATCAGCATCCCGATGATCCATGTCACCTCGCGCGGGGACTTGTACGACCCGTAATAGAGCGACCGGAAGATATGCGCATAAACGGCCACAAAGAACAATGATGCGCCGTTCTGGTGGAAATAACGGATCATGTGGCCGCCGTTCACGTCGCGCATGATATGTTCGACCGAGGCAAAGGCCATGTCGACATGCGGGACGTAATGCATCACCAGCACGACGCCGGTGATGATCTGCATCACCAGCGTGAACACCAGAACAATCCCCCAGATCCACATCCAGTTCAGGTTGCGGGGGGTCGGCAGCATCAGGGTATCATAGATCAGCCCGACGATGGGCAGCCGCGTGTGCAGCCACTTTTCACCATTGGACTTTGGTTCGTAATGGTCGTGGGGAATACCAGCCATGGACCGCTCTCCTTAACCGAGTTGAATGGTAGTCTCGTCCACGAAGGACGCGACGGGAATATCGAGGTTGCGCGGCGCCGGGCCACGGCGGATGCGGCCAGAGGTGTCGTAATGCGACCCGTGGCATGGGCAGAACCAACCGCCGAAATCGCCCGACTGGCCCAAAGGCACGCAGCCAAGGTGGGTGCAGATGCCCATCTGGACCAGCCAGACGCCATCTTCGGACAGGGCGCGGTTTGCGTCGCTGGCATCCGCAGATGCATCAAGGTTCGCGTTCTGCGACAGAGGGTCCGGCAAGGACGAAATGTCGACGGCGTTCGCCTCGGCGATCTCGGCTTCGGTGCGGGCGCGGATAAAGACGGGTTTACCCTGCCACAACACTGTCAGCTGTGTGCCCGGATCGACAGCGCTGACATCCACGCGGATCGACGCAAGCGCCAGAACGTCTGCGGAAGGGTTCATTTGGTTGACCAAGGGCCAGACAGCGGCACCTGTCACGACAACGCCGGCACCGGCGGTGGCATAGTAAAGGAAGTCGCGGCGTGTTCCCTGATGTTCTTCAACTTGTGACACTGGGTGCATCTCCGGTTGGTTGGCGGGCAATTGCCCAAAAAATAGCTAGGACGATGTCACCATCTATCCAATCCGCCGCTGTTTATCCCCGTTCACCACAGTCGTCCAGCGGACAATCGGGCGCAGGGTCAAGCACGGCTTGGGCGCCGACAAAGACACGATGTGTAACAGCCGGTGACGGAGCATCCTGAAGCCCGTTTCTACATCGGCTTTCGTGGGGACAGGCCCGCTTGCTGCGCAGACTGACGACAATTCGCTTTTTTTGCGTTAATATGCAAGTGATTGTGGCCATGGCGTCACAAGCTGGCAGGATCCAAGCGATCACTTAATGTTTTATTGTGACTCCAACCGCCAATCTTTAGGGGTGAAGCCTGCCTGATACTTGGGGATTCGACCATGAAACGCGTCATTGCCTTTTGCTGCGGCCTTTTGGCTCTTCCGACCGTTGCTGCGGCGCAGGTCGAATTGAGCTTTTATGGCGGTGCACAATCGGCGCCGGGGTCGGATGTGGCGATTCGCGGCGACTCGGTCATTGCCGATTCCGATTTTTCCATCGACTGGGAAGGCCGTTCCGCAAGCGCGCCGATCTATTACGGTATCCGTGCAACGCGCTGGCAGACCCCCACATTCGGCTTCGGGCTCGATTTCGCGCATAACAAGGTCTATCCCAAGGACGGCGAATTGCCGGATGGGTTCGACGTGCTGGAATTCACCGACGGGTTGAACACGCTGACCGTCAACGCCTATCGGCGCTGGCCCAACATGCTGGGCGATGTGACGCCGTATGTCGGCGGTGGGCTTGGTGTCTCGATCCCGCATGTCGAAGTGACGAGCGGGGAATCCGAAACTTTCGGCTACCAATTGACCGGCCCCGCCGCGACCTGGATCGCGGGTGCCAGCTATCCGATCAGTGACCAATGGTCGGTCTTTGGTGAATACAAAGGCACGTTCACGTCCAACACCGGCGATCTTGATACAGGCGGCACTGTCGAAACCGACATTTTCACCAATGCGGTGAACTTGGGCGTCAGCTTCAACTTTTGAGCTTCACGCGGCGGTGGCAGCCATGCTGTCCCGCGTCATGAAATCCGCGTGCCATTTGGCAAGCGCGTCATTGCCGTTGCGCCACCCGCGCGCATCGTGGCGCAGGTCCACATAAGACAAAGCGCAGGCGATCCCGATATGACCGATGTCAAGCGGGCCGTGCAGATGGCTCATCCAGCGGGCGTTGACGGCGGCGATGGTGCGGCTGGCCTTGCCCCATTGCGCCTCAACCCAGTCGGATGATTGCTGTGCCTCGGGACGCAGCCGCGCCTCGTAGGTCATCAGCACGGCCGCTTCCATGATCGCGTCTGCCGTTGCTTCCAGCGTCAGAACCTCCCAGATCCGCGCCTGCGGATAAAGGGACCCGCCACCGTGATCGTCCAGAAACCGTGTGATGACGCGGCTGTCATAGATCGCGGGGCCATTGTCGCGCACCAGCGCCGGGATTTTGCCCGTCGGGTTTGCCGCGACCACGGAGGGGTCGGAGGCAAGCGGTGTCGTCGTCACTGTCACCTCTGCTACCTGACCCAGCAGATCGAGTTCGCGCAGGACCACACGGACCTTGCGCACAAAGGGGGAAGCGGGGGACATCAAAAGTTTCATGGCGGCACCTGTTTGCATTCAGGGAAACAAGACCTGATCCTGCCCGCTTTGCCAAGGCGGATATTTCGCCATCACGGCGGCAAAGCGGGCAGAGCTTTTGAAATCGTCCAGCCAGCGCGCGAGGTCCGGCATGTCCTGTGCGGTGAACCACGCAAGGTCGATATGCGCGAACTGGCGCACGAAGGGCAGGATCGCCATATCCGCCATGCGCACCTGCGGCCCGAACAGGAACGCCGACCCGCGCAGCCTTGCGTCGAGATCGCGCAGGAAATCCAGGGCCTTGGCGCGTTCGGTTTCCATGTCCAGATCGGGATAGCGCACGGCATATTTGGTATGGTCGAGCGCGGTCTTGAACGGCCCGTCGCAGCGGTCGATCAGGTCATGCCCGTCCTGCGGCATGTCCAGCCAGTTTTCGGGGTCGTGCTGGTTCAGCGCCCAGAGCATGATGTCGCGGCTTTCGGCAATCACCCCTTCGCCGGTGTCGATGACAGGCACCGTGCCTTTGGGGGATGTCGCCAGAAAGGCCGCCGGTTTGTCGCGCAGCAGGATTTCACGCAGATCCACCTGCACGCCGCTGGCATGGATCGCCAGCCTTGCCCGCATGGCGAAAGGACAGCGGCGGAAGGTCCAGAGGATGGGGCGGGATTGCAAAGGTTCTTGCCTCCGGCGGGGATATTTGGGCTCCAACGATGTCAGACGGTCAGGCGATTGTCGGCGGAACCCGTGATTGTCGCGGTGACGATCCGGCTTTCGGGTTGGTCGGTGGCAAAGGTGACTTCGGTGAATTGTTCGGTGCGCCCCATGCGGGGGCTTTCCATCAGGATGTGATGGGTGCGTCCGATCTGGGTGGCCAGATGGGTGCTGACCTGCGCATCGCCGGCGGCGCGCAGGCGGGCGGCGCGGTCCTTGATCGCGGCACCGTTCACGGCGGGCATCCGGGCAGCGGGTGTGCCGGGGCGTGCGGAATAGGGAAAGACATGCAGCCATGTCAGGTCGCAGTCCCGCACAAGGGCCACCGAATTGGCGAACATATCCTCGGTTTCAGTGGGGAAGCCCGCGATGATATCGGCGCCGAATGTCATGTCGGGGCGCAGTTTTCGCGCGGTTTCGCAGAACCGGATCGCATCGTCGCGCAGGTGGCGCCGTTTCATCCGTTTCAGGATCAGATCGTCGCCATGTTGCAGCGACAGATGCAGATGCGGCATCAGGCGCGGTTCGGTCGCGATGGCCGCCAGCAGGTTGTCGTCGACCTCGATGCTGTCGATGGAACTGATCCGAAGGCGGGGCAGGTCTGGCACCAGTTTCAGGATGCGCATGACCAGATCGCCCAGTTTCGGGGCTGATGGAAGGTCGGCCCCCCAGCTGGTCAGGTCGACGCCGGTCAGCACGACCTCGGCATAGCCGCGATCGACCAGCCGTTTGATCTGGTCCACCACCACGCCCGCGGGGACAGAGCGCGAATTGCCGCGGCCAAAGGGGATGATGCAGAACGTGCAACGATGGTCGCAGCCGTTTTGCACCTGCACATAGGCGCGGCTGCGGGTGCCGAAACCGTCGATCAGATGGCCCGCGGTTTCGGTCACCGACATGATGTCATCGACCTGTACGGGTTCTGTCGCGCCGATCAGGTCGGGCGTCAGGCGTGCCCAAGTCGCGGGGTCCATCTTTTCGGTATTGCCGATGACCAGATCGACCTCGGCCATTTTTGCGAAAGTGTCGGGTTCGGTCTGGGCGGCGCAGCCTGTCACGATGATGCGCGCAGCCGGATGGTCGCGGCGCAGCTTGCGGATGTCCTGCCGCGCCTTGCGCACGGCCTCGGCTGTCACGGCGCAGGTGTTCACGATCACCGCGTCCTGCACGCCGGCCTGTGCTGCAAGCTCTTTCATGGCTTCGGTTTCATAGGCATTCAGACGGCAGCCGTGATTCGAAAAGATCGGGGCGTTCTGGGTCATAGCCGCCATTGCCCGTCAAAGACATAAGCGGTGGTGCCTGTCATCCAGACCCCGTCATCGCGCCAGTCGATGGCAAGATCGCCGCCGTCAAGCGTGATGGTCACTTTGCGCCCCGTCAGCCCGCGCCGTGCCGCAGCGACCGCCGTGGCACAAGAGGAGGAGCCAGAGGCCAGCGTCACGCCCACGCCCCGTTCCCAGACGCGCATGCGCAGGTGGTCGGGGCCGATGAGGCTGGCGAATTGCACATTGGTGCGTTGCGGGAACAGCGGGTGATGTTCCATCAGTGCGCCGCGCGTGGCCAGATCAACCGCCTCGGCATCAGCGACGAAGAACGTGCAATGCGGGTTGCCCATGCCGGTGGCCGTGGGTGATCCGTCGATAGGCAGTTGCAGCGTATCCATCTGTTCTGCCAGCGGAATTTCGTGCCAGTCCAGCTGTGGCTGGCCCATGTTGACCGATGTCAGCCCGTTCCCTGCATCGACCGCTTTCAGTGCGCCACGGTCAGTTGTAATCGTCAGATCGCGCTGTCCGGTCTGGTCCATGACCAGCCGCGCGATGCAGCGTGTCGCATTGCCGCAGGCGGCGGCAGTCGTGCCATCGCTGTTCCAGAACATCAGGTGCAGGTCCGCATCGGGCGTGTCGGTGATCACCGCCAGCTGGTCAAACCCGACGCCCCTGTGCCTGTCGGCAATCGCGCGGGCAAGCGCTGCCGTGACGCGCGGCGTTGTCCCGCGTTCGTCCACGACAACAAAGTCGTTGCCGAGCCCGTGCATCTTGCGAAAGGGCAGAAAGGTCTGATCGGTTTGTGTCATGGCGGCGATATAAACAATGCCATGACACATATCCAGCGGCGAAGGCATTTGGGGGTTGACCGCGCTGCATCACCTTTCTAAGTACCGCCCTGTGTGGGCCGGTAGCTCAGTTGGTAGAGCAACTGACTTTTAATCAGTAGGTCTCGGGTTCGGATCCCGACCGGCTCACCACCACACACCCAAAACACAAAAAGGCTCGGGCATCGCTGCCTGAGCCTTTTGTCGTTTGCGATGCGGGTACCTTTACAGAAGCACCGCGATGATGATCACCACGACCAGTGGTGCGCCGAGAAGCCAGGCGATGATTGCAGGCATTGGTTTATCCTTTCAGTTTCTGAACGTGCGTTAGCTGCGGCGCGCCGTGATGGCGTCGAACCCCAGACCTTCGTCACGGTGATGTCCACCTGCCATCGCGGCAAAGAACGCAGCGACGGCGCCGATCAGCAGTGTTGCAGCAGCGATGAACCCGAAAACGACGCCGGCGACGCGCGCTTGTTCCACGGCATCCTGTGCCGCTGCGATGGCCTGATCGACCTCGCTGCCGATCTCATCGACGCGTGTGCTGGCCTCTTGCGGGGACAGGTCGGTGTTGGCGGCGATCACCTGCGCCAGATAGGCACGGTCACGGTCGGCAATCTCGCCCGACGTGACTGCACGGGCGAGAATGCTGCCCACCTGTTCTTGGACTGCAGGGTCGATGCTTGCCGTCGGTGCCTCGGCCGTTGCCGGACGCAGCATCAGGTTGGCAAAGTAATCCGAGGATACCGCGTCTTCGACCGTATCGGTCGCCGTCTGCGCGCCTGCGCCAAGAACTGCTGCACCGGCGCCGGCAATTCCACTGATACCGAACGCGGCAATGACCATGCCGACGACCGCCCCCGTCGCCCAGACCATCAGGCCGTGGGTCCCGTCGCGGACCGAAACTTCGTCTGCTGTTGCATCACCGACGCGGCTGCGCATGCGACCGGCAAGATAGCCGCCGGCGCCGAAAGCCGTGACCATCACCCAGGCAAACCAGATGCCCGAGGCAATCGCGATCCATGCGGCCGAGACGCCTTCGCCAGAGTAGGGTGAGGTCAGCGACAGGCCAAGACCGGCGCCAAAACTGATCAGGACGACGGAAATGGCGGTGGCAAAGACTGCGCCCGCGAAAATGGCGGCCCAGTCGATGTAGGACGGCACCACAGAGCCATGTTGCGATGGCGCGACCGTGGTGGGCCGCGGCGAATTGGTGGCAAGTGTCATAGTGGTGTTCCTTGAAAAGTTGCGATCAACGCAGGCCGACGAAGCTGAGAATGGCAAGCACGATGACAACGGCACCAACGATATAGATGATCTGGTTCATGATGGTTTCTTTCGATTAATGATCTGGTGGGCCGGCACGCGGATAGGGCCGGCGAACAGGCCGCCAGTGGTCGAGGTTGAGGTAACAACCCGGTGGGGTTGAAGGTGAATTGATCGACCGGACAGGCAGGACCAGAGGACATAGAAGCGCGGGAACGCCATGCGAGGGACATGTTGCTACGTCGTCGTGATCCTGCCGTCCGATCGTTCAAGCAGCTAACTGCCGGTCGGCAAGAAAGTTCCCGACGATCGTGACAAGGTGACGCGGGGGTCTATCGTCGCCAGGTAACGTCAACCGCCGAGGCGGTCTGTCGTCACGCCTTGACCGGCTGAAAGCCCTCGATTGGGGTGTCGGTGATCGTGCGCAGCAGGCCGATCACGGATGCGACCATATAGTCGGCCGCGATCCGCCCTTTTTCCGCGGTGGCCAGATGCGCCTCGCCTGCCACGCCGTGCGGGTTGATGTCGCTGGCGATCCAGCCATAGGCGACCGCTCCAATGGGGGAAATGGCGCTGGTTTCTGCTGTCGACCGGAAATCCTGCGCGGCGGTCATATCCACGGTCTCTGGCGCGAAATGCAGCATCAGCGATGTTTCGCTGTCGCCGCCATGGATGCCATGGCGCATTTCCTGCTCGGAAAACAGCCCGTCCGGCAGGCCAAGCCCGCCCCATCCCATCCGCACGCAATACATCCCCGCCTGCACCCGCAATTCGCGCGACAGGATGGAAATCAGGTCCACATTGCCGCCGTGGCTGTTCAGGATCAGCATCTTGCGCACACCGGCGCGTGCCACGCTCAGCCCGATTTCGGTCCAGGCGCGCAGGGCGGTTTCCGCCGTCAGCGTCAGCGTGCCTTTGGCCCAAAGGTGTTCGTTCGATTTGCCGACCGCCATCACCGGCAGAATGCGGAAATCGAGGTCATCGGGCGCGCGGTGGCGCAGCAGGTCCAGCAGACCTTCGTTGATGATCGTATCCACACCCACGGGCAGATGCGGGCCGTGCTGTTCGATCGCGGCAGTGGGCAGGATCGCGATGGTGCGCATCGGGTCGATGGCCGCATATTCCGGCGCGCGATAGTCTTTCCAGTCGCGTCTCATCCTGTCTGCTCCTTCATGGTGGTCCGGGGGGCGGGTGTGCCGATCAGCTTGTCCATGCGGGCGGCAACGCGGCGTAAATGGCGGGCGCGGCTGCTTTCGGTCGAGGTGTCCATCAGGAAATGCGCGGCAAAGACCTTTTTCGCACGCGGATGCAGCAGCAGGCCCACACCGCGCAGCAAGGTCCGTTTGCCGGGCGCGCCGACCAGAAAGGTCAGCCAGCGACTGGCCCCGCAGGTGGTGAACACGCCCATCCGCCGGATGTGCTGCAACCCCGGCCGGATCGTGCGATGCGTGGCGTCGGGCATCAGGAACGCCACATCGGGCAACAGCACGCGGTCAAGCCAACCTTTCAGGATCGCGGGCATCCCGTACCACCATGTCGGATAGACAAAGATCAGCGTGTCGCACCAGGCCACGTCTGCGCAATGGTCCGCGACCGGCAGCCGGTTGGCGGGGCTTTCGGTATAGCCGGTCCATTCGAGCCGCGTCAGCACCGGCTGGAAGTCTTCGGCATAAAGATCGCGCAGCCTTATCTCCGCCCCCGCAGCGGCCAGCTTGTCCATCACCAGATCGCGGATCGCGGCGTTGAAACTGCCGGCGGCAGGATGGGCATAGATGACAAGCACCTTCATAACGCGGCCATTTCCGACCGGACCCGCGCCAGAAACGCGCTGCGCTGGGCTTGGGTTGCGTGGTTCATGTTGTGCAGGGCCAGATACCGGACCTTGTCGGGTTTCGTCACACCCCAGACCGCGCGTTTGACCAGCTTGCGCGGCGGGTCCCCTGCCAGAAACGCCCGCAAAGGTGTCGCGCCATAGGTCGTGACCGCCGCCAGCTTGCGGATGTTCTGCAAGCAGCCCTGCACCCCTGTCGGCGTCAGGTCGAATGACACGCCGGGCAGGAAAACACGGTCGAAAAACCCTTTCAGGATGGCGGGATAGCCGAAATTCCAGACCGGAAAGACCAGCACCAGCGCATCGGCTGCGCGCAGCCGGTCGACATAGCCCTGCACAGGTGCGGTATTGATCGCCGTGTCATGGTAATTGCGCCGTTCCTGCGCGCTCAGCACGGGATCGAATTTTTCGGCGTAAAGGTCGCAATCGTCCACGTCCCAGCGCGCCTTGGTCAGCGCCTCTGCCGTTGTCACATGCAGGGCCGAGGCAAAGCTTTCCTCGCAAGGATGCGCATAGACCAGCAGCGCCTTTGGCATCACTCAGCCACCTTCGTCAGACCGGGCCAGGCATACATGCGGTCATAGGACCAGTCGGGATTGTCCCAGGCGATCATCTTGCCGGGGTTCAGCAGGCCCTTGGGGTCCGCCTCGCGCTTGAAATCAAGCTGGCGCTGGTCGGTGGACTGCCGCCCTCCTTCTTCCAAAGTATAGCGGTGCGGGTTGAACACCATGGCCCCCGCCGCCTCGTGCAGGGCGACGATTTCATCCAGCCGCGCCTCGGTCGTGAATTTGACAAGGCTCAGACCGCCCATCGCCACCCGCCCGTTCTGGCGCGTCACCTCGATATGCTGGAGCACCTCGGGCGAAAACTGCGCGCGGATTTGCGCGATCAGGGCCAGCGGATCATCGGTGCCATAGCCGACCTGCAGATAAGTGATCGTCGGGTCCACCTTGAGCGCGCGCAGCGTCGTGTGGTTCCAGCCATATTCGAACACATGGCCCGGATCACGGTCCCAGTCGCTGGCGTCAGAGCGATAGATCACCTTGGCGGTCGGAAACTGCGTGCAGAAGGTGGTGAAAGCCTCCATCGCATGGGGGGCGACCATCAGCGCCAGCACGGCATCACCTTGCTGCACATGGGGTGCGACGCGCTGGAAATAATCCTGCGCGATTGGCGCTTCAAAGACGGTGGCCAGCTTGATCAGCAGCCCGTCGCAGGCGGCCAGATCATAACTGAACCGCAAGGCAT
>DAISXL010000011.1:12576-26588 GCA_036825855.1 Yoonia sp.
AGCTTGATCAGCAGCCCGTCGCAGGCGGCCAGATCATAACTGAACCGCAAGGCATCGTCGAAATCCGGCAGGGTCACGAACAGGCCGACCCAATCATAAGCGGGGGCAAGCGGAATCTCGATTTCCGTGATGATCCCGTTGGTGCCATAGGCGTGGCTGACGCGGTGCAGGTCATCGCCGCGACATTCAAGGATGCGGGGTTCTTCCTCCATCGTGATGACGCGCAGGCGGATGATATTGCCCGGGTCGCGCAACGACCCCCAGCGCACCGACCCCACGCCGCCCGATCCGCCCGCGATGAAACCGCCGATGGTGGCCGTCGCCCAAGTGGACGAAAACATGCGCAATTCCTGCCCAGAATGGGCGATGCAGGCGGCGTCGATATCTTTCAGCAAACAGCCCGGTTCGACGATTGCGCGACCGGGATGGATTTCCTTGACCGCGTTCATCTTGTGCATGTGCAGGATGCAGCCGCCCGCCAGCGGCATCGCCTGCCCGTAATTGCCGGTGCCCGTGCCGCGTGTGGTGACGGGGACGTTATGGGCGTAGCAGGTTTTCAGGACCTCGATCACCTCGGCCTCGGACTTGGGCGAGACGACGAAATCGCCGACCACCCCATCGAGCCGCGCCTTGAGCACGGGCGAATACCAGAAAAAATCGCGGCTTTTCGCTTTGACGGCGGCGGGGTTGGTGTCAATCTCCAGATGCGACAGGGCGGCCAGAGCGGCGGCGACATTCGGTTTCATCACTGTGTCCTCATCAGATGATCCAGTTCGGCATAGGCGGGCAAGGTCGTGTCGATGGCGCGACCGGCGCGCAGCACGATCCGGTCGGATTGCGGCCGCGCGAAAAGCTCGTTCCAGCTGCGCGCGTTGCAGATCACCAGATCGGCGGGCGCGCCCGTGGCCAGCGACGGCGCGTCAAAACCGCAAGCAGCGGCGGGGTTCGTCAGCACGGCGCGGCACCAATCGGGGTCGGAATGATCCAGATGCCCGATGCGGGTCGCCTCGCGCAGGACCTCGATCATGTCCATGTCGCCATAGGCATAGAACGGGTCGCGCGTGTTGTCGGAGGCAAAGCTGACGTTGATCCCGCGCGCCTTCATCTCGTGGACCAGCGTGATCCCGCGATTGCGCGGTGTGCGGCGAGTGTGGCGGTCTTGCAGATACAGGTTGCACATCGGCAGGCTGACCACCTGCAGCCCCGCCTTGGCGACCAGATCGAGCGTGTGCAGCGCCTCGGACTCGTCCATGGTGGACAGGCTGCACAGGTGCCCGACGACGACTTTGGCGTCAAAGCCAGAGGCCAGCACCTCTGCCGCGATCAGATGCAGGGTGTTGACGGCGGGATCAAGCGTTTCATCGACATGGAAATCCGCCTGCAACCCGCGGTCTGCGGCGGCGGCAAGGAATCCGGCGATCTGCGGCACGATGTTAGGGTTGGGATAGGTGACTGTCCCCAGCACACCGCCCGTAGCTGCGACCAGATCGGCGGTCGCGATAAAGGCGGCCTCATCCTCGATATAGTCGCAGGATGACAAAGACGCCGCCTGCAGCGCGATCCGGCCTGCCCAGGCGTCGCGCATTTCGGCGAAGACCGGCCAGCTGATCGCGTCTTGCGGTGAATGGCTGTCCAGATGGGTGCGGATCGCGCGTGTCCCGTGGGCATAGGCGCAGCGCAGCGAAAAATCCATCCGCGCGCGCAGGTCGCCCGCGTTCCAGTTGGCGCGGGCATCCACGCCCACCGCATTCAGCGCCCCGTTGAACGTGCCATCGGGGTTGGGCTGGCGCGCCCAGATATGCCCCTTGTCCAGATGGGTGTGCATGTCGACAAAACAGGGCAGCGCCAGCGCGCCTTGCATGTCGATTTCGACCTCGGCAGGGGCGTCACTGATCACCCCATCCGCAATCGTCAGGCTATGCGCAACCAGCGTGGCGGATTGCCCCACCAGATAGCCCGGCGCAGTCAGATTGGTCAGCCGCAGCGCAGCAACGTTGGGCAAGTACTTGAATGGCATCATCATTCCCGTTTCAACGCGCTTTCATGCCATTTGCGCAGCGCGAAATGGCTGATCGCCGTGGTGATCGCAAAGATCACAACCCCTGTCAGCGCGATCAGCAACAGCGCTGCGAACATGCGCGGGATGTTCAGGCGGTATCCCGCCTCGAGGATGCGGAACGCGAGACCCGACCCGATACCCCCCGTGCCCGCCACATATTCTGCGACCACCGCGCCGATCAGCGCCAGACCGCCCGCGATCCGCAGGCCGCCAAGGAAATAGGGCAGGGCCGATGGCAGTTGCAGATAGCGCAGGCGCTGCCAGCGGCTTGCCTTGTAGATCAGCATCAGGTCGCGCAGGTTATGGTCCGCCGATTTCAGCCCCAGCGAGGTGTTGGCAAGGATCGGAAAGAACGCGACGATCCACGCGCAAAGCAGCAGGCCAACCATGCGGCTTTCGATATAGATAAAGATCAACGGCGCGATGGCCACGATGGGGGTCACCTGCAGGATCACCGCGAACGGTGAAAACGACATTTCCGCCAGCTTGCTTTGCGTGAACAGCACCGCCAGCCCGACCCCGCCGATGATCGCGACCGCCAGGGCCATCAGGGTGATCTGCAACGTCACCAGCAGCGACGGGAAAAGCGTGTGCCAATCCTCGATCAATGTTTGCACAACAAGACCGGGGCGCGGCAGCACGTAATGCGGGATCGCGTTCACGACGACGATGCGGTCCCAGATATAGACGCTCAGCGAAAGGACGATGATCGGCAGCATCCACTTGGCTATGGCTTCGACACGTTTCTTGCGGGCAAAGGCCAGTTCATCAAGGTCGATCATGGCGGTGTTTTCCGGCTTGGGGCGGCCAAGCGCCTGTTCGGTCGCGGACATCAGTGGATCTCCTCGGGGGACAGCGTTCCCATCAGGGTGTCGGATGTTTCGCGCGCGATACGGGCGTATTCGGGCGATGTGCGCCAGTCGATCCCGCGCGGATAGGGGGCGTCGACGGCGATTTCGCGCACGATCCGGCCGGGGCGGGCGGCCATGACCAGAATACGGTCGGACAGGAACACGCTTTCGAACACCGAATGGGTGACGAAAATCACCGTGGCGCCCGTGCGCGCCTTGAGGTTCAACAGATCGTCGTTCAGTTTCTGCCGCGTGATTTCATCAAGCGCCGCAAACGGTTCATCCATCAGGATCAGCCGCGGATTCGTCACCAGCGCCCGCGCGATGGACACGCGCATTTTCATGCCGCCCGACAATTCGCGCGGATAGGCATTGGCGAATTTCTCCAACCCGACCAGCGCCAGCGCGTCCTCGATCTTGTCCTTGACCTGCGCAAAGGATTGACCGCGCAGGCGGAACGGCAGCCAGACGTTCTTGGCCACTGTCGTCCATGGCATCAGGGTCGCTTCTTGGAACACCACGCCCAGATCGTCGGCGCCTTGCCCGCCTTCCCACGTGATCCGGCCCAAAGTCGGGCGCATCAGCCCCGCGATCAGCCGCAAGGCAGTGGATTTGCCGCATCCTGACGGCCCCAAAAGCGAGATGAAGTCACCTTCGTTCACCGTCAGCGACATGCGGTGCAAGGCGACAACATTCCCGTTGAACGTCTTGTCGACGGATTGCATCGACAAGACGGGGGCGCGTTGTCCGGCGGGCAATATCATGCGCGGCTGTGTCGTCATCATCTGCCTTTCATCGTCGGTAGGGCGGGCAGCAAATGCCGCCTGCCCCGCCTGTCCGGTTATGGCCGCAGGTCCAGCCCCAGCCCCGCGTTCACGAAGGCCAGCGAATAGCTGCTGCTGATATCCAGTCCGCCTTCGATCACGCCGGCTTCGACCATCTTGGCGTAAAAGTCGTTCATCCGCTCTTCGGTCATTGCACCGATGCCCAGCGTTTCGGTGTCGCCGCTATCAACGATGCCTTCGTCCTTCATCTTGGCGATGGCGAATTCGATCTTGTCCATCGTCATGTCGGGGTTGTCGGTCAGGATCAGGTCATTGGCGGCACTGTTGTCGCCGTAGATGTAGTTATACCAGCCAAGGATCGACCCTTCGACAAAGCATTTCACCACCTCGGGCCGTGTTTCGACGGTTTCGGCCAAGGTCTGGATCGTCGTGGAATAGGCCGAGAACCCGGCATCGGCGATCAGCCAGACATCGGGAACCATGCCGGTTTCCACCTCGATCGCATAGGGTTCGGACGACAGATAGCCCTGCATCGCGCTGTCTGTGTTCACAAGGAACGGGGCAGAGTTGAACGTATAGGGCTGGCGCTGTTCGTCGTTGAATCCGTAGGCGGCCTTCATCCATTCGTAATAGGCGGCCCCGTCCTGCACGATCATCGTCAGTTCGGTCAGTCCGGCAAAATCCGCGACCCGTCCGGGGTGGCTGATGATGACTTGCGGGTCTTTTTGGAAGGATGCCATCACGTTGACCAGCGGCAGCCCCTCGGCCACGCCGAACAGCGCATCCAGCGTGCCGCCCATGAAAAAGTCGATCCGTCCCGCCAGCATCAGCGCCTGATTGTTGACCTGCGGACCACCCGGCAGGATCGTGACGTTCAGCCCGCAGGCTTCATAGGTGCCATCGGCGACGGATTGATAGAACCCGCCATGTTCCGCCTGCGCGACCCAGTTCGTGCCGAAAGTGACATCAACCAGTTCCGTCTGAGCCGTCGCAAGCGTCGCGAACGGGATGACAGTGCTGGCAAGTAAAAGACGACCGATTTTCATTCCAAAGGCTCCCCGGATGTTGATTGCTTTTCTTCAGCAACCGTTCGCTGCGGCGCAGAATCAAGGAAAAGCAGGTCCGTGATGACGCAGAGTCAGGACCTGCCCAAAAAACCGCCAGTTTCGTCCGATCTCTTCTGACAGGTGCTGGAAATTGCGGCGTCAGCCCTGAACGGCGCTGGGCGGGCGGCGATTGGCTGCGCGCGGGCGATCCTGTCTGGCAGATTGGGCGAAACATCATGGACACTGAGATCATGCGCCAACTGTCGCCCTCCGTTCTGCCCGCCCCTTTCGGTCGCTATACCCATGGCGTCGAAGTCCCGCCCGGCGCGCGGATCGTCATGACCTCGGGCCAGCTGGGGCTGGACGCGCAGGGGCATGTCCCTGACGGCGCCTTTGCGCAGGCGCAGGTCTGTTTTTCTCATTGCACGGCGATCCTGCAAGAGGCTGGCATGACCCCGCATGACGTGATCCGCATCAACGCCTTTGTCACGCGGCGCGAGGATATGGCCGCCTATATGCAAGCGCGCGATGACTGGCTGGCTGCGGCGACCCGCCTGCCGGCTTCGACGCTGGTCATCGTGGCGGGCTTCACCCGCCCCGAGTTTCTGGTCGAGGTCGAGGTGACGGCCGCCAGTCTTTAGCTGCCGCCATCGGCAAGATAGGCTGACATGATCGCCGCCATCCGGCCCGCGCGGTCGACATGCGCGGGGTCCGACAGCAGGAAATCGGACACCAGCGCCTCGATCAGGGCAAGGCCGGGCAGGCTGGACGACGACAGCACAGGATGCTGCGCCGGCGCCGTCAACATCTGGTCCGCGATCCGCGCCAAGGGCGAGGCGGGCGAATCGGTCAGAGCGATCAGCGTCGCACCCATGGATTGCGCCGCCTTCGACAGTTCGATGACATCGCTGGAATAGCGGGGAAACGAAATCGCGACCACGACATCACCCGCACCGACCGACATCAGGCGGCCTGCCGCGACCTCTGTTCCGCCATACTGGACCACATTGATCACGCCGTCGCGATAGGGTTGCAGGCCCAGCGCCAGCATCGCCGCCAGATGCGCCGACAAGCCAAAACCGATCACCCAGATCTGCCGTGCCGCAACCAATGTACGGGTCGCTTCGGCAATGGCCGCGATCGTCGCGGCATCCGACAGGCTGTCCAGCTGCGCACGCGCCGAGGCAAGCGAGGATTCAGGCGCCGAGACGCCTTGCGCGGCTTGCGCCAAACGGCTTTCCAGCTTGGTCACGGGCGCGATCAGGTCCTGCACCCGGTCCGCAACATCGGCGCGAAAGGTGGCATAGCTGTCGATGCCAAGGTCGCGCACATAGCGGCTGATCGTGCTGGCCGAAATCCCCGCCGTGCGAGAGATGTCCTCGATCCCGTGGGTCGCCACGAAGACCGGATTGCGCAGGATGAAATCCGACAGCGCGCGCTGAGACTTGGACCCTTCGCGCATCCGCGCCACGACCTGCTGGCCCAGCGTGCTTTCGGCGAATTGACGGCTGGCACCAGCGGTCCAGCCCAATTTCTCTGTTGACTTATTATTTTTCATTTTTCAAACATATGAAAGTTAATCAATCATCACAAGCCGGATCACCCGGCATCCAGCAGGAGCCTTTCATGTACAAATCCCTTGCCGCCGTGTCGCTTGCGGCGCTTCTCGCCACGCCAGTCCTTGCGCAGAATGACATCCGCATCGGGGTCGAAGGCAATTACCCTCCGTTCAGCCAAGTGTCGCCTGATGGCACCTTGTCCGGCTTTGACATCGACATCGCCAACGAGATCTGCGTCCGGATGGAGGCCAATTGCACGATGGTCCAGCAGGAATGGGACGGGATGATCCCGGCGCTGGCGGCCAACAAGTTCGACATGATCGTGGCGTCGATGACTATCACCGAACAGCGCAAGGAAGTCGTCGATTTTTCTGATCCCTATTACGATGTGCCTTCGCGCTTTATCGCGGCAGAAGGTGCGTTCGAAGGGTACAGCCCCGCAGAACTGGCTGGCAAGACGATTATCGTGCTGCGCAACAGCCCGCGCGCCCAATATCTGGCGGAAACCTATCCTGACAGCGATATCCTTGCCGTCGACCGCGAACCCGCCGTCTATCTGGAACTGATGTCAGGGCGCGGTGACGTGGCCTTCGGATCGTCGGTCGTATCCGCCGAAGCCTTTCTGAACCAGCCCGAAGGCGAAGGTTTTGCACAGATCGGCGAGACCATCACGCTGACGGACGGCGTTGACGGCGGGGTCGGGATTGCATTACGCAAAGGTGACGATGCCCTGCGCACCCGCGTGAACGACGCGCTGGCCGCGATCATGGCGGACGGCACCTATGACGAGATGGCCTCGGCCTATTTCGACTTTGACATCATGCCGATCGGCGCACGCCAGTAACAATGGCCGCCCCCTGCATGACAGGGGGCGACCGACGCCGGGGGGATGATGATGTTTCATGGCTATCTGCCCATGATCCTGGATGGATTGCAGGTCACCCTGTCGGTGGCGCTTGTGTCGCTGGCGGTGGCCTGCGTGTTCGGGATGATCGGCGCCAGTGCCAAGTTGTCGTCGTCACCTTTGCTGCGCGGGATCGGCTGGGCCTATACGACCGTCATCCGCGCATTGCCCGACCTTCTGCTGATGCTCATCATCTTTTACGGTGGCCAGATCATGCTGAACCGGCTGACGCAGGCGCAGGGCTGGGGGTATATCGACATCAACGCCTTCATGGCGGGGACGATCACGCTTGGTTTTGTGTTCGGGGCCTATCTGACCGAAACCTTCCGCGGCGCGATCCTTGCCATTCCGCGCGGGCAGATCGAGGCGGGCCATGCCATGGGCCTGTCGCGCGGCCAAGTGATGCGCGACATCACGATCCCGCAGATGATCCGCCATGCGATCCCCGGTTTCACCAACAACTGGCTGGTGATGCTGAAAGCAACGGCGCTCGTGTCCATCATCGGGCTGGATGACATGGTGCATCGCGCCTCGCTTGCCTCGGCGGCGACACGCGAGCCTTTCACCTTTTATGCGCTGATCGGCCTGATCTATCTGACGGTCACGACGGTTTCCATCATCGCGCTGGGCGCGCTCAACCGCCGCGTCTCGCGCGGGATCAAGGCAGAGGCGGTCCGATGATCAACTGGACAATCGTGATCGACATGCTGCCCGCCTTCTGGAACGGGCTGCTGATGACGCTGTTCCTGCTGGCTACTGCGGCGATCAGCGGGCTGGTGCTGTCGGTGCCGCTGGCTGTGGCGCGCACCGCGCAAAGCCGTTGGGCGTCATGGCCGGTGTTCGGCTTTACCTATGTGATCCGCGGCACGCCGCTATTGGTGCAATTGTTCATCATCTATTACGGCCTGCCACAATTCGGGCTGGTCCGCGACAGCGCGCTCTGGCCGATGCTGCGCGATCCGTGGTTTTGCGCTTGGCTTGCCTTCACGCTGAACACCACCGCCTATACGACCGAGATTTTCGCCGGAGCGATCCGCACTACCCCATCAGGCGAGATCGAGGCAGCCCGCGCCATGGGCCTGACCCGCGCGCAGGTGTTCCGCGATGTGTTCTGGCCCGGCGCATGGCGACGCGCCCTGCCGCAATATGGCAACGAGATCGTGCAGCTGATGCATGCGACCGCCCTTGCCAGCACCATCACGATCGTCGAAATCCTGCGGGTGGGGCGCGATGTCTATACCAATTATCTGGTCATTCCCGAAAGTTTCGGTATGGCGGCGGTGTTCTATCTTGGGCTGACGCTGGCCCTGACGGCAGTGTTCCGCGCTTTGGAACGCCACTTCCTGCGGCATCTCGATCCGCGCGCCAGTGCGACACGCGCCCCTGCATCCGAAAAGGCCTCTGCCCATGCGTAAGACCCAGTTCAACTTTGCCGGACGTGGCGCCGGCACCGAACACAGCATCACAGCGTTCACGTTTGGCGATCCCTGCGCCCGTCCGCATGTGCATATCCAGGGCGGGCTGCATGCCGACGAAGGACCCGGCATGATGGTCGCGCGGTTGCTGGCCGACCTGCTGGCCAGCGCCGAGGACGACGGCCGCCTGCAAGGCTGCGTCAGCGTCGTGCCTTTCGCCAATCCGCTGGGGCTGGGCCAGATCCTGCATGGCGATCATGCCGGACGCTTCGATTTCTACGACGGGCGCAATTTCAACCGCGACTATCCTGACCTGACTGACAAGGTTGCGGAGCGGGTGGCGCAAGACCTCGGCGATGACGCGGATGCCAACGGCGCGCTGATCCGTGCGGCCATCGCCGCCGCCTTGCAGGATCGCCAGCCCGTCGGCCCGGCCGAAACGCTGCGCCATCACCTGCTGGGGTTGGCCATGCAGGCGGATGTCGTGCTCGACCTGCATTGCGATGGCGAAGCCGCGATGCATCTTTACACCCAGCCCGCCGCATGGCCCCGCTTTGCACCGCTGGCCGCGCTGACCGGATGCCGTGCCGCGCTGCTGGCCGAGGTGTCGGGCGGCAATCCCTTTGACGAGGCCGTGTCAGGGCCTTGGGTCGCGCTGGCCGCGCGGTTTCCCGGCCATCCGGTGCCGCTTGGCTGCGTCAGCACCACGGTTGAATTGCGCGGCAGGTCCGATGTCTGCCGCGACATGGCGCTGCGCGATGCACAGGCGATCCTGGATTACCTGGTCTGGCTTGGCGCGCTCTCCGGATCGGTCGACGTGCCAGAGGCAGCTTGCGATCCGACACCTCTTGCCGGGTCCGAGGCGCTGACTGCCCCTGTCGCCGGGCTTTTGTCCTACCGCGTGCCGGTCGGTGCAAAGATCGATGCAGGCCAGACCGTTGCCGAGATCACCGATCTTGATACCGGCAGCGTGACGCCGGTGCAGGCGACCACATCGGGCGTTTTCTATGCCCGCCCCGCCACACGTATCGCCGAGGCCGGCAAACGGCTTGGCAAAATCGCAGGTCGCGTTCCGTTCCGGGACGGTGCCTTGCTCAGCCCCTGAGGGATCGCCATGACCGCCATGCTTGACGCTATCGACATCCGCAAAAGTTTCGGCGCGCACGAGGTGCTGCGCGGCATCAGCCTTTCGGCGGCGAAAGGCGATGTGATTTCGATGATCGGATCGTCCGGGTCCGGCAAAAGCACGTTCTTGCGCTGTCTCAACTTTCTCGAACATCCCACGGCGGGACAGATCGCGCTTGGCGGGCAGGCCCTGACCTGCAAACGCGACCGCAACGGCGACCAGACCGTTGCCGACCCCGCACAATTGCGGGCTTTCCGTGCCCGCGTTACGATGGTGTTCCAGCAGTTCAACCTGTGGGCCCATATGACCGCGCGCGAAAACGTCATGCTTGGCCCGATGCGCGTGCATGGCCTGTCGCGGACCGAGGCGGGCGAACGGGCGGACCATTACCTTGCCCGTGTCGGTGTCGCCCACCGGCAAGACGCCTACCCCGGCTTTCTGTCGGGCGGCGAACAGCAGCGTGTCGCCATTGCCCGTGCGCTGGCGATGGAACCCGAACTGATGCTGTTCGACGAACCTACCAGTGCTCTTGACCCTGAACTGGTGGGCGAAGTGCTGCGCGTCATGCGCAGTCTGGCCGAAGAAGGGCGCACGATGATCGTCGTCACCCACGAGATGAATTTTGCCCGCGATGTCGCCAACCGCGTCATCTTTCTGGATCAGGGGGTGATCGCCGAACAGGGCGATCCGCGTGACGTGCTGCGCAACCCGCAAACCGAACGCCTGCAAGGATTTCTGGCGGCTCAGGCGGCCTGACACGTCGCACTGAACGCCAAATGCGCGCGCCTGTAGCCCATCAGGCGCGCGCCGCTTATCTCGGAACATATCCCGAGGGGCGTTGTTGACCTTCCAACAATCGCATGCGGTGGCCGTCCAAAAGACAGCCCCATGCAAGTGACAGGGGAGTCAAGAATGGTGCGAGCAGCCAAGTCGAAAATTTCTGCAAACGACGGTGCTGCCGACGCCAAGTTGCTTCCCAGACTAGTGATCGAAGCGATCACGCCACGTGTCGATCACGGGCGTTTCGCTGCCAAGGCCGTGGCGGGGTGGCCCGCGCGTATTGCAGCCGACATTTTCAGTGACGGCCACGATGTGTTGGGTGCCGAGGTCGTGGTTACAACCCCGGGTGTCGACCCGGTGATCGTGCCGATGGCGCACATCGACAACGACCGTTGGGACGCGGACGTCACCTTTGGCACGGTTGGCCCTTCCCGCTTTACGATCCGCGCATGGCGCGACCCGTTCGCGACGCTGGTGCGCAACAGCCGCAAGAAGATCGCGGCGGGTCAATCTGTTGGTGTTGAACTCACCGAGGCGCGGGAGATGATCCAGTCCTTGCGGGTCAAGGGCGATGACGCGCAGGCACTGAAGGTGCTGAAATCCGATCTCAAGGCGGATAACGCGCAGGATATACTTGTGTCCCACGATACCGCCGCCCTCATGGCGCGGGTCGGGCCGCGCGCCAATCTGACGGTTTCGCCTGAAATGCCTGTCTGGGTGGACAGGGAGGCTGCGGCCTTTTCCGCTTGGTATGAGCTTTTCCCGCGGTCGATGGGCGAACCCGGTCGCCACGGCACCTTTGACGATGTGATCGCCAAGCTGGATTATGTCACCGACATGGGGTTCGATACCCTGTATTTCCCGCCGATCCACCCCATCGGCCTGACCAACCGCAAGGGCAAGAACAACACGCTGACCGCAGACGCGGGTGATGTCGGGTCGCCCTATGCAATCGGGTCCGACGCAGGCGGGCACAGCGCGGTGCACCCCGATCTTGGCACGCTGGAGGATTTCGACCGCTTGGTCGCCAAGGCGCGTGACGCTGGTCTGGAGATCGCCTTGGACATCGCGCTGAACGCCTCGCCCGATCATCCGTGGATCAAGCAAAATCCCGACTGGTTCGAATGGCGTCCCGACGGCACCATCGCCTATGCCGAGAATCCGCCCAAGAAATACGAGGATATCGTCAATTTCCGCTATTATCTCGATTACGGCAGCCCCAATGCGCCGTTCTGGGATGCCGTGCGGGACATGTTCCTGCATTGGGCCGACCACGGTGTCACGGTATTCCGCGTCGACAATCCGCACACCAAGCCGTTTCCGTTCTGGGAATGGCTGATGGCCGAGGTGCGGCGCACCCATCCCGGTGCGATCTTTCTGTCAGAGGCATTTACCCGCCCCAAGGTCATGAAACGGCTGGCCAAGATCGGGTTCAACCAAAGCTACAGCTATTTCACATGGCGCAACACCAAGGCGGAACTGACCCAGTATCTGACCGAACTGACGCAAGAGGACTGCCGCGATTACATGCGCGTCAATTTCTTCGTCAACACGCCCGACATCAACCCGATCCCGCTCCAGACATCGGGGCGTCCGGGGTTTCGCACCCGTGCGATCCTTGCTGCGTCATTGGCGGGCAATTGGGGTCTCTATTCGGGGTTTGAATTCTGCGAAGGCGCGCCAATGCCGGGCAAGGAAGAATACCTTGATTCCGAGAAATACGAACTGCGCCACCGCGACCCTGACACGCCCGGCCATATCCGCGATGATATCCGCCTGATCAACGAGATCCGGCGCACACATCCGCAGATGCGCGACATGCGCAATCTGGTGTTCGTGCCCGCCCGTGACGATCGCGTGCTGTCCTATGCGCGCTGCGATGCGGACGGGGCGGTGTTGTTCCACGTTCTGCTGGACCCCCACGCGCCCGCCGAATTCAGCTTCGAAGTGCCTTTGTGGCAATTCGGCCTGCCTTCCGATGCTTCGATCGAGGTGCAGGACCTGATCCACGGCAAGCGCTTTACCTGGCACGGGCGCGACCACCGGCTGACGCTCGACCCGCACGAACGCCCCTATGCCATCTGGAAACTCACCGCACCGGGAGGAGCACGATGAACGCCCCGTCACCCCAGCTTTATGCTGAAAACAAGGCCGACCGTCCCGACTGGTTCAAGGATGCGCTGATCTACCAGTGCCATGTAAAGGCCTATCAGGACAGCGACGGCGACGGCATCGGCGATTTCAAAGGGCTGATGCAGCGCCTTGACCATATCGAATCGCTTGGCGCCTCGGCGGTCTGGTTGCTGCCGTTCTATCCGTCACCCTTGCGCGATGACGGCTATGACATCGCCGAATTCAAGGCGGTGAACCCGCAATACGGCACGCTCGAGGATTTTCAGGCTTTCGTGGACGAGGCGCACCGCCGCGGGCTGAAAGTCATCACCGAACTCGTCATCAACCACACATCGGACCAGCACGCATGGTTCCAGCGCGCGCGTAACGCGCCCAAAGGATCGCCCGAACGGGATTTCTATGTCTGGTCGGACGATCCGAACAAATGGATGGACAAGACGCGGGTCATTTTCAACGACACCCATGACAGCAACTGGACATGGGACCCTGTCGCGCAGCAATTCTACTGGCACCGCTTTTTCGACCACCAGCCCGACCTGAATTTCGACAATCCTGCCGTGCTGCAGGAAGTCCTCGACGTGATGCATTTCTGGCTGGATATGGGGGTGGATGGCCTGCGGCTGGATGCGATCCCCTATCTGGTGGAACGCGACGGTACCAACAATGAAAACCTGCCGGAAACGCACGAGGTGCTGAAGAAAATCCGCGCCGATCTGGACGCGCATTACGATGGCCGGATGCTCTTGGCCGAGGCGAACCAGTGGCCCGAGGATACCCGCCCCTATTTCGGCGATGGCGACGAATGCCACATGGGTTTCCATTTTCCGCTGATGCCGCGCATGTACATGGCCGTCGCACAGGAAGACCGTCACGCAATCACCGACATCATCCGCCAGACCCCCGAAATCCCCGAGGATTGCCAGTGGGGGATTTTCCTGCGCAACCATGACGAGTTGACGCTGGAAATGGTGACGGACCGCGAACGCGACTACCTGTGGGAAACCTATGCCGCCGACAATCGCGCGCGGATCAACATGGGGATCCGCCGCCGCCTGGCGCCCCTGATGCGCAATGACCGCCGCAAGATCGAATTGCTCAATTCCATGCTGCTGTCGATGCCCGGCACGCCGATCATGTATTATGGCGATGAAATCGGGATGGGCGACAACATCTATCTGCGCGACCGCGACGGCGTGCGTACCCCGATGCAATGGTCCGCCGACCGCAACGCCGGATTTTCGCGCGCCGTGCCGCAGCAGTTGTATCTGCCGGTCATTCAGGACCCCGAATACGGCTATCAGGGCCTGAACGTCGAAACGCAGGCGCAATCGCCGTCGTCCTATCTGAACTGGGT
>DAISXL010000012.1:0-25251 GCA_036825855.1 Yoonia sp.
CCAGATCACCGTGATCCCGACAGGTGTATCGCAATTCGGGACAGGGTGTTTCATCTCGGCCGATCTGACCGGACCGCAAGGCGGCGACTATACGATGATCGCCCCTGTCACGGCGACCGCAAACGGGCGGGATATCCGCGCCGTGCTTGACCCCGAGGCGCCGCTCGCCTTCGAGATCATCTCTTTCGGCAACACCGGAGAGAGCATGGCCGACCTGATGCTGATGGCCCCTTGCGAGGCGATCACGCTGGATTTTGCGCAACCGCAATGTGCCTTCCGTGAAGGCGACGGCATTGTCACGCGCGACTGCCCTGCCCCTGTCGTCTTTGCGCCGCTGCAAATCGGGGACGGTGCAGGCACGATGGCCGATGCGATTACCCAAGGCGCGGCAGAGGCAGCGCAGAACGATGTCGAGGCTGGCAGCCCGATGACCCCCGAGGACATCGACGCCGCGATCTTCGATCTGATCGGGGCCGGCGAATGACCCGCCTGCCAGCCGTCTGCGCTGCACTTGCGCTGCTTTGCGCCCTGCCGGCCACTGCAAAGGCCGACACGACGCTCGCGCGCTGTTCGCCGGATTGGGATGGGGCGGTCTTCCAGACGGTCTCGGTCGAGCCTCACGAGATCGCCTTTACCATCGGGCGCGATCTGGCACCGCCCCCGTTCCCCGACGCGATCCTGATCATGCGCGACAACGGCCCGCCTGTCTGGTCGCAACGCGATGCGCGGTCAATCCACGCGACCTGCGGCGGCGAGGGCGAGCCGATCATCGACCTTTTTGGCCCTGATCGCGCGCGCAACGGCACATGGCGGGCCGAGATCACCGACCTGACGATGGAAGGCTGCCCGCCCGCCGTCAGCAGCGCCTTGGGCGTCATCGGGGCATCGAACACGACGCAGATCGTCTGGCCGACGCCGTTTTCACCCGCACCCTTGATGGGAGGGCACGGCACCTGGCGCCAGACCGGGCTGTCGCGCTGGCGCGGCTATATCGAAGACGAGTCGAACGATTTTGCGCTGGGACGTGTGACGGTCACGATGCGGGTCATCTCGGACACCGAAATCCTGGGCACGCAATACACGACATTCGTCTTTTCGCCGGTCATCGCGCAGATGATCGGGATGGGCGATTCCTGTCGCGTGGTGACGACGGCCAGATATCAGTGGCAGGGGTGATATGGCACGCGATGCTGCAAGGACGACGGGACGCCCCGACCCGTCCGTGCGCCGCTGCGCCATGGCAAAGTGTGACGCGCAGGTTTGGGCCATCCGTCCTGCTGGCGCTGGTCGTGATGCTGTGCTGTCCGGTTGGGTCACGCGCGCAAGACAGTGATAGCGCGATCATCGCCTTCGCCTGGGCTGAAGGGTACTTGCCGATCGACACCGGTTATTTCTGGTCAGAGCCGTGGAATGGCGCGCACCGTTTCCCGAACTATGACCGCAGCAGTGTGTTCCACGCCGATGTTTCCATGCATGACGTCGAAAAGGCGATCATCGCCATCGATGCGCTGGACGGTCCTCTCCCGCATGTCCGTTACCGGATCAGCAGCCATGACCTTGCACAGGATGAGGACTGGATGGCGCCTTTTCGTCTGGTCGAGGTCACCCGCTTTGACCTTGCGCCGAGGTTGGTGGCCAGCATTGCCGCGGCTTATGCAGGTATTTTCACCCCTGTCGCGCCCGATCCGGCGCCGCATGTGACGTGGCGGTTCGTGTTCGACACCAATCAGGCGATGGGGGCAGCGCCAATCGCCATCGGGCGGCGTATTCTGCCCGAACCGGACGCCGCCGCGGCGCTTTGCTTTGCGCTGCCCTGTCTCGACCTTGCCGATCCGGTGGGCGACGGGTGGGACTGGCAAGACATCACGATCGACGAAACGCCATATCCGCCGGTCTATCACGCGACGGACGCGACAGGCCTGACCGTGCCCGCCCGGATCGCGGCTTTGCTGGTCCGCGAAGCCGCGGTGCGCGGGAGCTACGAGATGGTCATCTCGTCCGGTGTGGTGGGGCAGGACAGCGCGGCCAACGGGATCCTGCGCCATAGTATCTTTGTTGCGGACGAGGTTTCCTCGGATTGGCTGATCCGCCGCGAGGTTGCCGGCGTGCCGCCGTTCTGGTCGCAGATGCGCCGGTCTGGGTTGCCGGGCGAAAAGGTCTGGACCTTCCCCGATGGGTTCGATCCGGGGCCGGTCGATTGGGTCCCTATTCCCGTCGAAGGGCTGGATGCATGGGACATGACCCTGACCTTTGAGACGGGCACTGGCGATTCCGTCCGGTATCGCGCCATCGCCAATGCCGAGGTCGCAACCTTTCAGGGCGATGCATGGATGTATTTCGGGCTGGCGCAGTTTCCGGGTTTTGTCTACGCCAGAGACCCCGGCGGCGGCATCGCCTTGCCGGTCCTTGGCAGCCCCCCGCCGACAGCGGCAAGACGCGACCGTGACATGTTTGCGTCCTCGATCATCCCGACCGGACGCCAGACCGTTCTGGACGGGTGGCAGGCCGAGGAACACAGGCTGCTGTTCAACATGCCCGTCGGACAGGACGATGCCTATCTTGTCTGGTCAGGGACGTTCTGGGCGACGCGGGACTTGCCGCATCTGTCGGGGTGGTTCGGTCTGCCGGGATCACCCTTTGCGGGGCGCAGCGACGGATTCAGCCAACTGTGGCAGTCGGTCGGGTGGGACCTCGAAACCTATGGTCTGATCCTGCGCGCCGAAATCCATCTTTACGAGGGACTGGTCGAACGCGACCTGCGCGATGGTGTGGCGCGCCGTTTCGAAACCGGACTTCTGCCGCCCATCGCGCAGACGGTCCGGGTCACAGCCACGGATATCCGGCCCGACGCCAGTTACCCGCTTGCCGTGATGTTCCCCGACTTGGCCCGGCTAGGACAGGCGGCCTGGCCATTTGCTCTACCCGACCAACCTGTCGCGACTTTGGACAGATACTGACCCAGCCGTCGACCAAGGCGATCCCGGCGCAGGGGGCGCTCTCAGATATCCTTCATCAGGCGCAGCGCGTCATAGATCGCGGCATGGGTGTTGCGCGCGCTGACGGCATCGCCGATGCGGTAGAGCACGAAGCCGCCCTCGCCCGCCACGTCCTGCGGACGACCGTCGATCAGGGCGTCGTAATCCACCGCCCCCTTGTTCGCTGACAGCGGCTTGAGCGCAAAGTAAAGATCATCCAGCGGCATCGTGCCGTAATTCACAACGATCTGGTCATAGGTCTTTTCGCTGGTAAAGCTGCTGTAATCCGTCCCTATCACCGCCCGCAGGCGGTTGCCGTCGCGCTGCACATCCTTCAGCCGCCGCGCGACGGTGAAGGTGACGTCCTTGTCCTGCAAGGCCCGCATATAGGGCACAAGGTTCATCCCCATGATATCGGGCGCAAAGGTGCGGTCGGGGGTCATCACCTCGACCGTGCTGCCCGCGGCGGCGGCGACTTCGGCCGCCATCAGCCCGGGGTGGTCGCCGCTTTCGTCATGGATCAGTACCTGCGCGCCGGGTTTTACATCGCCCGAGATGATGTCCCATGACGTGACCGCAAGGTCCTGATCGTGGTCGGTTTCAAACAGCTGCGTCTGCGGCAGCCCGCCTGTCGCGATGATCACCACATCGGGCGCAAGGGCGGTCACATCCTCGGGTTCGGCCCAGATGTTGAACCGGAAATCCACGTCGCGGGCGGCACATTGCGCCATGCGCCAGTCGATGATCGAGATCATCTCGCGCCGCCGCGGATTGCGCGCGGTCAGCCGGATCTGGCCGCCCGGATCAGGCTGCGCCTCGAATACGGTGACGGCATGGCCACGTTCCGCTGCCACGCGCGCCGCCTCGAGCCCCGCAGGACCCGCGCCGACGATCACCACCGACTTGCGCGTCGCGGCGGGCGGGATCGTATGGGGCATCGTCAGTTCGCGGCCTGTGGCGGCATTGTGGATGCACAAGGCCTCGCCCGCCTGATAGATCCGGTCAAGGCAATAGGTCGCCCCGACACAAGGCCGGATGTCATGTTCGCGGCCTTCGATGATCTTTCTGACGATATGCGGGTCGGCCATATGCGCGCGGGTCATGCCCACCATATCCAGCAGCCCCGCCGCAACCGCATGGCGCGCGGTGGCCACATCGGCGATGCGGGCGGCGTGGAACACGGGCATGCCGGTCGCGGCCTTGACCGATCCCGCAAAATCGAGATGCGGCGCGCTTTTCATGCCCTGCACGGGGATCACGTCTGTCATCGCGGGGTCGGTATGGATACGCCCGCGGATCACGTTCAGGAAATCGACCATGCCGGTCGCGGCCAGCTTTTCGGAGATCTCGATCCCTTCCTCGGGGGTGATGCCGCCGGCTTCGGCCTCGTCGGCAGTATAGCGCAATCCCACGATGAAATCGTCGCCCACGCGCGCGCGGATGCCGGTCAGCACGTCGAGCAGCAGCTTCATGCGGCTGTCCAGCGTCTGCCCGCCATAAGGCCCGTCCAGATCATTGGTCAGCGGCGACCAGAACTGGTCAAGCAGATGGCCGTAGACCTGCAATTCGATCCCGTCCATGCCGCCGGCCTGCATCCGTTCGGTGGCATCGGCGAAATCGGCGATGATGCGGGTGATGTCCCAGTCCTCGGCCAGCTTGGGAAAGGCGCGGTGCGCGGGTTCGCGGTGGCGCGACGACGACACCGACGGCAGCCACGCGCCTTTGTTCCATGTCGTGCGGCGGCCCAGATGGGTCAGCTGGATCATCACGGCGCAGCCGTGGTCGTGGCAGGCATCGGTCAGCCTGCGGATATGCGGCACGACCTCGTCCTTGTAGGCGAGGATGTTGTTGAACACCGGCGGGCTGTCCTTGGACACCGCCGCCGACCCTGCCGTCATCGCCAGCGCCACACCCGCCTTGGCGCGTTCCGCATGATAGGCGGCATAGCGTTCCTTGGGCATCCCGTCTTCGGGATAGGCGGGTTCGTGGCTGGTGGTCATGATGCGGTTGCGCAGCGTCAGATGCTTGAGCTGGTAGGGCTGCAAAAGAGGATCGGTCGACATGGGGGCCTCCGGTTGACTGGGGGAAGCGTTCCAGAAATGTTCATCTACGTCAAGTTTATGTTCACCCCCGACGATTTTCTTGCCGGTGGGCCTGCAAACGCCTAGGGTCGCGCCATGACAGAGCAAACGCCCACGATCGAAAAATCCGCCGGCTGGCGCGGCTCGCGCGAGGTCTGGCTGTCCGCCGCGCGCGATGCCTTTGTCTTGTCCGGCATCGATGCAGTGAAAATCCAGCCGCTCGCCAGCCGGCTGAACCTGTCGCGCACCAGCTTTTACTGGTTCTTTCCCGACCGCGCGGCGCTGCTTGACGCGCTGCTGGCCGATTGGGAGGCGATCAACACCGGCAGCCTGACCCGCGCGACCGACGATTATGCCGAAACCATCAGCGAGGCGGTTCTGAACCTGATCGGCATCTTCATGGATGGCGGCCCGTTCCAGACGCGGCTTGACCTTGCCGTGCGCGGCTGGGCGCACCAGTCGGATGCGGTCGCCCAGCGCGTCCATGCCGCCGATACCGCGCGGCTGGATGCGATCCGCGTCATGTTCACCCGGTTCGGCTATCCCGCAACCGAAGCCGACGTGCGCGCCCGTACCGTCTATCTGACGCAGATCGGCTATATCGCGATGCAGGTCCGCGAGGAGATGGCCGAACGCCTGCCGCGCATTCCCGACTATGTCGTAACTTTCACCGGACAGCGCGCCACGGCGGCCGAACTGGCCCGTTTCACCGCGCGCCACAGCCGCAATTGACGCCAGAAGACCCGCAAAACAGCACAGCGATTCCCTGCGCGACAGGACGGCACGACCGCGACAGCCGCATGTGTCTGTCCCCAATGGAGCAACAATAGATCACGTCGGCATCACTGAAACGTGATGGAACAAAGGTCAATCCGGGCAAGGTTAAATTGCCAGTTTTCCAAATAAATCGGCATTTTATTGAACGTATTGAATGTTTACCCCGCGCGACCCTAGGCGAGTGATCGGCATCTTTTCGCCTATAGCGTGAAGTGCCGCAAATTCAATCACGGCATTTTTGTGACCTGTGTCACCATTTGGGCAACATAATCCAGCGAGGGGTGCGTGATGTCTGTTGCTTTGTCTCCCGGTGTGCGGCCGTTCGAACATCCCTCTGGTCTGAGCGTGGTCAGGGGGGCCGTGTCCAACAGGCTGCTGGCGGTGGGGATGGCGCGCAAAGGGCCTGTCGGGGTGCCGGTGCGGCTGCGCGACTTCAACCAGTATCTGGACCATTTCGGCGATGACATGACCTATGGCGAATTGGGCGTGCAGATGCGCCAGTTCTTTACGGCCGGGGGCAGCGATGCCGTCGTCGTGCGTGCGGCCAGCGGGTCCGAACGCGCTGACGTGACCTTGCAAAACGAGGCTGGCGCGGACGTGCTTGTGCTGCGCGCGCTTGATGCAGGTACACTTGGCGACCAGATCCGCGCCGTGATTGACTACAACACGCCCGATCCCGAACTGACCTTCAACCTGACGGTCTATCGCGAAACCGTCGATGCGCAGGGCCGGCTGGGCCGCAGCGCCGAAGAACCCTATCTTGGCCTGTCGATGGACCGGCAGGCGCCGAATTACATCGCAAACCGCGTGAACGGCGTGTCGAACCTTGTTACCGCAACGGTCAATGACGCGGCGGGCGGCACTGTGGCCCCGCCTTTGGACGTCGACAATGCGGCACGGGTGTTCAGCCAGTCGGGTCTGTATTTCGCCGATGACGATGCCTTTCTTGCGGCTTTTGCGGCACTGGCCGATCCGACGATCTTGGTCGAGATCGACGGGACGGGGCTTGCCACGGTGAACCTTGGTCCGGCGGTCGTAGCGGGCGATCCTGCCGCCACGCTGACAGGCATCGCAGCGCGGATCAACGCGGTGCTGGGCCAGCAAAGCCTGTCGGCCCGTGTCACAGCCACTCTGGCTGGCAATGCCACGGGCGTTGCGTTGCGCATCGCGGTCTCGTCCACGGACGGCACGCGGTCGATCCGCATCCTGCCAGCGCTGTCGAATGACGCAACCGGCGCGCTGGCGTTGGGGACAGCGCGCGGCGGGGTCGAGGTCGGGCTGTATTCCGGCTTCCGGCCACAGATGTCGGGCTTTCACACGCGGCCTTTTCCCACGGCGGGCGATTTCGCGACGATCCACGGCCTGCTCGCTGCTGCACCCGCACCCTATGCGATCACCTTTGGCGATGGCACGGCTGCGGGCACGACGGCGGGGCTTGCCTGGGGGAGTGCGGGGGCGACAGCCTTGCTTGATGACGGCAATCCGGCGACGCCGCTCTCGCTCGACGGGTTGCGCGGCAATCTTGACGGGCTGGTTGCGGCGCTGAATGCGACGCTGGGCACGGTCTGGCGGTTTGCGCGGCACGGGCTGCGGATCTCGGGGCAACGGCAGGACGGCGCGGTCGGCCCAGCCATGGCAGCCGCGACAACCGGTCTGCCCGCGGTCGTTTCGACCTATTTCACCACTGCGACCGCAGGCCGGCCAAGTGCAGCGCTGGGCCAGAACGGCGGGACACCGGGCAGAAACGGCAACGCGCCATTGCTGGGCGATTACAACGCGGTCTTTCAGACTGTCTCGCGGCAGGTCGATCTGTTCAACATGCTGATCCTGCCGCGCGGGCATAACCAGACGGATGCGGCGCGGTCGCTGGTCTGGGGGGCGGCCAGCAGTTTCTGCCGCGACCAGAACGCGCTCTTGATCATCGACCCGCGCAGCGACAACGGTGCCTGGTCCGATGTCGATGCCGTCGTGGCGGATGCGCCGGACTTCAAGACCGGCATTCTGGCCGAGGTCTCCTGCACCTTCTGGCCACGGGTGCGCACCGCCATCGGCGCGCGCGAAGCCACGGTCGATCCTTGCGGGACAATCGCAGGCGTCATCGCAAGCACGGTGGGCCGGTCCGGGGTCTGGCGCGCGGCGGCGGGGCTGTACGCACCGCTGACCGGCACCACGGGCCTCGAATACCCGATGTCAGCGGCCGACAACGGCGTGATCAACCCCCGCGCAATCAACGCCTTGCGCGCGAAATCGACCGGCGTCGTGTGCTGGGGCGCGCGCACGCTGGCGGGGGACGATGCGTTCAGCAACCGCGATTATGCCTATATCAACGTGCGCATGACGACCGATTTCATCAAGAATTCGGTGTCCCGCGCGCTGGAAAGCTTCCTGTTCGAGAATAACAACGCCACGACCTGGGCCAATATCGAACTGATGGTCAAAAGCTTCATGCATGGTCTTTATCAGCGCAAGGCGTTTCGCGGCACGACGGCCGAAGACGCCTATCGCGTGGACTGCAACGAATTCACCACCTCGCTTGCGGATATCCAGCTTGGCATCCTGAACGTCTGGGTGCGCTTTGCCCCCAATTTCCCAGTTGAATTCATCCACCTGCATATCCAGCACAAGCTCCAGCAGCCCTCGGCATAAAAGGAGGCATCCATGGCCATCGTTCCGGTCACCGTCAGGTCCATTCCGCTGACGAACGCGTTTTTCGAACTCTATCTCGGGAATGATCTGGTAGCCGCCGTCACGGCCATCGGCGCGATCAAAAGCAGCGTCGCGGCCAATGCCAACAAAAGCGGCACGCAGCTTTATTCGGTCTATAGCCCCGGTGCCGTCACCTATGAAGCCTGCGAAATCAAGCAGGCGCAGGTGCTTGATGTGGCGCTGCCCAATTGGTTCGAACTGGTCCATAGCCCAGTCAGTGCCGGGCGCATTTCCATCGACGAGATGAAAAAGGACATCCTGATCAAGGTGAACGACAGCCAGATGCGCCCGCGTATCCAGCACGAGCTTTACGCCTGTCTGCCGACATCCATCGCCTGGGATGCGCTTGATTCCAATGCCGAGGCCAACACCTTTCTGTCGTTCACGATCCAGTACGAATACAGCCAGACCAAATATCTGGAGGCGTGAGTTGCCAATTGGATACCCTTGCCGGACAGGTCATTTACGGAATTGACGGGCGCGACCGCTATGTGATCGCGGCCCTTGATGACAGCCGGTTGTTCACGCTGGGCGCGGATACGGATGCGCTTCTGTCAAGTCACCTGCAGCAGGACGCCGCCTTGATCGGGCCTGACGATCTGGGCGCCTTGCCCGTGATCGATGCCGAACTGATGCTGGCGCATTTCTGTGTCGCGACCTTTGGCGATACGATCGGACACAACGTCACCTGCCGGTCCTGCGCCAAGACATATGGTGTGGAGTTTTCGCTTGCGACCTATGCCGGATTGCTTGCCGCCGAGATCGCCCCGCACAGGCAGCCGACCTTTCGCGGTCATCCTCTGCGCTTGCCCAGCCGTGACATGATCCGCCTCACGCCGCCCTCGGCCCGGGACCTGGCACGGGCGGTCTGGCAAAAGCCGGGCAGCCTGACCGCCGAGGATGTGCAAGCGCTCGAGGCGCATCTGGAAAAGGCCTGCCCGGTGCTGCAGGAGGACATTGCCAGCACCTGCCCTGCCTGCGCGACCACCCAGTCCTTTCATTTCGTGCTGCGCGACTGGGTCGCGATGAAACTGCGCACCCGCCTGAAACAGGTGATGACGCAGGTGCATCTGCTGGCCAGCGCCTATCATTGGCGCCCCGCCGATATCTTCGGGCTAAGTCGGGCCAATCGGATGGCCCTGATCGACACCATGCGCAGTCATGCGGCGCGGCAAGGATGATACGGGCATGAGCGGGTATTTCGACAGATTGATCGCAAGCTACGGCCCCGCCGCCGACAACCCGCCCGCGCAAATGCCATGGATGGCCGAGTTTGCCGCCCCCGGTCCCACGATGCCTGACGACCCACCGCTGACGCCTGCCACCCCCTTGCCCCTGCACAAGGCCGAGGCTGCCGTCCCTGCGCCCGATCCCGCCGTGCCGCCGCCTTTGCCCGCCGCCGATGCAATGCCCGCGCCTTCCATCGCGGCACCGGCGCCCGTGCAAAAGACCGCCCCGCCTGCCGAAGCATCTGTCCCCGACAGTCTCGCGCCCAGCGCCACGCCACATGACCCCGCAGTTGCTCTGCCGGACCCACCCGCAGACCGCACCGTGATCATCCATCAGCAGGACCTGTCGGACACCCATCTGCACGTCACCGATACGCATCTGCATCAGCATGATCATCTGACGCAGGTGATCGCACCCGCCGCATTCACCCCTGATGAGCAACCGGCGCCTGCCAGCGCAGCAGATGTGCCGCCTGCTTCCACGCCCGACGACCTGTCCGGCGCGCTTGCGGCACTCGAAGCGCAGCTTGCGCGCACGCTGGCCGGATTGCACAGCCCCGCCCCGCCCCCGCCATCCCTTATCACCCCCGCAGATTTCGAGCCGGAAGACACGCAGCTACCGCTCCCCGCGACACAAGAGACCATCCGCGAGGTCACCCGCGAAATCGTGCGCGAAATCCACCATCACCAAGATGCGCCGCCCGCACCGCCCCCACGTATGGCACCGCAATCAGCCGCCGCAGCGTCGCGCATCGGGCCGATCCGTTTCGCCTCTGTCTGGGACAGCAAAGGGCGCGCGTCATGAGCGTGTTCAGCCTGTCCTCGGTCACGGCCAGCCTGCAGGCGCTGTTCAAGCTCAACATCGAAGCGCGGCTCGCGAATGCCTTTGTGGTCAACACAAGTGCGCTGTCGCCGCTGGACGTGGCGGTGCAGGCGCATCTGGTCAACATCTTCCTGTTTCACTTCCACCCCGACGGCAAGCAAAGCGTCCATGAAAACCGCGCCGTTGCCCCGCGACGGCCGATCAGTTTTTCAAAGCCGCTGACGCTGTTCTATCACCTGACCGCGCATCACAATGCATCGCAGGGCGCGCATCTGGCCGAACAGGACCTGCTGGGCCATGCGATGGCCACGCTGATCGACCGCAGCACGCTGAACGACGACCTGACCATCGGCGGGGTCACGGTGCTGGACGCCGCCTTGCGCGATGACGGCAATGCGTTCGAGTTGGAGGTGATGACCAAGACCGACAGCGAGGCCTTGAACGTCTGGGCCGGATACGAAGGCGGCGCGATCCGCCCGAGCCTGTTTTTCAAGGTCAAGAATGTGCGGCTGAAGCCCGAACCGCCCGTATCCTTTGCAGGGCCGATCCTGTCGGTGGGCGAACTGGTCGTGCCGGGAATGGGGCCGCGCATCATCTCTGCGCAAAGCCGGATCACTGCCCGCGTGCCAACGAGTGCGGGGCTGGTCGAGCGCAGCTTTGCCCGCAGGCCGGCCGAAGTTTTCATCGGCGCGGCGGATGCGGACCGTGACGTTGTGCTGCAAGGCGAAGGGATCGACCCGCAGGCCGGTATCGAGCTGACGCTGCCCGTGGCGGGCGGGCAGGAACGAATCCGTATCGATTTCAACGACAATCGCGCGCTTGGCTGGGCGATCGGTGCCAGCGACGGCGATGTGGCGATCACCTTTGCCGCCAGTATCCGCCGCCCTGTGGCAGGTGTGCCCACAGCCCTGCCTTTGTCGCCCGGACCCGCGCAGATCAGGCTTTTCAGGACCGAATATCTGGCGCGCGACGGCGCGCTGCACGCGGTCGAGATACCGTCCAATCCGGTGGCGATCACCTTGCATCCGCATATCGCGGGGATCGCCCCAATGACCCCGCGCCGCTACCGAATCAATCTGGATGGTGGCTATGACCTGACAGCGCTGGCCCCCGCGATGGACCATGGCAGCTTTGTGCGGCTGGCGATCGGCGGGACGATCTACACCGTGCGCGACAGCACGGCGGGGCTTGCCGCAGGCCAATGCGCCATATCCGGCGCGCGCAGCGTCGATGTCATTCTGGACGCCGCCGCCGATGCGGCCGCCCTTGCCTATGTGCAGCTTTGGGTCCGCGACGCGGTCAGCCAGCCGTTCTGGATGGGGGGCGCGTGATGAATACCTTCATCTCGGATTTTCAGGCGGAAATGACCGCGATCATCGCCCGGATCACAGAGGCACTGGCCGGTCAGCAGGACGCACCGCCGCTGCCGCCGCTGGCGCGGTTCGACAGGCTGGCCCGCGTGTTCCGGCTTGGCGCCGCCGAGCGTGACTTGCTGTGCTGTCTGGTCGCCTGTCATGGCGATCCAGCGTTTTATGCGCGCTTTGGCGATTTTACGGGCTACGCTTACGTCACCGACCATCTGGTGCGTCGCCTGTTCGGTCACGGGGCCGCCCCGATCCATGCCAGCGACAGCCCGCTCAACCTGTGGCAGCTGGTGCTCGCGCGCGACATGGGGCCGGGCCAGCCTGTCGCACTTGATCTGGACCTTGCGGTGCTGGAATGGTTGGCGGGCAAACCGGGGCTGGAGCCGCGCCTGATGAAACGGCTGTGGCGCGCGCAACCGGCCAAAGGCGATGCCGCGCATTTCGGCCCCCTTGTTGCCGCCATGACCGAACGCGCGCCGGTGATCGGCCTGATTGATCCTGTCGATCCGGCCGAGACCGCTGCCCTTGCCGCCGTGATCAGCCGCCAGACCGGCCTTGTTCTCTGGTGCGTGACGGACGGCCCTGCCCCGTTCGGCGATCAGGATATCCTCAAGATCCAGCGCTTTGCGCATGTGCAGGGCGCGGGCCTGTTCTGGGCGCAGGCCACGCAGGCCTGTCTTGATCCGGTGCTGGTGCCCAGCGCGCCGCTCCAGATCGCGGTCAAGCGCAAGGGTGTCCGCATCACGCCGCCCCATGGGACGCGGATCATCGCGCTGGACCCGCTGCCAGCGCCGCAACCGCAGGCCGCACGGATGGCGCGCAAGACCGACGCCTTGCAGGACTGGGCCGTTGCCCTGCCCACGCGCATGGGGTTCGACGATCTGGTGCTGGAACCGGGGCTGAAAACCGCGCTGCGCGACTTTGTTGCCGAAATCCGCGCCCATGCCGATCTGTGGCAGGACGCCGAGGTCGCCCGCGTCTATGCGCAGGAACGCGCCCTGACCGCCCTCTTGCAAGGGCCGCCCGGCACCGGCAAGACCCTGACCGCGCGGGTGCTGGCCGCCGAGGCGGGGATGCCGCTTTACCGTGTCGATGCCGCCAGCCTGACCAGCAAATACATCGGCGAGACTGCCGAGAACATGCGCGCCCTGTTCGATGCGGCCAACGGGTCGGGGGCCATGCTGTTCATCGACGAATTCGACGCGATCGTGGGCAAGCGCACCGAAACCCGCAATGAGATCGCACGGTCCTACAACCACGATACCGCCTATTTCCTGCAACTGATCGAAACGCGCTTTGACGGTGTGGCGCTATTTGCCAGCAACCGCCCGATGGACATCGACGAGGCGATGCACCGCCGCATCCGCAAGGTGTTCGATTTCCAACTGCCCGAAGCCGCCGAACGCCGCGCCCTGTGGCAACTCGCGTTGCAGCCTTTTGGGCCTGCGCAAGAGGTGACAGCCTTTGCAGCGCTGCTGTCCGAGAGTTTCGCCTTTACCGGATCGCGGATCAAGGCGGTCGTGCTGAACGCCGTGGCACTGGCCCCGCAAGGCGGGCCGCGTGTGACCGTGGCCGCCCTGCGCAACGCCGCCTTGGCCGAAGCGCGCAGCAACGGCCGCCTGCCCGCACGGCGCGAATTGCAGCAACTGGAGAGCTTTGGCGCGGGTAGCCCGCAGGAGGATTGCAGATGAGCCTGTCGCAACCTCCCGGCAAGACCGTGCAAGGCGCGCTGATCCAGCTTTTTCCCGGTGCGGGGATCACGGGCATCGCCAATGCCATCCCCAATATCGTGCAATTCGACATCAACCCGACCGAACTGACCCGCAGTTTCACACCATGGAAGGTCGATACCGAAAACGACGTGCCCGCCCCCGGTGCCGGTGTGCAGCCGATCACGGTCCCGCAGTCGTTTACCGGCTTCAAGATCGTGCTGGACCCCTATGCCGCCAAGAATTCCGCGATCCCGATCAATTTCCTCAGCGTCGAGGCGCGCCTTGCCGCCCTGCGCAAGATGATCGAGCCGTCCAAGGGGCTTTTGGGCGATCTGGTGGCCTCGGTCTCGGACCTCTTGAACATCGAACAGGATTATACCCCGCCCGAGATTGCGCCGGTGATCCTGTGGCTGGGTGCGCGGATCATCCTGCCGGTGCAGATCGAAAGTTTTGCGATCACCGAACACCAGCATGACCAGCTTTATTATCCGGTGCGCGCCACCGTCACCCTGTCGATGAAGGTGATGACCCCCGACCAGTTCCGCTGCGCCAATTCCCCCGCCGCCGAAATCGCCATCGCCGCCTATGAATATACCCGCGTCCAGCAAGACCTGAGCGCGCTTGTCTCCGCCGCCGACATTTCGCCTTTGTGGCGGCTTGTCGCCCCGATCTAGGACCTGACCCATGGCCAGCTTTGCCAAGACCAGCCGTTACGCCCGCCACGCCGAGATCTATCAGACCACCGACCGGCGCGGCGAAACCGTGCTGGCGGTGCTGCCGCCGCAGATCCCGCTGCGACGCAACCGCGGCACGCATCTGTCCAAGGACGGCCAGCGGCTTGACCATCTGGCGTGGCATTACCTGCGCGACCCCGAGGCGTTCTGGGTCCTGACCGCGCATAACGCGCGCATCCTGCCTGATGCCGTGCTGTTCCAATACCGCATCCGTATCCCTCTGGACGAAAGCTGATCATGCTGAGCACCATCAAGATCGTCAGCGGCGCGGACGGCACCCCTTGGACGGATGCCCAGCGCGCCTGCGTGATGGAGGTGCGCAGCGAACACAAGCTGAACGACCTGACCAGTTTCAGCATCCTGATGCATGACATCCCCGACCGGCGCAGCGATACCGACCGCCGCCTGCTGGATGTGGGCCGCAAGGTTGCGGTGCTGGTCCGCCCCGACCGCGGCGCCGACTGGACCGTGCTGTTCCAGGGCAAGGTCACAGAGATCGAAACCCATGAAACCCAGGGCGGGATCGGGTCCACGATCCTGTACAAAGGTGTCGACATCCGCGCCGTCATGGCGGGCCGCAGTTTCACAGGGTCATGGTCGGGCCGCGTCAGCGATGTGATGACGCAGTTGATCCGGCTCGACTTTCCCGATTGCGTGGTGGATGCGCCCGACAACAACACGCTGGACGCGGATGAAAATCCGCTGGCGCAGAACGGCAACAACCTTGATTTCCTGCGCGATCAGGCGGTGGCGGTCGGGTTCAATTTTTGGGTCAGTTACGCCACCGTCGCCGAGGATGCCTTTGGCGGCGCGTTGGATGCGCTGGACCCGCGCCCGCCCAGCGTGACGATCACCCCCGTCATCCACTGGGGGCAATCGCCCTATCTGGCCGCCAAGATCGGCGGGCCGTCCTTGGGCGGCGCACCCCTGCCTTTGCCGGGCACGGACGGGCCTGCGGGGCCGATCACCTTCAAGGTCCATGTGACAGGCAGCACTTGCCCCAATGTGATGCAATTCGAGGTGACAAGCGACGGACAAGAGGTCGCCGTGATGGAGACCGCCCAGCCCAATACGGGCCTTGGCGGGCAGATCCCGGCGGCCGGTGCCAATCCTTTTGCCGCAGCCGGTGATCCCGACGCGCCGGTCGTGTTCTTCGTGCCGCGCGTCGTGCGCGCCACCCCCGAGGACGAGGCGGTCAACATCGCGCTGGAAACTGCGCGCGGCTTTGACCGGCGGGTCAAGCTGTCCACGACGCTGCGCCGGATCAGGACGATCTGCCAGCCGCATGATCTGGCCGTGCTGCAAGGCGTGGCCCCCGCGCTGTCGGGCATCCAGTTCCGCATCAGCGAAGCCGTGCATGTCATCCGCATCGACGACCATTTCATGGACCTTGTTCTGGAAAGCGACGGCGACCTGCCTGCCGCGGACACCCCCCTCACCTTGCTGGAAGGCGCTTTCGCATGACCAATATCCCCCGCCGTGGCCCGACGATCGACGAAATGGCGCGCCCCAGCACCGGCGCGCTTTATGGCAAATACCGTGGCGAGGTGACCGACAATGCCGACCCCAAGAAACGCGGGCGTCTGCGCATCAAGGTCGACGGGCTGACCGATGCCGAAGGCAACTGGGCCGAACCCTGCGTGCCCTATGCCGGTGACGGGATCGGCTTTTTCGCGATGCCGCCCGCAGGCACCGGCGTCTGGGTGGAATTCCTGTCGGGGCGGATCGACCGGATGGTCTGTTGCGGGTTCTTCTGGCGCGACGGCGAGCTGGACGCGCAGGATTACGACGTGGGCCGCGTGCATTTCGAGACGCAGTCCTTACGGATCAACATCAAGGACGCCGAGGATCTTGTTGAAATCACGATCAAGAATGGCGGGTCGATCACCATCAAGGGCGGCGAGATCATCTTGCGCGCCGACAGTGTCACGCTGGATGCCGCGGGCAGCAAGGTGGTGCTGGATGGCACCGCCTTTGATGTCAAGAACGCCGCGCTGAAGGTGGTCTAGCCATGTCGAATGCCACGCTGACCAGTGCCACCGACCTCAGCGACAGCGCCCAAGGCCGCGCGGCCAGTTTCGTGCCCACCAACCTGCGCGTCACATCGGGCAACCTGCCGTTGTCGGTGCAGACCGATGTGCCGCTGTTTCCGGGGTCATCGCCCGCGCTGACGGTGACGGGCACATGGACGATGGCCGGCACGCGGGTCACGGCGGGCGGGATCGGTGTCGTCAACGCAGGCAGCATCGGGGTCGGCTATACGCCTGTGCCCCTCTCGTCGGGGCCATTGCAGATCAATCCGGGGAACAGCCATGTCACTGTCAAGGTCTGACCATTTCGACGCGCTGGCCTATCCGCTGCGGTTCGACAGCGACCGTGGCCGCTATGCCAAGTCGCAGACCTATGAAGATTACGTGCGCGGCCTTGTGTTGCAGGTGCTGCTGACCGCGCAGGGCCAAAGGATCAACCGCCCCGATTTCGGCACGCCTTTGTCACAACTGCTGTTTGCCCCGCTCGACGATGAACTAGCGTCTCTGGTCGAGGCGCAGGTGGCGCGCGCATTGGCGAAATGGCTCGACAAGGTGATCGGGGTCGATGCCGTGACGACGCGGCAGGTCGCCCTGACCCGGCTCGAGGTGCATGTGACCTATACGATCCTTGCGACCGGCGCACAGGTCAAGACGCTGACAGAGGTGGGCGCATGATGTCCGCCGGGCGCAGCATCCTTTTGGCCGAACAGGACCCCGACCTGCAGACCGGCGTGGATTTTGTCGCGGTGAACGAGGCCGATCACGCGCAGGTCTTTGTCTATTTCGTGCTTGATCCCTCGGCGCTGGATGCCCCGCTGCCTGCCGCCGATATCGACATCCGCTGTCTGGGCGCACAGACCCGCGCCGAACGGCTGGTGCTGGCGCAGGATTACGCGACCCATACCGACAGTCAGGGCCGCCCGCGCGAGGTGCTGGCGATCACCTTCGACAGCGGCGCAAGTTTCGAGGATCAGGACCTGACGCTGACCGATCTCGCGGGGCAGCGGCTTGACCCGTTCAGCCGGACGGCGCGGTTTTCGTTCAAGCAAAGCTGCCCCACCGTTTTCGACTGCGCCTGTCACGGCGAAGCGGAACCGCGCGATCTGGTGGATTTTCCGGTCGATTACCTTGCCCGCGATTTCGGCACCTTCAATCAGGTTTTCAGCGCCTTTTCAAAGCTGCGCTATCCGCGCTGGGACATGGACATGCCCGCCGATCAGGCGGTGATGCTCAAGGAGGTGATCGCGGCGCTTGGCGACGAATTCGCTTATATTCAAGACCGCTATGCGCTTGAAACGCAGTTCGACCACTTGCAGGACCGCCGGTCGTTTGAACAGTTGACGCGCATTCTGGGCTACAGGCTGGCCCCCGAACGCCCGGCCACGGGGCTGGTCGTGCTGCGCCATTACGACGGCGACCGCCAGCCGCCCGCCATCGCGGCCGAGGATTTCGCCACCGCCGATGTGACCGATTGGGATGTGCCGGTGACAGCGGGCACGCTGCTTTATGGTTATGGCGATGCGGGGGCCGTGATCCCGTTCGAGGTGGGCGACAGCCTTGATGCGATCAACGCTTCGCGGACATGGCTGACCAATGCCCATTGGACCGACATTCCCGCCCATGTGCCCGACCCGACCTGCGCCTTTGCCCGCAAAGGCGCGCGCAGCCTGTCGGTGCGCGGACGCGGGCTGGTGCATCCCGGCATCGGTGCAGGCACGCAGCTGCTGATCGAAACCCGCCCCGCCGCGCAATCCGACCCCCTGCGCCGGTTCCTTGTCACGCTGGATCAGGACCCTGTCGCCGAAACCGATGCTTTGCTCGGCGTGCCCACCACCCGCCTGCAGTGGCGCGCCGCCGATGCGCTGGCTTTTGATCTGGCGCTGAAGGATTGCCGTGTCAGCGCGGGGCTGGTGCCGGTCATGTCCGGCCAGACATGGTGCGAACGTTTTTCCATCGGAGAGGTCGCCCCCGACATCCCCACCGCCATCGAACGCGAAGGGCCCAAGGCGCTGGACGCCACGGCACGCCCTATTCTCTACCGGCATCCCTTGGCGATGACCGTGACCGACGGGTTGGCATGGTCGCTGGCAGAGACCGCGACACGCTGGGACCCCGTGCATCAGCCGCAAGTCTCGCTCGCACGGGTGGCGATGGACGGCACCCTCTTGGCGGGTTGGACCGTCGTGACGGACATGCTGACGCAGACCCCGACCGACGAGGCCGCGACCATCGAGGCCGGCCACTGGGGACCGGTGCTGACCTATGTCGAAAACGGGACCCGCAAGACGCACCGCGATTATATCGGCGATCCGGGCTTTTGCCTGCGGTTCGGCACCGGCGTCTTTGGCATCCTGCCCGCGCGCGGCAGCCTGTTCGAGGTGCGTTATCGCACCGCCTGGGCCAGTGCCGCGAACCTGCCTGCGGACCGGCTTTACCTTGCGGCCAATGTCGCCACCACACCCGGCAGCGCCGCGCGCTGTCTGGATGCGCCCGCGATGCCCGCGCAGATCATCGCCTGCTGGAACCCCTTTGCCTTTGAGACCGCGCACCCTGCGGAAAACATCGCACTGGCCAAGCTGACGGTGCCGCATTTCCACAAGGCGCAGAAACTGCGCGCGGTGCGCAACGCCGATTTCCAAGAGCTGATCAGCGCGCGCGACGACATCGACGCAACCATCGCGACCGCGCGATGGACGGGTTGCTGGGCTGCCAATTTCATCGCCGTCGATCCGCGCGACCATATCGCGCTGCCCCCCGCCCTGCGCGCCGAGGTGCAATCCTTCATCGAGGAAATCCGCCTTGTGGGCCGTCCCGCCTATCTGGCGGACGCGGCCTTGCGGCCCATCGACCTGCGCATCGCGATCTGCCACGACCCCCGCGTGCCTTTTGGCCATATCGTCGAAGGTCTGATCGCGGCGCTTGCGGGCGACAGCCCCGATGCGCTGTTCCATGCCAACGCCCTCAGCTTTGGCAGCGCGCTGTTCCGCGCCGATCTGGAAAGCCGCATCGCCGCGCAGCCCGGTGTCACCGCGATCCGCGCGATCCAGTACCGCTGGCGCGGCGAGGCGGACTTCACCCCGTTCAGCCAAACCGCGCTGTTGTCCGCCGCCGACCAGATCCCGATCCTGCGCCATGACGCGACCCGCCCCGACCTTGGCCGGATCGAGGTGTTCGACACCGCCATTCCCGCGGAGGCCGCGCCATGAGCCCGCAACCCGCTGACCGTGATTGCCTGTGTCCGCCGCGGTTTTCCGGCGATCTTGATGCCTTTGGCCGTCCGATCCCCGGGATCTTTGGCGAACACCGGGTCACGGTGTTCGAGGCGATGTCGCGCCGCAGCAGCTTTGCCCATTGGCAACAGGGCCAAGGCTCTGACATGGGCATGATGGTGCTGGATTGGGTCGCCTATCTTTGGGACAATCTGTCGTTCTACAACGATGCGTGGATGCGCGAACAGCATCTGCTGACTGCCATGCAGGACACGTCCCTGCGCCAGTTGGCGATGCTGACCGGCTATGTGCCGCGCCCGAACCTTGCCGCGACCGCACGGCTGGTGGCGGTGGCGGATGCCAAGGCGCCTTTTGTCATCGGCCCCGCGCTCGGGATCACGTCCGAAGGGGGCGACACCCATGGCGCGCTGCCGTTCGAGACGCTGGGCGAGGCGCTGATCGACCCTGCCCGCAGCAAACTGACCGCAATCATGCCGCGCGCCTTGCGCTTCGACCCCACCTTCATCGCCATCGGTAACGGGCTGCGCAACCTGCGCGTCGATGAACCCGTGGTCTTTGTGGCGGCAGGCGGCACCGCCAAGGCCACCATGCTGCGCGAGATCCGCAGCGAAAAATTCGCCTCGGGCGAAACCTATGCCGAACTGGTGCTGGACGATCCGCTGGACGTCTTTGCCGGCATGGCCATCGCCGATCTGGAGGTCTTTGGCTTTGCCAGCGACCAGACCGCCATTCGCAGCGACAGTGACGGGATGACTGTGGTCTCTGCCACGCCATCGCGGCTGTCGGCGTGCAACACCTTCCTGCAGATCGCGGGGGTGCAGCCGCAGTACCACGCGGGCCAGCAGATCGTCGTGGTGGACGAGGACAGCGAGACCGTGACCCTTGCGCAGGTGGCCAAGGTCCATGTGGTGAACAAGCAACTGGTCGCGGGCACCAACCCCGTGATCGCGGCCTATACATGGATCGAGGTCAGCACGGCTTTGCCCGCCGCCGCGCAATACCGCATCCATGCGCGCCCTTTGCGCGGTGCACGGCTGATCGGCGCGCCCCTTGCGCAGGCCAGCCTTGCCGATTTCGGCGGGCGTATCGCGCTGGTGGACAAATACCTTGGCGACAGCCCCGATTACATGGGGCCTTTCATCGTCGCGGATGCGCAGGACACGGCGGTGCGCGTCACAGCACGGCTCGAGGTGCATCCGCACAACCAGCAGGCCAGCCTTGTGCTGGCCGAGGTGGAGGATGCGGCAACGCTGCTCAAGGCGCCGCTGACGGTCTATGGCAACCTCATTGACGTCGATCAGGGCAAGACCGTGATCGAGACGCTGGGCAATGCGACAGGCCGCAGGTTCCAGCATTTCCGGCTGGCGCAGAAACCGCTGACATGGTTGCGCCAAGCCGAAACCGACCCCGCCCCCGCGATCGAGGTTTTCGTCAACAACGTGCCCTGGACCTATGCGCCCCACCTGCTCGGCGTCACGGATGACGCGCGGATCTTTACCCTGCGGACCGAGGCTGACGGACAGGCGACCGTCATCCTTGGCGGCGCGCCCAAGGCCGGACAAAAGAACGTCGTCGCCCGCTACCGGCACGGCACGACCGGCGAAAACCCCGCCCCCCGCACGATCAACACGCCCGCAGGCCGCATCGCGGGTGTGGCCAAGGTGTTCAACCCGTTCCCCGCGCTTGGCGGGCTGACCGGTGACACCGCAGACGACCTGCGGGATGTGCTGCCCGCGCGGATCACCGCCAATGACCGCTGTGTCTCGGCGCAGGATTACAGCGTGAACGCGCGCAATTTCGGTGCGCTGGCCGCCGATACCCGCATTCACTGGACGCCCGCGCGCAAGCAATGGGCGGTGGAGACCACCGTGATCTTCGACGGCGGGCTGGACGCGCCTCTGGCCGCCAGCCTGCGCACCTATCTGGCCGCGCGCGCCCCCGAGGCGAGCCTTGTCGATGTGGTCGAGGCCATCCCGCAGGACGGCGCCATCACCCTGACCGTGCGGATCGCCCCCGATGCCGTGGCCGAGGATGTCCGCCGCGCCATCGACCAGCAGTATTTCGACCCCTATCGCGGGCAACTGGCGCTGCGCCGGATCAGGATCGGCCATAGCTACAGCCGTGCCGCGCTGCTGGGGCCACTGGCGGCAATTCCGGGGATCACGCGGATCGAACGGCTGGCGCTGGACGGGTCCGAACATGCCACCGCCTTTGCCATCGCCCCCGGCCATTACCTGCGGGCCAGCCTGACCGTGGAGGTGCTGCGATGACCGCCCCCCTGCCGCAAGACGGGTTCGAGGAGTACTTCTTTCACAAGCTGAAAGCGTGGATTCCCGAAACCTACTGGACCGAGGATCACGGCGACGGCAGTCTGGACCTGCTGGTGCGCAGCATTGCCGATGTCGCAGCGGTGATGCGGCGCGACATCGACAGGGTCTGGACCGCCTCGGCGATCGAACTCGCCGATGATTGGGCGGTGGATTACCTTGGCGATCTGGTGGGCGCGACCCCGCTGAGTGCACAGAACGCGCGCGCCAACCGCACCAGCGTCGCCAATATGATGCAGTACAACCGGCGCAAGACCACGCGCTATCTGCTGGACCAGCTGATCGGCGATATCCTTGGCACCGACGGCTATGTCCGCGAGATCGAGCGCTGGCTGGCCCGTCCGCCGCATCCGCTCGATATGGGATACGGGCGGCGCGCGCCTTTGTCGGGCGGTTGGGTCGCGGGCCTGCCGCAACTGACGGGGCTGCGCACCGACGATGCAGCCCTGCCCGCCTTCGACGAATGGGCGCGCTTGCCCGATTTCGGGCCGCGACAGGGCAAGGCTGCATCCTTTGACTATGCGACGATCCATCTGAACGTCTTTCCCGTCGAAACCTACCGGATCGACATGGCGAGCCCCTTCTGGCTGGACGCCACGCATCTGACGCTTGATCCCTCGGGGCGGGATATCGCGCTTTTTCACGCGGGCAGTTTCGATCACCGGCTGGGCGATTGGCCGCGCGGGCCAGAGGAATTTCCCACCCCGATGCGCTGCGCACGGTTCAACGACGCGGGCTTCACCGTGACCGAGGCCGGACTGGCCGCCATCGGCGATCCCGATGTAACGACCGCGCTGACGCCGTGGGTGGGCATCGCCTTTGCCAGCGACACCGAATTCCGGCGCATGCTGCGCGACCGGCTGACGGCGGCGGATGTGACGACCTTCCTTGGCCCGCTCCTGCGCGAGATGGTGCAGCCCGACGCGCCCAAGCTGCGCCAGATTGCCGATGACCTGTTGCTGGATGTGGGCCCCTTCGCGGACCGGCGCGCGCTGCGTCCTTATCAGGTCGTCGCGGCGAACCTTGCCGGCTGGATGCCGCCCGCGCGCTGGCCTGACCTTGCGGCCTTGCTGGTCGATGTGGCGACCGGACGGGTGCAATTTCCCGCCGCCCTTGACCCTGTCGGCCCGCCGCCGCAGCGGTTCCACCCGCGCTATCACCACATCGGCACGTTGCACCGTGTCGGCGCGGGGCCGTTTCCGCGCGGCAGCGGTGTGCCCGCGGGGCCACCTGTCAGCGATGCCAATACCGAGGTGCCGGTCACCGTTCCGTCCAGCGGGCGCGTCATCCTTGCCGACAACCGCCGCCATGTCTGGCAATGGGACGCGGTCATGCGCAGCCATGACGTCACGGGCGACCTGCGGCTGGAAGCTGCTGACCAGACACGCCCCTATCTTGTGTCGCGCGGTCCGGCGGGCGGGCTGGATTTCACTATCTTCGGGACGACAGGCCAGCCGAACACGCTGGTGATCGACGGTCTCTGGCTCGGGATCATGGCGCAGACGGTGCTGTCGACCGCATTGGTCCAGCCCGATGATCCGGTGCCCATCCCCCGCGCGCGGCTGATCCTTGACGGCCGTTTCGACAGCGTCACCTTGCGCCATGTCAGCATCGACCCCGGCGGAGAGCAGGCGCGCCTCACCCCCCTGACTGCCCGCGCGATCCCCGCGATCACGACCGAGATCGAAGGCGCGATCCGGTCGCTGCGGATCGAGAAATCGATCCTTGGCCCGCTGATCGAAACCCGCAACGACCCGTCCTTGCTGAACGCCGGCGTGATCCGGATCGCGGATTCGGTCATCTGTTCCATCGCGGATGATGTGCCTGCGCTCAGCACCGATCTGAGCCGCGTGTTCATCGACAACAGCACGGTGTTGGGCGCGGTCCATGCGAACCTGATCCATGCGACCAATACGGTGTTCGACGGCCCGCTTTATGTCACGAACCGGCAGCAATCCTGCCTGCGGTTTTGCGCCGTCGCGGATTACGCCGACGTCACGGGTGTTGCGCCCTCGGCCCTGCCGCGCCGCTTTGCCTGCGCAACCTTCGCAGGCCGCCTGCCGCGCACGACTTTCCGGTCGCGCCGCTTTGGCGATGCGGATTTCGCGGCCTTGTCCGACCTTGCCCCCGCCGCACTGTTCACGGGCGGCGAATACGGCACCGAAATGGGCGTGGGCCATGCCCGTGCGTGGAACCAGCGGCGCGCCGATCTGGCCCGCTTTGCGGCAGGGTTCCTGCCGGTCGGGCAAAACATCCAGATTTTTGAAGATAGAGGAGAGCCACGATGAAAGGCCGGATCACAAGAGATCACGACGCGCGCCAAGGCTATGACCGCGTGTCTTTCGAAGGTGGCAGCGCGATCACCGATGCCGATCTGAACGCGGCTTTCGATGCGGAACGCACGCGGACCGAGACCTTGCACAGCCACTGGATCGCCCCCGCAGGCAGCCCCGATGATGGCTGGAAAGTCGGCGATCTGGGCAGTTTCACCCAGTCCGGCCAGACTTATGTCGATTTCACCCTTGCCCCCGGTCATTACGGGCTGGACGGGCAGATCCTGACGAACCCCGCCAGCTATCGCTTTTCCGACCAACCGGCGGCGCAGGCGGCAGTGCTGGACACGCAGCTGCGCCTGACCGTGCCGACACTGGCCGAGGTGCAGGCCAAACCGGGCAACGCGCTTTATGATGCGGTGGTGCTGGACGCGGTGGGCGTGCCCGTCCGCGTGAGCGAGGACAGCGAGCTCGACGAAATCGCGATCCGCAGCGATCCCGCCCTGCGCGGTGTGAATGCGGCCAAGGTTCGCGCCTTGCGCGATGTCGATGCGGACTGCGCCGTCACCCGGCGCGCGGTGCTGGACCTGCTGGCCGCGCCGAACGGCGCTGTGACATGGCCATCCCCGCGCATCCGGTCACGGGGGCGGTTGCAGGTCGGTTTCGGCGCGGTGCCGGCCCCCGACAACCCCTGCGCGCCTGAAATGGCGCTGGGATATTTCGGGCGGCTCAACCACACGATCAAGGTGATGCTGACCGCCCCCGGCAGCTTTGTCTGGGGCTATCGCAATGGCGAGACCCTCTACCGTGCGACGATCGCCGATGCATCGACGCTGCGCCTGACCACGCCTTTTGCGGACAGCGGGCTGTTTCCGGTGTCCGGGCAGATCGTCGAGGTTTGCGCTTGGGACATGCTGTTGCCCAATGGCGAACGAACGGCGCGGCCTTTGGGCCGGTTTCACGCGATCCGCACCGGCTATGCGCCGCAGG
>DAISXL010000013.1:0-14310 GCA_036825855.1 Yoonia sp.
TGCGCAACCACCATTTCGATCTGGTGGAAGAGGCGTTCCTGAAAGACGACGCCACCCGCCAGTTCATCGCCGACGCCAACCCGCCCGCACTGCGCGAAATCGCCCAGCGCCTGCAAGAAGCCATCGACCGCAACCTGTGGCAACCTGCCTCCAACTCTGCGCGCGCCCGTATCGCAGGCCTGCTCGACGCGGATTAGGCAGGTACCGGAAAAACCTGCGTGCCATTCTTGTCACATGGCTCGACATCACGGGCATCCGGCTTGCTCTCGCAGTTGTGATCGCGCTCTCGCTCCGGTTTAAAGGAGTGGGTGGGGCTTAATTGAAGGTTTACTAAATGTCGTTTTTCAAAAGTGCTGCGATCGTTGCGGTCGCACTGACGGTCATCGGCTGCGAGCAGGCGGAAATCACGCAACCGCCAATCAATATCACCCCAACCGTACAGGCCGATGCAGTTGGTCTTGACGTCTATGCACGCCCGCGCAGCCGCGGCAATCCGGTGCCTGCGTTCCGTGGCCAGAACACCGTTCAGGTCAGGACATGGGGCGATACCGAAGGCAGCGGCCGGACCGAGTTGTCGGGTGTGTCCTGCAACCTTGATTCCGGCGTCTACCGCGCGCAGTTCACGACACCCGCAAATCTGGTTGTGCCCGACTACGGCCCCAGTTCTCCAGCCTTGTTCGTGCGGTGCGCAACGGCCACCCAATCGGGTTCCGTAACGCAATCAGTGGTTAACATGACCGCCCAGCAGCGCAACCAATCCGCTGCAGGCACCGGACTTTTGGGCGCCATCATCATTGGTGCTGTCAACGAATCGCGACGCGACAACCTGAACGACGATTTCGGCTATAACGCGATCGTTGTGCAGATGCGCTAGTCCGCGCAGTCAATCCTGACACGCGCCACGACCTGATCCCCCGTCCATGTTCCGGGGCGGGGGGTACATCCGGTGGCGGCGACCACCGCCTGTTCGGCGCGCGGGATGATAGCGGTCAGAGAAAACACCGCCTCGCGGTTGGTGCGCACGACTTCGACCAGATCATCCTTGCGCCGGACGTCGAAGGTGCTTTGCGCGACCGTCACTGTTTGTGCAGGCACCCCCATGAACCCCGCCGTGCCGCTGTTGCAGGCCGCCAGAAGCAGGATCAGGCTGACAGGTATAAGGCGAAAATGCATCGGGTGAACTCTCTTGTTACACCTCAGCTTGTGGACGGTTATGCTTAACAAAACCTTTACAGCCGACCGGAGGCCAAGATGACCGATGATCCCGACCGCCACGCGATGAAGATGGCCAAGAAAAAGGCCGCCCGTGACAAGATCATGGCGACCAAGACTGACCAGAAGGGCCTGATCATCGTCCATACCGGCAAGGGCAAAGGCAAATCATCCGCCGCTTTCGGGATGATTTTCCGCTGCATCGCGCATGACATGAAATGTGCCGTCGTGCAGTTCATCAAGGGCGGCATGTCCACAGGTGAACGAGATCTGATCCTTGCGAAATTCTCGGACACCTGCGCGTTTCACACGATGGGCGAAGGATTCACCTGGGAAACGCAGGACAAGTCCCGCGATACCGAAATGGCGCAGGCGGCCTGGGCCAAGGCTAAAGAGCTGATCCTGGACGAGACCAACACCATGGTCCTGCTCGACGAAATCAACATCGCGATCCGCTATGATTATGTCGATATCGCCGATGTCGTGGCCTTTCTGCGCGATCACAAACCGCCGATGACCCATGTCGTGCTGACCGGGCGCAACGCGCATGAGGACCTCATTGAACTGGCCGATCTGGTGACGGAAATGGAACTGGTCAAGCATCCGTTCCGGTCCGGTATCAAGGCGCAGATCGGGGTCGAGTTCTAGCGTCACGAATATTTCATATATTCGTTACATCGCTTGCGCTGAACCAACCGGTTCAGATATACTCGCGCGATGGGCACAATGGTTCTTCAACCGTCGGATATCGTAGCAAAGGGCGTGCAGCGCGCGGTCTATCTGCATCCGCTTGACCGGACCAAACTGATCAAGGTGCTGCAACCCGCGATCACCATGCCGCGGCGCACCAATTTCAACGGGATCATGGACCGGCTGTTGCCCGGCACACGGCTGCGCCAGATCCGCAAGGAATACGCCGAATATCTGCGCGTCATGCTGAACCATCCGGAGCCAGATTTTCACACGCCGATCGCCCATATGTTCGGCTTTACCCCGACGAACGCCGGTCTGGGCTGCATCACGGAACGCGTCATGCAACCCGATGGCCGCCTTGGCGAAACGCTGGGCGCCAAAGTGCGGGCCGGGACGCTGACGCCTGCGCATGTCGCCATGCTGAACGACACGATCCAGCGCATTTATGCCAATGATATCCGCGCCAGCGACATGAACCCCAACAACTTTGTCTTTGGCCAGCGCGACAACGGCACCGGACCGGGCCCCGAGGAATGCGTGCTGGTGGACGGTTTCGGCGATATCCACGCGATCCCCGTGCGGTCAATGGCGCGCTGGTCCAACCGGATGGGGCTGGATGACAGCTGCAAGCGGCTGGCGCGCAATACCGGGCTTTTGTGGGACGCCAAGTCACGCCAATTCGCCCTGCCTCGCTAGGCGGCTTGGCTGTCCGCGCGCCACGCCCTATAAGACCCCAGCGCATAGACCGGAAAGCCCCCGATGACCGACGATACCGAAGACCTGCAAGACATCTACCCCGGCGCGGGCACGTTCCGTTTTGGCGACAATCCCGAATTGTGCCAATACCTGATCGGCCTTGTCCGGCAGCGCAAGAAAACAGCGACCTGCGGGGCGGCGTCGGACTTTGCCGATGATCCGGATTCCATGCCTGTCGTCGGTCGCTGCGATATCGCCGCCAATTGGGACGGTACGCCCGCGCTGGTGATCCGCACGACCAAGGTGCAGCATATCCGGTTCTGCGACGTGACCGAGGATATGGCGCTGGCCGAGGGCGAAAACGACAGCCTTCTGGGCTGGCGCAAGGATCACAAGGCCTATTTCAAACGCAACGGCGGTTTCGACCCCGAGATGATGCTGGTCTTCGAGCATTTCACGCTGGTCGAGGATCTGGCCGGACGCGAATTGTGACATGCGCCTCTGGATCGCCTGCCTGCTGGTCCTGATTACCCTTGCGCATATCGCGATGTGGACATCGGACATGCCGCGCGATCTGGCCTTGCGGCTGACGATCATCAACGCCTTGGGCTGGGCGGTGATCCTGTTGCCCGCATGGGCGGTCAGCAAATGGGCAGCGGCGCACAAAGGCCGATAGGGGCGGCGGGGTGAACCCTGCCCTACGGTCTTTCGCATGGCCGCGATATCGGGTAGAGCGCTTGCAACATTAGATACGCTGGACATAACGATGAAATTCACGCTTTCCTGGCTGAAACACCACCTTGAAACAGACGCCTCGGTTGATCTGATCGCCGAGACGCTGACCGATCTCGGGCTCGAGGTCGAAGGCGTGGAAAACCCCGCCGAACGTCTAGCGGATTTCACGATCGGCTATGTGGAAAGCGCGGAAAAGCACCCCGACGCCGACAAGTTGCGCGTGTGTCAGGTGCAGACCAAGGACGGGCTGACCCAGATCATCTGCGGTGCCCCCAATGCGCGCGCGGGCATCACCGTCGTGATCGCGAGCCCCGGCACCTATGTCCCCGGCATCGACACGACGATCGGCGTCGGCAAGATCCGTGGCATCGAAAGTTTCGGGATGATGTGTTCCGAGCGCGAGATGGAACTGTCCGAAGAACATGACGGGATCATCGAACTGCCGTCGGGCACCGTGGGCCAGCGGTTCACCGACTGGCTGGCGGCCAACCAGCCCGACCGCGTCGATCCGGTGATCGAGATCGCGATCACCCCGAACCGCCCCGATGCGCTGGGTGTGCGCGGGATCGCGCGCGATCTTGCAGCACGCGGCTTGGGCAAGCTGAAACCACTGCGCGTCGATCCGGTGCCTGCCAGCTTCACCGCTGATCTGACCGTATCCATTGATGACGATACACGCGACGGATGCCCCGTTTTCTGTGGCCGCTTGATCCGTGGTGTCAAGAACGGCCCCAGCCCGAAATGGCTGCAAACGCAGCTGCGTGCGATTGGCCTGCGCCCCATCAGTTTCCTTGTCGATGTGACCAACTGGTTCACCTATGACCTGAACCGCCCCCTGCACGTCTTCGACGCCGACAAGGTGCATGGCAATCTGCGTGTGCACCGCGCCAAGGGTGGCGAGACGATTCTGGCACTCGACGACCGGACGTACACCTTGCAGGCAGGCCAGATCGCCATTTCCGACGATCAGGGCGTGGAAAGCATCGCAGGCATCATGGGCGGTGACGCGACCGGCTGCACCGACGAGACAGTGAATGTCTTTGTCGAAAGCGCCTATTGGGACCCGATCCAGATCGCCTATACCGGCCGCGCACTGAAGATCAATTCCGACGCCCGTTACCGGTTCGAACGCGGGATCGACCCCGCCTTCACCCCCGAAGGTCTGGAACATGCGGTGCGGATGATCGTCGATCACGCGGGCGGCGAGGCGTCAGAGCTGATCATCGCAGGCGAAGTGCCCGACACGTCCCGCGCCTACCGTCTGGATGCGGAGCGCGTCATTAGCCTTGTCGGTATGGATATTCCCGAAAGCACGCAGCGCCAGACGCTGACGGCGCTGGGCTTCCGGTTGGAAGGCGACATGGCGCATGTGCCGTCATGGCGCCCCGACGTGCTGGGCGAGGCTGATCTGGTCGAGGAAGTCGCGCGCATCGCATCGCTGACCAAGCTCAAGGGCAAGCCGATGCCGCGCATGGATGCAGGCGTGCCCAAACCGATCCTGACCGCAGGCCAGCAGCGCCAGCAATCCGCACGCCGGACGATGGCGGCGCTGGGGTACAACGAATGCGTCACCTACAGCTTTGTCGATAAAGACGCCGCGACCCTGTTCGGCGGTGGCGATGACGCGACCATGCTGGAAAACCCGATCTCCAGCGAATTGTCGCATATGCGCCCGAACCTGCTGCCCGGACTGCTGCGGGCCGCGGCCCGCAATCAGGCGCGCGGCTTCATGGATATGGCCTTGTTCGAGGTCGGTGCCGGTTTCCATGGTGGCGAACCGGGTGAACAGCACAACCTGATCACCGGCGTCCTGATCGGCAAGACCGCCAGCAAGGAAGTCCACGGCACGTCCCGTGCGGTGGATCTTTATGACGCCAAGGCGGATGCCGAATCCGTGCTGGCCGCCATCGGCGCGCCTGCCAAGGTGCAGATCCTGCGCGGTGCGTCGGACTGGTGGCACCCCGGCCGGCATGGCATGATTTGTTTGGGTCCGAAAAAGGTGCTGGCCGTGTTCGGCGAACTGCACCCGAAGGTCCTGCGCGAGATGGATATCAAAGGCCCCGCCGTCGCCTTCTGCATCTGGCCCGATGAAGTGCCCGTACCCAAAACCAAAACCGCGACGCGCCCCGCACTGGTCGCGACCGACCTGCAGGCGGTGGAACGGGACTTCGCCTTTGTCGTGGACCACGAGGTCGAGGCGCTGACGCTGGTCAATGCCGCCCTTGGGGCGGACAAGGCGCTGATCAGCGATGTGCGGGTCTTTGACCAGTTCATCGGCGGCAATCTGGGTGAGGGCAAGAAATCCATCGCCGTCACCGTGCGCCTGCAACCCACGACCGCCACGCTGAAGGATGCCGAGATCGAGGCAATCAGCGCCAAGATCGTGGACAAGGTCACAAAGGCGACCGGCGGGACACTCCGCGGCTAGCACCTCTCCGAGCATATCCGGCCCCTGACAAAGGGGTCGGGTCGGGCAAAGATCGGGACGCGGCAAATTTCGCCGATATCCAGCCAAGGTGCTGCGATGTATGGTTCCCCAAACAGGAGCCACGCATGATCGACACCGCTACGTTCTGGAACCGCGCTGCGCGGAAATACGCAGCCTCCAAGATCGGCAATCCGGCCGCATATGAATATACGCTCGGCCGGACGCGCAGCTATCTGCGGCCGACCGATCACGTGCTGGAAATTGCCTGCGGCACGGGGTCCACCGCTGTTCTGCTGGCGCCTAATGTGGCGCGCTATCTTGGCACCGACATCTCGCCCGAGATGATCCGCATCGCGCAGGGCAAACTGCCGGTGGCGGGGGCGGACCTGTCATTCGATGTGGCGGATGATCTGCCGGAGACAGGCCAGTTCGACGCGATCCTTGCGCATAGCTTCTTTCACCTTGTCCCCGACATGGAACGGCGGATGGCGCGGATTTACGACCTGCTGACGCCGGGGGGCTATTTCATTTCCAAGACGGCGACGCTGAAAGGGCGCGGTCTGAAATGGGCGCTGATCGGCGCGGTGATCCCGCTGGCGCAGATGCTGGGTAAGGCCCCCTATCTGCGCAAATTCAGCGCAGCGGAACTGGAACAGGCCGTGCGCGATGCAGGCTTCGAGATTGTCGAGAGCGGGGATTTCGCAACCCCCGCCCGCTATATCGTGGCGCGCAAGCCGACCTAGGATGTGGCGGGGATAGACTTGGCCTTGGCAACTGCGGGGCGGGCATAGAACCTTTCCACATAGGCGGGCACGTTTTTCAGGTCGTGATAGCCGACGACATCCTTTGTGCCGTAGAATTCCAGCGCATTGATCCACGGGGCAATCGCCATGTCTGCAATGGAATAGTCGCCTGCGATCCAGTCCTGCCCTTCGAGCTGTTTTTCGATCACGGCCAGCAGGCGGATCGCCTCGTCGCGGTAACGGTCGCGGGGACGGTCATCCTTGATCTGGGCACCGGCGAATTTGAAGAAAAAGCCCATCTGCCCGAACATCGGCCCGACGCCACCCATCTGGAACATCAGCCATTGCGTGATGCGGTGCTTGTCGGCGGCGGTGGTGCCGATGAACTTGCCGGTCTTTTCCGCCAGATACAGCAGGATCGCCCCGCTTTCGAACAGGGCAAGCGGGCCGTCGGGGCCGTTCGGGTCGATGATTGCGGGGATCTTGTTGTTGGGGTTCAGCGACAAGAATTCAGGGCTTTTGACATCCGCATCCTTGAGCGTCACCAGATGGGGTTCATAAGCCAGCCCCATTTCCTCCAGCGCGATGGAGACTTTGACGCCATTGGGTGTCGGATAGGAATAGAGCTGGATGACCGAAGGGTCTTTGGCGGGCCAGCGCCGTGTGATCGGGAATGCGGACAGGTCGGACATGGGAAGATCCTTTCTTCGTGATCATGTCCTCATCAGAATAAGCATTGGCCCCTGCAATAAAACCCGTGTTCATGTTTGTTAATGTTGCTAAAGATGTGCGCAACCGCGCAGCCGGCACAAGACCGGGGCGCAGGGGACAACAAGAGGGAACAATTATGATTCGAGAGTTCAAGGACTTTATTGCCAAGGGCAGCGTCATGGACCTGGCCGTCGGTATCATCATCGGCGCGGCTTTCACGGCCATCGTCAGCAGTCTGGTCGAGGACCTGATCCAGCCACTGATCGGCCTGATCATCGGCGGCATCGATTTCAGCGGTCTGAGCTTTGGCGTGGGCGATGCGCAGTTCATGTACGGCAATTTCATCACCGCGACGATCAACTTCCTGATCATCGCCTTTGTGGTGTTCATGCTGGTCAAGGCTGTCAACCGCTTGAAATCCATCGCGGAAAAGCCCGATGACGTGGCGCCGGAGGTCAAGACCGGCCCGTCCGAGCTCGACATCCTGATCGAGATCCGCGACGCCTTGGCCAAGCGGACCTGACCAAGAAAGGCCCGCCTTGCAGCGGGCCTTTTTTGTTTACGCGGACAACGCCTCTGCGGGCGACAGAACGTCGATCCCCAGTGCCTTGCCCACCGCATCATAGGTCACGCGGCCTGCATGCACGTTCAATCCGGCCAGCAGATGGCGATCATCCTCGCAGGCTTTGCGCCAGCCCTTGTCGGCCAAGGCCAGCATGAAGGGCATCGTCGCATTGCCCAGCGCGATGGTCGATGTGCGTGCGACGGCCCCCGGCATGTTCGCCACGCAGTAATGCATGATCCCGTCCACGTCATAGATCGGGTCCTGATGCGTCGTCGCGCGGGAGGTTTCGAAGCAGCCCCCCTGATCAATCGCCACGTCAACCAGCACAGCCCCCGGTTTCAGGTCCGCCAGTTGGGCGCGCGAAATCAGCTTGGGTGCGGCCGCACCGGGGATCAGCACGGCCCCGATGATCATATCCGCCTCACGGGCCAGCGCGATGGTGTTGGCCTTGCTGGCATAGCTGGTCTTGAACTGGCCGCCAAAGGTATCGTCGAGATACCGCAAGCGCGGCAGCGACCGGTCCAGCACGGTCACATCCGCGCCCATCCCTGCCGCGATCCTTGCCGCATGGGTGCCCACGACACCGCCGCCGATCACGACGACGCGCGCAGGGGCCACACCCGGCACACCGCCCATCAACATACCGCGCCCGCCGTTGGCCTTTTGCAGCGTCCAAGCGCCCACCTGCGGGGCAAGCCGACCTGCGACCTCGGACATGGGCGCCAGCAATGGCAGACCGCCACTATCATCGGTGACGGTTTCATAGGCGATGCAGGTCGCTCCGGATGCCATCAGGTCGCGCGTCTGGTCGGGATCGGGGGCCAGATGCAGGTAGGTGAACAGGATTTGCCCGTCGCGCAGCATCTTGCGTTCCAACGCCTGCGGTTCCTTGACCTTCACGATCATGTCGGCGCTGGTGAATATCTCCGCCGCCGTTCCCGCGATCTGCGCACCGGCGGCGATGTAATCATCATCGCTGAACCCCGCGCCGATGCCTGCGCCGGTCTCGATCATGACCTTGTGGGCATGGGCGACGGCTTCTTGCGTCGCATCGGGGGTGACCCCGACACGGAATTCCTGTGGTTTGATTTCTTTCGGACAGCCGATCAGCATTGCGAACCTCCCGCTTTCTGCCACCATCCTGCGCGCGTCAGGATGCAATGTCTTGGAATCCTGTCTTGGGTCAGGCCCCATTTCACGCTAGGATCGCGCGTCAGACAGTCATTTCACGAAAGGATCGTGCAAGCCATGGATCTCGACAGCATCGACCGCCGAATCCTCGCGGTTCTGCAAAAATCGGGCCGAATCTCGAACGCGGACCTGTCAGAGGTCGCGAACCTGTCGCCCTCGGCCTGCCACAGGCGGGTGCAGCGGCTGGAAAAGGACGGCTATATCCGCGATTATGTCGCCCTGCTCGACCCGCGCAAGATGGGCCGGCCCACCACCGTTTTCGTCGAAATCACGCTCAGCGGTCAGGCGGATGAATTGCTCGACGCCTTCGAAAAGGCTGTGGCCAAGGTGCCTGACGTGCTGGAATGTCACCTGATGGCGGGGTCGGCGGATTACCTTCTCAAGGTCGTAGCCGGCGATACAGAGGATTTCGCCCGCATCCACCGCAAGCATCTGGCGACCTTGCCCGGCGTGGCGCAGATGCAATCGTCATTCGCGCTGCGCAACGTGCGCCAGACGACGGCCCTGCCGATTTAGGCGACTTTGACGCTGCGGCAATTCGCCCTATCATCGTGGCGTGGAAACCAAGCACCCGAAAGGATCAGCTGATGGCCGATAACACACGCCCCGGTGGCCGCCTCATGGACCGCCGCGAATACCCCGGCAAACCGAAACCCCTGACCAGCGGACCCGACGCCACCGTGGCCGCAGCGGTGGCGCAGATGTCCGACAAGAATTACGGCTGCGTCATCATCACCGACGCGGGCGACAAGGTGATCGGCGTAGTGACCGAACGCGACATCATGAACAAGCTGGTGGCCAAAGGGCTGGACCCCAAGACCACGAAACTGTCCGACATCATGACCAGCAATCCCCGCATGGCCAAGGAAACCGACGATATGCTGGACTGGCTGCGCATCATGAGCAACGAACGCTTCCGCCGCCTGCCCGTCGTCGATGACGAAGGCCGGATCAAGGCCGTGTTCACCCAAGGTGATTTCGTCAGCTACACATGGCCCGACCTGATCGGCCAGATGACCAGCATGGCCAAGGCGTCATTCGCGGGCAATTTCCACTATCTGCTGATCGGTGGCGGCATCGCGCTTTATTCGCTGCTGATGATCATCGTCTTGGGGGTGGGCTGACACCTCGCCCGTCTCGGGCGTGAGCCCGTAAGGTGCGGCCAGGTTCCAGACATGGGAGGGGACCATGTTCTTCATCTTGGCCGGTTCTTCGCGTCGCAGGTGCAGGATGGTTTCCGCCGCCTTCATCTCGACCCGCGCACGGGCAAATTCCAGCCCGCGCGGGCCGATCTTGGGCATCAGCCAGCCCATGATCCCGCGCAAGATATCGGGCATACGGCGCAAAGGCAGACCACCCGCCGCCAGTCGCGTGTTTTCGACAAAGCCTTTGACAGCCCCCGCCCGCTTGCCGCGTGATCCCGGGGCGGCCAGTGTCACCTCGGCCCTCAAGCCTTCCAGCATTTCCTGCCCGCGCGCATTGCGCACGATCAGCCATTGGTCGCCCTCGCCCGCCATATAGCCCACGGTGATGTCGGCCAGCCGGTTGGTATAATCCACGCAGGTCCGGCAGGTGGTCGGAAAGAAATCGCGCGGCAGGTCCGAGATCGGCAATTTCAGGAACGGGATCAGGCGGCGGGTGCCATCGGTAAAGCGCAACTCCACGTGATAATCCGCGCGGAATTCCAGATAGATCACGGCGTCAGGCGCGTCCGTCAGGCGGGCCAGAAAGCCGTGGAAATTCTCGGTCGTGGTGTTGTCCGAACAGGGCGTGCCGATGACATAGATCCGGTCGAACCCCAACTGCGCCTCAAGCGCGCGCAAGGCGTAGATCTGGCAGGGAATCCCGATCACGGCGATCCGCCGATGCCCCGCCGCACGCGCCGGTTCCAGCAGGGCGAGCAAAGGCGCATAGCCCATGCGCATCCCCCGCGCCTCAGCCATATCGGCGCCCGTGGTGATGATCGCAGGACGCGGGCGCCAGCGGTCGGCGGGGTCCGGCACCATGGTCAGCACTGCATCGACAGCCCCCGTTTCCAGCAGGCGTTCCGCCAGCCGCGTGGTCAGGCCGGTCCATTGCGCACCTTTACGTGCAGGCTGCAAGGCCGCGCGATACATCGCCCCCGTGACGCCGAAAAACGCCTCGTCACCGTCCGTGCCAGCGCTGCGTCCGTGCACGCGGGCCTCTAGCGCCGGATAATCGGGCTTGATGAATTGACACGCCTTGCCGCAGGCGCTGGCGTCCGTCATCCGCGACACGCCGCAATCGGTGCAAAGCCCGCGCGGGGCCGGTTGGGCGAAATCGGGCGTGCTGATCGTCATGCCGCGACCTTACCCTGCCTTGCCCCACTGTCCAGTTTGATTTACAGGTGGGAACGGCCCTTTTCCTTAGGGAACTGACGCGGTAAGAGGCAGCACTTGCAAACAAGGAGCGAGCCAAATGGGCTATCGAATCGCCGTTGTCGGCGCCACGGGCAACGTGGGCCGCGAAATGCTGAACATCCTCCACGAACGGACCTTTCCGGTGGATGAAATCGTGGCACTTGCCAGCCGCCGGTCGCTGGGCACCGAAGTCAGCTTTGGCGATACCACCCTCAAGACCAAGGATCTTGAGACCTTCGATTTCACCGGCTGGGATATCGCGCTGTTTGCAGTGGGCTCCGAGGCGACCAAGACCTATGCGCCCAAGGCCGCCAAGGCCGGTTGCGTCGTCATCGATAACTCCTCGCTTTACCGCTATGACGCCGACGTTCCGCTGATCGTGCCCGAAGTGAACGCGCAGGCGATCCACGGCTATTCCAAGAAGAACATCATCGCGAACCCCAACTGTTCGACCGCCCAGATGGTCGTAGCTTTGAAGCCGCTGCATGACCGCGCGCGGATCAAGCGGGTCGTCGTCAGCACCTATCAATCCGTGTCGGGTGCCGGCAAGGAAGGCATCGACGAATTGTGGGACCAGACCAAAAGCATCTACAACCCCACCGACAGCAAGCCGCCCAAGAAATTCACCAAGCAGATCGCGTTCAACGTGATCCCGCATATCGACGTGTTCCTTGATGACGGATCGACCAAGGAAGAATGGAAGATGGTCGCCGAAACCAAGAAAATCCTTGATCCCGCGATCAAGGTCACCGCGACCTGCGTGCGCGTGCCGGTCTTTGTCGGCCATTCGGAATCGATCAATATCGAGTTCGAGGATTTCCTCGACGAACATGAGGCCCGCGACATCCTGCGCGAAAGCCCCGGCATCATGGTGATCGACAAGCGCGAGGACGGCGGCTACGTCACCCCGATCGAATGTGTGGGCGATTACGCGACCTTCATCAGCCGCATCCGGCAGGACAGCACGATCGACAACGGGCTGAACTTGTGGTGCGTGTCCGACAACCTGCGCAAGGGCGCTGCCCTGAACGCCGTGCAGATCGCCGAAGTGCTGGGCCGCGAATGTCTGAAAAAAGGCTGATCGCCTGACAGGTCTGCATGAAAGAGGCGCCCATCCGGCGCCTCTTTTTTTGTGCGGTGAATTCTGCCGATGGTGCATTTCGGGGCATGCGACAGGCCGCCGCAGTCTGTAAGCTGCGCCCGAACACCTTGGAGATTTGCGATGATCCGCCTTTTCTTGACCACCAGCCTGCTTGCCCTGACCGCACCCGCCTTTGCCGATACGATCACCGGACAGGCGCGTGTCGATACCGTCACGATCTACCCCGGTCTTGCGACCGTCACGCGGTTGGTCACGCTTGATCTGCCCGCAGGCCAGCATGACATCATCATCCCCGGCCTGCCGCAAAACCTGTCGGCCGATGGTTTGCGTATCGCTGTGCCGGGGCCAGTCCGGCTGGGCGCGGTCAACCTTGCCTTTGACCGGCTGCCCGTGACGCCTGACCAGTCCAGCCCCGCTATCGTCGCTGCCCGCGAAGAAGTTGAACGTCTGCAAGAGGTGCTGCGCGAAAGCGATGTCGCGATTGCCGCGATCCGGTTGCGCGCGCAGGCCGCCGAGGACCAGATCGCCTTTTTGCAAAGCCTTGGACAGGCCAGCGCGGGCGAAACACTGACCACGATTGCCGATGTGCAGGCCCTTGCACAGATGGTCGGGGCGGAGACGCTGGCCTTGCGGATGACGGCCTTTGCCGCCGAGCAAGAGGCACAGGCCGCCATCCGCGCCCGCGAGGATGACACCGAGGCGCTGGAAGATGCCCGCCGCGCTTTGGCCGCCCTGCTTGCCCCCGAGGATCAGGGGTCCGTGCTGACCTTCACGCTCGATGCCGCCGAGGCGGGCGAGGTCACGCTGGAAATCGCCACGACCGAAGGTTTTGCCAATTGGTCGCCGGTCTATGACCTGCGCCTGACCACTGGCGATGATCCGCAGCTCGACATCGACCGCGCTGTGGTCATCAGTCAGGCGACGGGGCAGGACTGGCTCGACGTGCAGTTGGTCCTGTCCACCGCCCGCCCCGGCGAACAGATCGCCCCCGGCGGGGCTTGGGCAGAACTGCGGCGCATCATCTCTGAGGAAGAGCGCGACCGCGAGGCAGCGGCAGGCATGGCCGCCGATACGATGGCCCTGCAGCGCAACAGTGCCGTCATGCCCGCCCCGATGATGGAGGCTGCCCCCGTCACCGCACAGGCCGATTTCAGCGGTGCGGCGGTGACATATGTCTATCCAAACCGCGTCGATATCCGCAACGGGGTCGAGGATCTGCGCCTGCCGCTGGACCAGCTGACCTTTGACGCCGATGTCTGGGCCGAGGCGACACCGATGACCGATGCCAATGCCTATCGCATGGCGGAATTCACCAACTCGACCGACGAAATCCTGCTGCCCGGTCGCGCCATGCTGCATGCCGACGGCACGATGATCGGGTTCAGCCATCTGCCTTTGCTGGCAGCGGGGGCCGATCTGGACGTGGGTTTTGGCCCGCTGGACGGCTTGCGCCTGACGCGGATCACGCCCAACCGGTCGACAGGCGACAGGGGCGTCTTTTCATCGTCCAACCAGCTGGTCGAACGCACGATCCTGACGGTGGAAAACCTGACAGGGCAGGACTGGGACGTGCTGCTGCGCGATGCTGTCCCCTATTCCGAACAGGACGATCTGCAGGTCAGCCTGACTGCCGTGCCAGAGGCCACGCGCCGCGACCCCGAAGGCGCGCGCGGCATCGTGGAATGGGACCTCAGCGTCCCTGAGGGGACCGAGCAGGAGGTCGTGATGGAAACAACCCTGCGCTGGCCAAGCGGGTTCGTGCTCCGCTAGGTCAAGGCCAAAGGCGCGGCGGGTGATTTCACATCTTCACCCGCGCGCCCGATGGGTCGTAAAACGGCTTCATCTGCGCTTCG
>DAISXL010000013.1:14410-25212 GCA_036825855.1 Yoonia sp.
TCACATCTTCACCCGCGCGCCCGATGGGTCGTAAAACGGCTTCATCTGCGCTTCGGCCATGACCCTGACGCCCATCACGTCGATCTCGTAGCGGCTGGCGAGCAGGTCATCCACGCTTTCGCCGGTGCAGGGCACATAGCCCATCCCCAAGGCCGCGCCGACATGGTGGCCATACCCGCCCGATGTCAGGTGCCCGACCACCTTGCCGTCGCGCAGGACAGGTTCGTTGTGATACAGCAGCGGCGCGGGATCGGTCAGTTTGAACTGCAGCAACCGCCGCGCCAGCCCTGCGTCGCGCTTGCGCAGCACCGCGTCGCGCCCGATGAACGCGGGCTTGTCGGTCTTGACAGCAAAGCCAAGGCCCGCTTCCAGCACATGATCCTCGCAGGTGATGTCATGGCCGAAATGGCGGAATCCTTTTTCCATCCGTGCCGCATCCATCATATGCATCCCGCACAGCTTTAGCCCCATCTCCTGCCCTACCGCGTGCAGCACCTCGAACACATGGCCGCACATGTCGGCGCTGACATAAACCTCCCAGCCAAGCTCGCCCACATAAGACACGCGATGCACACGGGCGAGCGCCATGCCGATCTCGATCTCCTGCGCGGTGCCGAAAGGGTTGTGGGTGTTGGAAAAATCGTTTGGCGAGACCTTTTGCAGCAGCGTCCGGCTGTTCGGCCCCATGACGGCCAGCACGCCTTCGCCCGCTGTCACATCGGTGATGACCGCATTGAAATCGCCCAGATGGCGCTGCATCCACGTCTGGTCAGCCAGCCGCGTCGCGGCAGGGGTCACGACCAGATAGGCGGTTTCCGACAGGCGGGTGACGGTGACATCCGCCTCGATCCCCGCCGTGGCGTTCAGGAATTGGGTATAGACGATCCGCCCCACAGCCACATCCATCTGCGCGCCACAGATGTGGTTGAGGAAAGCACAGGCATCGCGCCCTTCGACCCTGATCTTGCCAAAGGACGACATGTCATACATGCCGACATTGCCGCGCACGGCGGCGAGTTCCACACCGACATTGCCAAAGAAATTCTGCCGCTGCCAGGAGTAGGCATAGGCCGGGGCTTGTCCCGGCGTGGCATACCAATTCGCCCGTTCCCAGCCCGCCAGTTCGCCCATGACAGCGCCATGTTGCAGAAGATGGGCGTGAAACGGCGTCCGCCTGATCCCGCGCGCGGTGGCCTTTTGGCGGTAAGGGAAATGGTCCGCATAAAGCAGGCCCAGCGTTTCCTTGGACCTCTCATACAGATAGGTCTTGTTGCCCTGAAACGGCTGCATCCGCGAGATATCGACATCGCCCAGATCAAAGGGCTTTTCGCCTGCATCCATCCATTGCGACAGCGCCATGCCGGCACCACCCGCCGACTGGATCCCGATGGAATTGAAACCGGCGGCGACCCAGACATTGTCCATCTCTGGCGCAAGGCCCAGATGATAGGCGTCATCGGGCGTGAAACTTTCCGGCCCGTTAAAAAACGTATGTATCCCCGCATCCGCCAGTATCGGCATCCGGTTCACGGCCATTTCGAGGATCGGCTCGAAGTGGTCGAAATCCTCGGGCAGTTGGTCGAATTCGAAATCCTCGGAAATGCCCGCCATGCCCCAGGGTTTCGCGTTGGGCTCGAAAGCGCCCAGCATCATCTTGCCCGCGTCTTCCTTGTAATAGGCGCATTCGTCGGGCACGCGCAGCACGGGCATCTGCGTCAGGCCGGGGATCGGTTCGGAGACGATGTAGAAATGTTCGCAGGCATGCAGCGGGACGTTGACGCCCGCCATGCGACCTACCTGATGCCCCCACATGCCCGCGCAGTTCACGATCATGTCGCAGGTGATCTGACCCCGCTCATCGCCACTGGCCCAATCCACCGACGTGACCCGCCGCCCGGTGCGGTTGATCGCGGTCACTTTGGTCTGTTCGGCGACCACAGCACCACGCATCCGCGCGCCTTTGGCCAGCGCCAGTGCGATATTGGCGGGGTCGCCCTGCCCGTCCTTGGGCAGAAAGACGCCCGCCGTCACGCCGTCGATATTCAGGTGTTCATATCTTCTTTTGACCTCTGATGGCAAAATCTCTTCGATATCGACGCCAAACGCGCGCGCCATCCCGGCAGAGCGGAATAGTTCCTCGCGCCGCTCGTCCGTCAGGGCCACGGTGATCGACCCCACGCGCCGGAACCCCGTGGCAATGCCCGTCTCCGCCTCCAGTCCGCCGTAAAGCTGCTGGCTGTAATTGGCGAGCCGCGTCATATTGGCGGTCGCCCGCAACTGCCCGATCAGGCCGGCGGCATGCCAAGTGGTGCCCGATGTCAGCTGCTTGCGTTCCAGCAGGACGACATCCTGCCAGCCCAGTTTGGTCAGATGATAGGCGACCGAACAGCCGATCACCCCACCACCGACAATCACCACGCGTGCATGTTTGGGCAGCATCATATCACCTCATGTCCGGCGTCAGCGATCGCCTGCGCAAGTCGCGCGATATGGGCGGGGCCAACCTCGCAGCAGCCACCAACGATCGTGGCGCCTTGGTCGATCCAGCCCAGCGCGAAATGGGCATAGGCCTCTGGCCCCAGATCGCGGCGGGCAGACAGCGCATCCACGGTGGGTTTGTTTTTCAGGAAATCCTTGGTGATCTGCGTGAACCCGTTGGCATAGGCCCCGAACGGCAGATCGCCTTTGGCAAAGGCGGCCATGGCAGCGGCCATCGCCTCTGGCGCGGAACAGTTCGCCAGCAGCGCGCTTGCGCCCTGCGCCGCCTCCAGCACATCGGCCACAGGCTCACCCGAACGCAGGCGGCTGCCGTCCTCGTCATCCACGGTCACCGACAACCAGACCGGTTTGCCCAAAGGCAGGGTCGCCGCCAGCACCGCACGGGCATGCGCGACAGAGGCCACGGTTTCGCAGATCATCAGGTCGACACCGGGCGCAAGCAGCGCCGCCACCTCGGCATAAAGCGGGACAGCGACATCATGCGCGGGGTGGATATCGGGGCGGTAGCTGGCCACCAGCGGCCCGATGGAGCCTGCGATGCGGCCCGTGCCTTGCGCCTCTTCCAAAGCGGCGGCGATCAAGGCTTCGAACTGGTCCTCGTATCCCGTTCCTTCCAGCCGGTCGCGGTGCACGGCATAGCTGTTGGTGGTTTGCACCGTAGCCCCCGCCGCACGATAGTCAGCATGCACCTGCGCCACCAGCCCCGGATGGTCGATCATCACCTGTGTGGACCACAAAGGTGTCGGTTTCGTACCCGCGCGATGGATCAGCTCCTGCCCCATCCCACCGTCAAGAAGCGTGATTTTCGTCATGGATATACCTTTGCAAAGCGGGTTTTGTAGTGGGCGATCATCGCCTCCTCGGTCGCGCCGTCATCATAAGGCGGCGTCCAGATCAGCGCGGCTTTCGTCACCTTGATCTCCACCAGCGCGCCGATGCGGCGGGACAGATCGCCGAACAGATCGGCCCAGCGCGGCAGCAACGCGGCGAACCTGTCGCTGCCCTTGGGATGGATCACCGCCTGCCCTGTCACGCGCACGGCCTTGCGCGCGAAGGGGTCGATGAAATTCACCTCGACACGCGGATCAGCGGCCAGATTGCGCCGTGTCCCGGGCGAGCGGATATCGGCAAAGGCGACGGTGTCTGTGTCCAGCACCACGAATGTCCCCTTCGGCGACACGGCAGGCGCGCCATCCGGCGTGACGCTGGCCACGAACCCCAAGGGGAAGGTGGCGATCAGGTCCTGCATCGTCTGGTCCAGCATCACGCCCTGATCCTTGCGTTGGCAGGGTCCCACAGCGGCTGGTCCGCCTGCACTGTCGCCGCGACCCGTGCGCCGTAGATGTCGATCTCGACCTTGGTGCCCGCCACCGCCAGATCGGCGCGCAGCATGCCCAGCGCGATGGATTTGCCCACGCGATAGCCGAAGGCGCCAGAGGTGGTTTCACCCACAACCTGACCGTCTGCCCAGATCGTGGACATGTAAGGCGCGTCGTAATCGCCCGCCTCGTCCAGCACCAATGTGGCGAACCGCTTGGTCACGCCGCGCTGTTTTTCAGCAAGCAAGGCGGATTTGCCGACGAAATCGGGTTTGTCGAACGCGATGAACCGAACCAGCCCTCCTTCGAGCAGGGAATAATCCGTCGACAAATCGCCTTTCCACGCGCGATAGGCTTTCTCGACCCGCAAGGCGTTCAGCGCGAACATGCCAAAAGGCACCGCACCACCCGCAAGGATCGCGTCATAGATCGCAGGCGCATCGGCGTTGGCGCAATGCACCTCCCAGCCCAATTCGCCCGCAAAGGACACACGCAGCAGGTTGCAAGGTTTGCCGCAGACCTCGGCATCCTGGAAAGACAGCCACGGCAGGGTCAGGTCGGCATCGGTCAGCGGCGTCAGGATGTCGCGCGCCTTGGGTCCTGTGACCAGCAGGCATTCGTATTTGGCGCTGCGGTCATGGACGGTGACGCCCTCGGGCAGATCGCGCAGCAGCACGTCGCGATCGTGCCACTCGGCGACAGAGGCTGTAATCAGCCAGATCTCGTCGTCGCTTTGCGGGATCACCGACATTTCCGTCAGGATGCGGCCCCGGTCATCTGGGAAATAGGCCAGCCCCACACGCCCCGGCTGCGGCAGGCGTGATGCGGTCAAACGGTCCACATGCGCCCGCGCGCCTGGACCTGTCACCGCCAGACGGGTGAAGCCGGAAATCGCAATCACACCGGCATTGTCGCGCACGGCGGCACATTCGGCGGCGATACGCGGCTGCCACGGGCCAGCGCGGCCCCAAGTCTGGGTCGCGGCCTCGGACAGATCATCGCCGGGTTTGGCGAACCAATTGGCACGTTCCCACCCGTTATAGGCCCCCATCACCCCGCCCAGCGCCTTGATCCTCTCATGCAAGGGCGACAGTCGTTTGTCACGGCCTGCGGGCCAGGCGTGATAGGGAAAATGCATCGCATATTCATGGCCATAGGTCTCGACCGCCTTGGCATGGCAATAATCCTGATCGGTATAGCCCGTGTACCGGCGCGGATCGCAGGCCCACATGTCCCATTCGGGCTGGCCGTCCACGATCCATTCCGCCGCGACCTTGCCCGCACCACCGCCTTGGGTGATGCCAAAGGTAAAGACGCAGGCCTCATAGGCGTTCTTGACGCCGGGCATGGGGCCAAGCAGCGGGAGACCATCCGGTGCATAAGGGATCGGCCCGTTGATGACACGCCCCACTCCCGCCGTGCCAAGGATCGGGACGCGGGCCATCGCATCCTCGATATACCACTCCAGCCGGTCCAGATCGTCAGGATAAAGCTGGAAACTGAAGTCATCAGGCAGCGGGTCATCGGGTGTGACCCAATGCGCGCGGCAGTTCCGCTCGTAAGGGCCAAGGTTCAGGCCGTTCTTGTCCTGCCGCAGGTAATAGCTGCTGTCCACGTCGCGCAGCAAAGGCACCTTGCGGCCGTTGGCGGCGGTCCACTCCGCCAGTGCGGGGATTTCATCGGTCAGGAAATACTGGTGCGACATGGTCACCATCGGCACGGTGCGCCCACCGTAAGGCTTGAACCATTCGCCGACACGCTGGGCGTAGTAACCCGCGGCATTCACCACTTTTTCGCAGGCAATATCGCCCTTGTCGGTATGCACGATCCAGCCATCCGGTGTCTGCGTCACCCCTGTTGCCGGACAGAACCGTTCGATCCGCGCGCCCATCTGCCGCGCGCCCTTGGCCAGCGCCTGCGTCAGCTGCGCGGGGTCAATATCGCCATCGTCGGGATCATATAACGCGCCCGCCAGATCATGCGTTTCAAGGAAAGGATAGGCCGCCTGCGCCTCGTCCGGCGTCATCAGCGCGAGGTTCAAGCCCTGATAATTCCCCATCGCGCGGGCACGGGCGAATTCCTGCATCCGCTCCTTGGAATGCGCCAGCCGGATCGATCCGGTGACGTGGTAATTCATCGGGTAATCGACCTCGGCCGCCAGCCGCTTGTAGAGCGACAGCGAATAGCGCTGCATGTTCATCACCGCCCAGGACGTGCTGAAGGACGGGCAATTGCCTGCCGCATGCCATGTGGACCCCGCCGTCAGTTCGTTCTTTTCCAGCAACACGCAATCGGTCCAGCCATTCTTGGCCAGATGGTACAGCGTCGATACCCCGACCACGCCACCGCCGATGATGACCACACGGGCCGAGATTGGAAAATCGGACATGCGCGCTGCCTTTCTAATACACAGGCGGCGAGATCACCCAGATGATCTCGCAGGTTTCGGGATAGGGATTGGCCCAGCGGAACAGATCGCCGCGCAGCCGGAAACTGTCGCCGGCGTTCAGATGGAACAGCGTGTCGTCGATCCACAGATCGAAGCGTCCGGTGACGACATAGCCCACCTCCTGCGTCGGGCGGCTGACCGCTTGGTCAAGCCGCGCACCGGGGGCAAAGCGGGAATGGATCACCTCGAACGTGTCGGTCAGATCGGGCGACAGCAAGCCTTCGGTCAGGCCGGGGTTGCGGTTGCCGATCGGGCGGCGATTGTCCGCGCGCACGATCCTGCCTGCCTCTTGCCCGCCACCCAAAGCCAGCAGGCTTGGTGTCGCGACATCCAGCACTCGCGCAAGTGCTGCGATATCATCCACGCTGGCGCTGGACATATCCCGTTCGACCTGGCTCAACCATCCGACCGACCTGCCGACACGGTCCGCCAAGGCGGTCAGCGTCAGCCCGCGCGCCTTGCGCAGGGCGCGCAGATCGGCCCCTTGCAGGTCAAACGGAGAGGAGGCGTGAAAATCTTCCATCAATTTTCACGCTAGGGGGTTCGCGCCGATCTGCAAACGCCTTTTGCGCCAGAAAAGCGCCGGTCCCCGACATCGTTCGAGCCAAAATATCCCCGCCGGAGGCTTGGCGCGGCCCTGGCCGCGACAAATACCTCAGCGCGCAAAAACGCTGTGCAGGATGTCGGTCAGGGCATCGGCATCGCTTTGGGTAAAGGCATCTGGCTGATCGCTGTCGATATCGAACACCCCGATCAGCGCGCCGGTTGCGTCGAACACCGGCAGGACGATTTCCGACCGTGTGCTGCTCGCACAGGCGATATGGCCGGGAAAGGCATCGACATCGGGCACCAGCTGCACCGCGCCCGTGCGCGCCGCTGCACCGCAGACGCCGCGCGCGAAAGGGATCACAAGGCAGCCGTGCCCGCCCTGATAGGGCCCGATCTTGAGAAGTTCGGGTGCGACCACACGGTAGAATCCCGTCCAGTCGAAGCGGTTGTCGCTGTGGTGAACCTCGCAGGCGACGGTGGCCATCAACGCAACCTGATCATCCTCACCCTCTGTCAGGGCGGCGATGGTTCTGGCCAGATCAGCATAATTGACGGACATGCGACGACTTTCGGTACTGTTGGTTTGACGGATGATTTCCACAGTTCCGGCGTGATGACAACATGCCGAAAGGGGCGTGTCAGCGGTCCTTGGCGGGCAAGCTGGCGACGCGGTCATAAACGGTATCGGGCAGGCAGGTCCTGTCAAAAACGGGTGCATCGGTATTCCCATCCTCGACCACTGTCAGACCGCGCACGACATCCGCCGTATGATCGGCGCTGTAATGGACGATATAGGCAAAGGGTCCGTTATTGAATGTGATCGTGCCGACCGGTGTCGGACCGGCGCCATTCTCGGGCAGCACGCGCACCTGATCCGCTGTGCGCACCATCTGCAATTCGGGTGTACCGCGGGTGGGGCCAAAGGTGTAGGTGAACCCCAGCGCATCCGCAGTAATGGTGACGCTGCGCGATCCGCCTTCAAGGATGCAGTGGAACACCGTCTGCGCAGGCACGAAAGGCCCATCGATCCGGCTGTCCATCAAGCTGATCCCCTGTGTCTCGCGCCCGTCATAGATGCCACAGTAGGTATGGATCAGCGCGGCAACCTCTGGTGCTATGCCCGGCACTTGCAACGGTTCGGGGTTTTCATAGGTCTTGCCCCCTATGGTGATGCGGCATCCGGCAGGCCCGTCCGGTTGCTGGGCCATGCCGGCATCGACATAAAGCCCGAACAAGGGCACAAACCCGGTGTTGCCCGCCCGATACGCCTCAACGCCGCTGGCGGCCGCACTGCTGCGACCGACGGCAACGACAATCCCGTTTGGTTCGCGAAAGAAACTACTGCCGTTCATGGTGCCATAGGGCACAAAGCTGTCCGTGTCGGGCAGGAACCGGAAAAAGCCATAGTCGCCGTTGACCATTCCCAGCCACGTAAAAGTCCCCAAATCCGGCCAGCCATCCTGATCAATGTCGATGAGATGCGGCGGCCTGCTGGATTTTAACGTATAACCCCCCTGTTCGGAACGGGCGATCGTGGCCTCCTGATCCTGTGGTCCTGCGGTCCAGGTGATGCCGATCAGCCTGCCATGGCTGACCCAGTTGAGCGTGCAATCCGGGCGGGGTTCGCCATACCCGGCAGGTCCGAAATCAGCAACATAGTCTGCGGCAGTCGCAGCATCATGGCAGGGTGCGATTGCCGTGTCGGCACGCGCCTGCGCAGCACAAAGCGTGATGATGCATGACACAAGAGTGGCTTTGATGGACATGATTTATGGCCGCTCGATGGCAATTGCCGTGCCTTCGCCGCCGCCGATGCAGATCGCAGCGATCCCCCGCCGCAAGCCGCGGGTTTCCAGCGCGTTGAGCAGGGTCACGATGATACGCGCACCGGATGCGCCGATGGGATGGCCCAAGGCACAGGCGCCGCCGTTCACGTTGACCTTATCGCGGGCGATATTCATCTCGCGCATGAACGCCATGGGAACCACGGCGAAGGCTTCGTTCACCTCCCACAGATCAACGTCATCGGTGGACCAGCCAAGCCGCGTCAGCAGTTTCTGCGCGGCAGGCACGGGGGCCGTGGTGAACAGACCGGGCGCCTGCGCATGGCTGGCATGGCCCATGATCCGCGCGCGGATGTTGGTCGCTGTATCACCGCGCGCCAGCACAAGCGCCGCCGCCCCGTCCGAGATACTCGACGCATTGGCCGCCGTCACCGTACCACCGTCACGGAAGGCCGGTTTGAGCGTGGGGATCTTTTCGGGCCGTGCCTTGGCGGGTTGTTCGTCGGCGGTGATCCTGACCTCGCCCGCGCGGGTTTTCAGCATCATGGGGGTGATTTCACGATCGAAAGCGCCGCTGTCCTGTGCCGCCAATGCGTTCGACAGCGATTGCAGCGCATACTCGTCCTGTGCGGCGCGGGTGAATTGATAGGTCGTGGCGCAATCCTCTGCGAAAGTGCCCATCAGGCGGCCTTTGTCATAGGCGTCCTCCAGCCCGTCGAGGAACATGCTGTCGATCACCTGTGCATGGCCGATCCGTGCACCACCGCGCATTTTGGGCATCAGATACGGCGCGTTGGTCATGCTTTCCATGCCGCCCGCGATCATGACATCAGCACCACCTGCGGCGATCTGGTCATAGGCCATCATCGCGGCCTTCATGCCCGACCCGCACATCTTGTTGAGCGTGGTGGCAGGCACCTCTTCGCCCAAGCCGCCGAGAAAAGCGGCCTGCCGTGCCGGGGCCTGACCCAGACCCGCAGGCAGGACGCAGCCCATCAGCACCTCGTCCACCGTGGCGACGCCCGCATTGTCCAGCGCTGCGCGGATCGCCGTACCGCCCAAAGTGGGCGCGTCCACATCGGCGAAAACGCCTTGAAAGCCGCCCATCGCCGTCCGTGCGGCCCCGGTGATCACGACATCCTGCATGGGTGAACCTTTCCTTGGTTGCCCCGAAACTATGCCTCTGCCGTGCAAAGGAAAACCCCCAGTTTGCCGTTGCAGCCGCCCGTGATTGCCGTAGGGTCGCGGCAGTATCGCAGGGGAGGACAGCAGATGCGCGATTTTCACAAACCGGGCCGGTCGGCCGTTTACGCCACCAACGGCATGTGCGCCACGTCGCACCCGCTGGCGGCCAAGGTCGCGGTGCAGATGCTGGAATCGGGCGGTAACGCCATGGATGCGGCCATTGCTGGCGCGGTGCTGCTGGGGATTTGCGAACCGCAGATGACGGGCATCGGCGGTGATTGCTTTGTGCTTTTCACCCCGCCCGGTGAAGACCGCGTGCTGGCGCTGAACGGATCAGGCCGCGCGCCCGCGGGGATCGACGCGGATGCCCTGCGCGCCAAGGGGCCGGTGATCGCCCCTTACAGCGCCGATGCCGTCAGCGTGCCGGGGGCCATCGATGCCTTTTGCCGTTTGTCCAAGGACTGGGGCAAGCTGGGGCTGAAGGCCGTACTCGCCCCCGCGATCCATTATGCCGAAACGGGTGTGCCGGTGGCGGAACGTGTCGCGTCCGACTGGGCCAAGGCCGATGGCAACCTGTCGGGCACGGCGCGCGATTTGTTCCTGCTGGACGGCAAGCCGCCGCGCCCCGGTCAGGTCTTTGCCGCCCCCCGTCAGGCCGAGGCTTTGCGCCGCATCGCGCTGGAAGGCCGCGCAGGTTTCTACGAAGGAGAGGTGGCCGAGGATATGGTCGCCGCCCTGCGCGCCTTGGGCGGAACCCATACGCTGGAGGATTTCGCCGCCACCGCCAGCGACTATACCGATCCGATCATGGGCGGTTATGGCGGGCTGGAGCTGTGCGAGCATCCGCCGAACGGGCAAGGTGCGACCGCGATCCTGTTGCTCAATATCCTCAAGCAGTTCGACATCGCCGCGATGGACCCCTGGGGGGCCGCGCGCGCGCATATCGAGGCAGAGGCGACCAAACTTGCCTATGACACGCGCAACCGCTTCATGGCCGATCCCGATTACATGACGCGG
>DAISXL010000014.1:0-25014 GCA_036825855.1 Yoonia sp.
CACCCGCCCCGGTACGCCGCTGTAGCTCAGCTGGTAGAGCACGTCATTCGTAATGATGGGGTCGGGGGTTCGAGTCCCTTCAGCGGCACCACTTTTCCCAAAACAGGCCAGCAGGCTAGATCGTTTGCCACCCTTTGTCCTGCGCGGCGTTGGGTGTGTTTTTTTACATGTAAACCAGTAGTTTACCTGTCGTCGGCAAAGTTTGTCGGAACATTTCCGATCACGTCGAATTGACCTTTGACATATGCGGCATAACCGCATCGGGAAGGTGGGACGATGACAATGACACGAAGAGAGCTGCTGGGCGCCGTCGGGATGACCGCGGGATCGGCGGCGATGTATTACGCGATGGCCAGCTTGGGCCATGCGCAAGACTCCACTTATCAGGGCCGCATCTCGCTGACGGGCGAGCCGACGAACGGTCGCCGCGTGCTTGTGCTGGGGGCGGGCCTCGCGGGCATGACCGCCGCGCTGGAACTGCGTGATGCCGGTTATGATGTACAGGTGCTGGAATATCGCGAAAAGGCGGGGGGCCGTTGCTGGACCCTGCGTAGCGGAGATACCTACACCGACATCGACGGTGTGACTCAGGACGTCGATTTCGAGGACGGCAATTACATCAACCCCGGTCCGTGGCGCATTCCCTATAACCACCATGCCGTGCTGGATTATTGCAAGCGGCTGGGCGTCAGGCTCGAACCTTTCATCCAGAAGAACCACAATGCCTATCTGCATCGGTCGGATGCCTTTGGCGGTGAACCGCAGCGGTTCCGGCATGTTGCCACCGACTATCGTGGTCATGTCGCCGAATTGCTGGCCAAGGCCACCAATCAGGGGATGCTGGATGCCGAAGTCACCGAAGCCGACCGCGAGACGCTGATCAATTCGCTGCGGACCTTCGGCCATTTGAACGGTGACAACGCCTATGTCGAAAGCGACCGCACCAGCCAGTATCGTGGCTATGCGCGCGAGGCAGGCGGCGGGCGCGACGGCGCGCCGGTGCCTTCGGAACCGATGGACTTCGCGACGCTGCTGCAATCCGAATTGTGGCGCTGGCTCAGCGAGGCTGAAACCACCAGTCACCAGAACGCCATTTTCCAGCCTGTCGGCGGGATGGACATGATCGCGCAGGCTTTTGCGCGGGAAGTCGGCGATCTGGTCACCTACAATGCCCGTGTCATTTCGATGATCCAGAACGGCGATACCGTGACCGTCCAGTACGAGGACCGCGAAAGCGGCGGCGATCCGGTGGAAATGACCGCCGATTGGTGCGTCTGCACGATTCCGTTCTCGATCCTTGGCCAGATGGACCATAACCTGCCGTCCGCAAAGGCGCAGGTCGTCGATACGATGTATTATGAAGGCGCGGTGAAATTCGGGCTCGAATTCAACCGCCGCTTCTGGGAAGAGGATGACAGCATCTATGGCGGGATCACCTACACCGACTTGCCGATCTCGCTGATCAGCTATCCGTCGACGGGTTATTTCTCGGACGGCAAAGGGGTGCTGCTGGGCGGTTATGTCTGGGGCGCCAATGCCTATCAGTTCAACGCGATGCAGCCGGACGAGGCCGTGCGCTGGGCTGTCGAATACGGATCGCGCATCCACCCGCAATACCCCGAGGAGTTTTCCAGCGGGGTTTGCGTCAGCTGGCACAAGGTGCCGTGGACTTTGGGCTGCTATGGCATCTGGCAGGACAAGGAACGTGATTATGCCGGCGTGGTCGAAATGGGCCCCGACGACCGGATCGTGCTGGCGGGCGAACACCTGTCCTATCTGCCGGCATGGATGGAAGGCGCGATCCTGTCCTCGCTTGACGCCATCGCCCAATTGCACGCCCGCGCAACCGACAGCGGAGCAGGAGAATGACCATGATCAGGAAAACGACCACATGGATGGCCAGCGGCGCCATCTGCCTTGCCGGTCTTGCAGCCATCGCGCAGGACACGGATCAGGACGGGGAGGGTGTCTCCGATTTTCGCACTTTTGAACCAGTCGAAGGCGAGCTTTTGAACTTTGCCGGCGCGGGCGATCTTGCCCAGACTGGTGGCGAGGCGGTTTACGGTGCCGTCTGCGCTGGCTGCCACATGCCCGACGGCGCAGGCGCGGAAGGGGCGGGGATCTATCCGTCGCTGGCGAACAATGACCTTCTCGCGGCGCCGTCCTATCCGATCTATCTGATCCTTGAAGGTCAGGGCGCCATGCCGCCTTTGGGTGGGATCATGGACGACCAGCAAGTCGCGGATGTGGTCAACTACATCCGGTCCAGTTTCGGCAATGATTTCATCGGTGAATGGGGCGAAGCCACGGCCGAGGATGTTGCGGAGACACGCCAATGATGCGCGGGTTTGCAACATGCGGCATGATCGCGGGGCTGACCGCGCTCGCCTTGGGCGCGCAGGCGCAAGAGGTCGTTCGCCACGCCACACCCGGGTCCAGCTTTCCCATCGCGCGGGCGGTTGAAATTCCGCCCGACGCCACATTTGTCTATGTCAGCGGTGCTGTGCCGTCTGTCATCGACAAGACGGCGGAACAGGGATCACCGGACGCCTATGGCGATACCGAGGCGCAGACCGTGTCGGTGCTGCAATCGATCGAAGGCACGCTGGCCGATCTGGGCCTGACGATGGGCGATGTGGTTAAGATGCAGGTCTTTCTGGTCGCGCCCGACGGCGCTGACGGCATGGATTTCGCGGGTTTCATGGATGGCTATACCCAGTTCTTCGGGACCGAGGACCAGCCGAACCTGCCCGCGCGGTCCGTGTTCGAAGTCGCGGGTCTGGTCAGCCCTGCCTGGCTGGTCGAGATCGAAGTCACCGCCGTCCGGCCTCCGGACTGAACCATCAACGCCGGCTTTGGCTGGTTCCGGCTGCATGGCGTGCCCATGCAGCCACAAACTGATTAAAGAGGTCATTCATTGAAAAATCTTGCTGACAGGCTCGGCCTGCGGGTCGATCCCACCATCTTTTTCTTTTCTGCGGGGCTCAGCCTTGTTTTCGTGGTCGCCCTGACCGCCGCGCCTGTCACCATCGGCAATGCATTCGCCGAAGGGCGGTCGTGGATCGTTACCAATCTGGGCTGGTTCTTCATCCTCGGGGTGAATGTCTGGCTGGGGTTCTTGATCTATGCCGCGATGTTGCGCCACGGGCATATCCGGCTGGGGCCAAAGGGGTCGCGGCCCGACTACACCAACTTGTCGTGGTTCACGATGCTGTTCGCGGGCGGGATCGGCACGGTGCTGATGTTCTGGGGCGTCGCCGAACCGATGAGCCATTACAGCAATCCGCCCTTGCCCGGTGTCGAACCATTCACGATCGAGGCGGCACAGGATGCGATTTCGATCTCGCTTTATCACCTTGCACTGCACACCTGGACGATCTTTGCGCTGCCCGGTTTGGCATTTGCCTATTTCATCAACCGCTATGACCTGCCGGTGCGGGTGAGTTCGGTGTTCTATCCGCTGCTGCGCGACCGCATCTATGGCCCCGTCGGCAAGACTATCGACATCGCCGCAATCATCGGCACGCTCTTTGGCGTGGCGGTCTCGCTCGGGCTGGGGTCGTCGCAGGTGGCGGCGGGGCTGTCGGCTCTGTTCGGCTGGTCGAACGACACGGGCCTGCGGCTTGCCATTCTTGGCACGCTGACCATTGTCGCCACGATTTCGATTGTCGTGGGCCTCGACAAAGGCGTGCGCGTCCTGTCCAACATCAATATCGGCATGGCGATCGGGCTGATGGTCTTTGTACTGGTCACCGGATCGACGCTGTTCCTGTTGCGCGGCATCGTCGAGACATTCGGGCTTTACCTGTCGAACCTGCCGCGTCTGGCGTTCTGGAACGACATGCTGCACGGCAGCGACATGGGCACCGGCGACTGGGGCTGGCAGGGCGACTGGACCGTGTTCTACTGGGCCTGGACCGTCACATGGTCGCCGTTCATCGGTCTGTTCGTTGCCCGCATCTCTCGGGGGCGCACGATCCGCGAATTCGTGTTCGGCGTGCTGCTGGCACCGTCGCTGTTCACGATCATCTGGTTCGCGATCTTCGGATGGCAGGCCATCGCGCTTGATGGTCTGGGTCAGGCGCAGCGCCTTGCCATGGGCGCAGAGGCAGGGATGATCAGTCAGGCGGTCGCGGATTCGGTCCCGCTTGCCATGTTCGCTTTTTTTGCCGAACTGCCGTGGGCCACGTTCATGCAGGGGCTGGCTGTGCTCGTCGTTGCGATCTTTTTCGCCACCTCGTCGGATTCGGCGTCACTGGTCGTCGACATGCTGTGCACGGGCACGCAAAAGCCCGGCCCCGTGCGCCAGCGCGTGTTCTGGGGTCTGGCAGAAGGTGCGATTGCCGCGACGTTGATCCTGCTGGCCGGAGAGGCGGGGCTGGTCGCCTTGCAACAGGTCATCACGGTCGTCGGCCTGCCGATCTTTGTGCTGGTCTGCATGATGATCCCCGCGCTGATCAAAGGCTTTGCCGCCGAGGATATCGCCCATATCAGCATCGGCAAACGACCCGAGCTGAGCGAGTTCGAGACAGACAGGGACATCCCGGAAACGGGACGCCGGGCGCCCTGACCTGAATCAAGTCTCGACGCGGACAAGTCTGGTATGAGAGCCATGCAACAGATCATGGTCGCGGCGATGACAGCAGTGTACGGCAGATGGACAGGGTTTGGGCGGTTGGATCGCGCATGACGGATATTCTTGTCATTCTCTTCGCTCTGGCAGGGCTGATCTTTCTGGCCTATCGGGGCCTCAGTCTGTTGTTGCTGGCCCCCGCTATGGCTTTGCTCGCCGTAGCCTTCGCCGAAGGCGGGCCGGTACTGGCCAGCTATACGCAGGTTTTCATGCAGGCGATGGGCGGCTTTGTGGTCCAGTATTTCCCGCTCTTTCTGCTGGGTGCCGTTTTCGGCAAGCTGACAGCGGCATCCGGGTCAGCACGCGTTCTGGCAGACGGGATCATCCGGCGGTTGGGGCGCGAGCGTGCAATCATGGCGGTTGTGCTGTCCTGCGCGGCGATGACCTATGGCGGCGTGTCGCTGTTTGTCGTGGCTTTCGCAGTTTGGCCGATTGCCGCTGTCCTGTTCCGCGAGGCGGATCTGCCCAAGGTGCTGATCCCCGCCACAATCGCGCTGGGCGCGTTCACCTTTACGATGACCGCTCTGCCCGGCACGCCTGCGATCCAGAACGCGATACCGATGCCCTATTTCGGCACTACGCCATTCGCGGCACCTGGTTTGGGCATGATCGCAGCGGTCATCATGTTTGGTCTTGGGATCGGTTGGCTTACCTTTCGGGCGCGCGTGTTGGGGCCGGGATATGGCCTTGCAGTGGATGGTCTGACCCGACCAGACGACCCAGACGAAAAGGCCGACGATCCCGCTTTCTTCATCGCAGCCTTGCCACTTTTGATGGTGCTGGTGCTGAACCTCGTGTTGACGACCCTTGTGATCCCGCACCTGGACACCAGCTTTCTGTCACAGGCAAGATTCGGAGCAACCGATGTCGAGGCACTGCGCGGCATCTGGTCGATCATCGCTGCGCTTACGGTGTCGATCATCGCGCTGGTCGCGCTGAACTGGCGGCGGTTGGCGGCTGATCTTGCGCAGACACTGGACCAGGGTGCAAAGGACTCGCTTGCCCCGATCTTCAACACGGCAAACCTTGTAGGGTTTGGCGCGGTGATCGCGTCGCTGTCGGCGTTTGGGGTGATCCGTGACTGGGCGGTCACGGTCGGCGGTGACAATGTGCTGATTTCGCTGGCGGCGGGGACGGGGTTATTGGCGGGGATCACGGGGTCGGCGTCGGGCGGCATGTCCATCGCGCTGGCGACATTGGGCGATACCTATCTGCAAATGGGGACAGACGCGGGTATCGCACCCGATCTGCTGCACCGTGTCACAACGGTGGCCACCGGCGGGCTTGACGCCTTGCCGCATAACGGCGCCGTAATTACCCTTTTAGCGATCTGCGGCCTGACCCACCGCGAGGCTTATCTGGACATCGCGGTGGTCGCCGTGGTGGTGCCGCTTGTGGCGCTGGTCGTTCTGGTCACATTGGGGACAATGTTCGGCAGTTTCTGACGCCCCGCGTCAGGCCACCGAAACGCTTTCGTCGGCACGAAATTCGGTGCCATCCTCGTGCGTCCACACAAAGCTGAAATCGCCCGGTGCAGCCGCGCGCACGTAGAAAGTGAACGTCGGATTGGCCGCGCTGCCATTGCCGAAATCATAGGAAAACACGGTTTCTCCGTTCATCGTGGCAGTGAACGTCGCCAGCATGTCGCGCGGGTCTGATGACGATACGGCGGTGATCATCGGATGATCGATCAGCGTGCGGACTTCGATTTCCTCGCCTTCGCTGGCAGAGCGTGGCAGGCGGATACGGGGTGTGGCCATGGTCTTTCTCCCTCAGGTCGCGCAGCCGCCAACGGAAACGATGATGCTGGCGGTCTGCTGGAACACGCGCCCGTCAGACAGTTCGGCTAGAACAAGGATTTCCTGTTCTTCGGCAACGCGGATGCGCGTCATCGCTTCGGCACGGGTCATGTGCGGCGTCAGCCGGAAGGTCCCGATCTGTGGCGCGGGGTTGCGGGTCGCGATGATATGGATCGCGGTGACATGATCCTCTGCCGTCATCGGGCTGTCGAGTTTCACGGTCAAGGGCACCTGCGCCCCGTTTTCCGCGACAGCTGGCAGGTCGAGGGTGATCTCGCCCTCCGAAACATCGCGACCGGCCAGAAGCTGATCGCGCCAGCCTTGCCAATCGTTGTGGTTGTCGGCCCGCAGCGGCACCCCGCTGACAAGAACGAGCGCGACCGAAGCCGCGCCCTTGATGAATGTCCGCCGTTCAAACGTCATGCAGCGTCCTTTCTTCTGGCATCAGGAGAACATGTCCCGTGTGATGCTTTCATACCAAGCGTCGGCATAGCCCGCTTCCAGCCTGCGGTTCTCTGCCAGTTCCGACAACGGACCACGTGGCGATGTCCCGCCGGACCCTTCGGCTTCGACGATGCCCTCGGCGGTTGTGCGATAAACCCCGACCACCGAAAAGCTGTAGTCTTCGCCGCCGTGGCTGTAGCAGGTGTTAAAATAGACAGGTTCCGCCGGAGCCGCTTGCCCGGTGAGATCGGCCAAGGCCGCAGCGACAGCGGTCTTCGACGTGGTATTGGCCACGTAGCCCGATTTCGGCATGGGCGGGGCGATATTCGCATCCCCGATCACATGCACGTCGGCGGCAACTGTCGTTTCGAAGGTTTGCGGATTCACGGGAACCCAGCCGGTTTCATTGGCAAGGCCGGTGTCGCGCACGATGGATGCCGCGTATTGCGGCGGGACGACGTTGCCGACATCGACACGGTGCTCTTCGCCGAAATCGCTGATGAAAAGCTTGTTTTCCACATCGACCCGCACGATCAGGCCGTCGGCGCTCATCGGCACCCATTCGATCATGTCGCCATAAAGCTCGCCCCATGCATCCTCGAACAGGCCCTGCTTGGAGAACGTGTCCTTGCCGTCAAATGCGAGGATCTTGGCGGTCGGGTTGTTCTGCTTGAGGTAATGCGCGACCATCGAGATCCGTTCATATGGACCGGGTGGGCAGCGGTAAGGGTTGCCTGGAATGGTGATGCCGAACACGCCGCCTTGTGGCATTTCTTCGAGCTGCTGGCGCAGCAGGCTGATCTGCGATCCGTCGCCGCCCATCCACGCATGGGGGAAAACCTGCGCCGCGGCCTCGTCATAGCCTTCGATCGCGTCCCAGCGGAACCCGATGCCAGGCGACACGATCAGCTTGTCGTAGTCCAGCACTGTGCCTGATTCGAGTGCGACGGTCTTGGCCACAGGGTCGATATCGGCGGCACGGTCCTGCACGACGTTGACGCCGCGGGCGCGCAGACCGTCGTAGGAATGGGTGATCTGCGGCAGGGTGCGTTTGCCGCCAAGGATCAGGTTGCCATAGGGGCAGGTGACAAAGGTGGGCCAGGGTTCGACCAGCGTCACCTCGACCTGCGGGTAATTGATGCGGGCGAAACGCGCGGCGGTCGCGCCACCGAAACCACCGCCGACGATGACAAGGCGGCCTGTGGTCTGCGCGCGGACAAGGGCCGGAGCGGCAAGCGTTGCGCCGGTTGCGCCGATCAGGGCGCCAAAGCTGCGACGTGTAAATGTGGTCATGGCAGGCTCCTATTCGATCGATGCAAAATAGTCGGCGAGAATTGCGACATCTTCGGGGGAATAGCCGGGTGCGATGCGATTCATGATCGTCGCGGGCCGTTCATTGTTGCGGAATTCTTCCCAGACGGTGATGAACGCATCGCGGTCATAGCCAGCGATCCGGGCGATGGACCCCGCACCTTCACCAGCTTGGCCATGGCAGCCTGCGCAACTCTGCGCCAACTGCGGTGTTTCTTCTTGCGCAAACGCGGTACTCGTTATGACTGCGAATAACAGGAACGTCATTGGTTTCATCAATTTCATCAGCGTGCTCCACCGGTTTGCAGGTCAATAGGACGATTGTTAATGGCTGCGGCGATTCATTGCAATTTTCTTAACGTTGTATGAACAAGAAACTTTTTCTCTTATGCAACCTTGGTTTGCAGTGCAAAGACAGGGCGCAGCCAGTTTCCGACGATGTTCCCGGGGATCGCCGCGGCGATCCAGACCCAGCCATGCACGCTGCCGGATGCGACGCCGGAAAAGAAGGCGCTGATGTTGCAGCCGAATGCCATGCGCGCGCCATAGCCCAACAGCAAACCGCCGATCACGGCGGCCAGCAGCGGGCGCAGACCCACGCGCCAGCTGGGGGCGAAACGTCCGGCCAGCCCCGCGGCAAGGAACGCCCCCAGCACCAGACCGACGTTCATCAGATGCGTGGCGTCCTGCACCAATGGCCGGTGCAACAGGTCGACACGGGTCGGGTCCTCCCAATAGATCCAGAACACGGGGTCGGCCCAGCCGACATTTTCCGCAAAGCGCGACCCCCAGGTCGCAAAGGCCTGTGTGATCCCCCAAGGCCTGCCCGCGATCAGCAACGTCGCAAAGTTCAGAATCGCCAACGCCAGCGCCGCCCATGCCAAGGGCCATGGCCCCGACAGGAAATCCGCCATCGGTCTGCGGAAAAGCGGCTCGACCTGGCCTGTCCGCCGCCGTTCGCGCAGGGCCAAAAGCCAAGTGATCAGCGCCAGCACGACAAGGTTCAGCGCAAGCGCAGGCCAGAGCCCCAAGGTCTCGGGCAGGGAAATAGGGGGCAGGGCGGGCAAAGATTCCCACCGTTCCACATCCCAAGCGCCCAGCGTCATGCCGGTGACGAAGAACACCAATGTGATCACCGACCGTGTGTCGCCGCCGCCGCTGGTGTAAAGCGTCCCCGACGCGCAGCCGCCGCCAAGCTGCATCCCGATGCCGAACAGAAACGCGCCGATCACGACCTCCCAGCCCGCAGGAAAGACGAAGCCACGGACCGGCTGGCCAAACACACTGCCTGCCGCAAGCGCGGGAAAGAACAACAGCACCGCAATGCCCAGCATCAGCATCTGCGCGCGCACAGCCCCGCTGCGGCCCGAGACGATGCAGGTGCGATATGCGCCGGTAAACCCGAACGCTGCATGATAGAGCGCAAAGCCCAGCCCCGCGCCGACAAGCCACAGGGCCGCCAGCCGCCCTGACCCGTTCAGCACGACATAGACTGCGCCGATCAGCAAGGCAGCGATAGCGAGCACCAGAACCGGACGTTGCGCGCCTTGTGAAAGTGATCGTCCCGTCACGCGGTTCTGCATGTTGGCAGGCTCCTTTCAACTGTTCCCGTGTGGATACCGCCTGCGATCTGGTCCATCAAGAAAAACACCTTCCGTCGCGACACGGCGGCACTGCGGCGTTCTGCCGCCCTAGGTCCGTGCCTTTTCAAAGCGGGCCCATGCGGTTTCGAAACTGGCAAAGTCAAAGTCGGGCGCGCGCGCCGGATCAAGGATCAGCCGTTCCGTTTGTTGCAAAGACCGGATCGCCCCGCCAAGTGATGCGACGACATCCGGCGGAACCACCAGCGCGCCATGCCGATCCGCATGGATCAGATCGCCACTGCAGACCGTCAGCCCAAAGACGGTGACGGGCGTGTTGATCGACACGACATGCACAAAACCGTGGCTCGGCCCGATACTGCCCGCGATCACCGGAAAGCCTGCCGGCAGGTCGCCGAGGTCGCGCACGACGCCATTGGTGACAGCCCCCGACATCCCGAATCCCTTGTGGATCGACGTATTGATCTCGCCCCAATAGGCGCCGATGCAAGCGGGGAAATCCATGTCCTCGACCACGACGACGGATGGCTTTGGCGCATCATACATCGCCCGGTAATACGCCATCCGACGCGCGCGGATCACCTCGGGCGGCTCGTCCGGCGGGGCAAGTGCGGCAATCCTTGCCGTCACGGCATAGCCGACGACAGCGCGCCCCGGTTCGGTGCAGATCATCGTCCCGCGGGTAAAGGCGTCAAAGCCGCGCCGCCCCTGCACGGTTTCGATGGCATTGCAGACGGTCGGCGTATCGACTGTGCGCAACAGGGTCAAAAGCTCTTGGTCCATCACGCCTCCAGCCAGCGCAGCAAGGCTGCGGTGGTTGCAACCGGGCGTTCCAGCGGCGGCACATGGCCCGCGCCGTCGATGATGACCAGATCGGATTGCGGCATCAGCGCATGCATCAGCTCGTGCCGGTCGCGTGGGCAAAGCCGGTCCTCGGCGCCGGTCAACACCAAGGCCGGGCCTGTAAAGCAGCGCAGCGTGTCCTGATGATCGGGCCGGTCGCGCAGCGCAATCGACTGGTCGCGAAACACCGCCGGACCGGCGTCGCGCGCCATATCAAGACAGAGCGCCTCGATCACGGGATCAGGCGTTGCAAGGTAATGGGGGACCATCTCGTCGCGCAGCACGCCGGTCAGATCACCGGCCATTGCCCGGTCGATCTGCGGCTGGCGACGGGCCTGGACTTGCGGCGCTTCGGCGCGCGGGTTGGTGTCCAGCAGCGCCAACCGCAGCACCCGCTCAGGCGCAAGCGCTGTCATCGCCATGGCGACAATCCCCCCCATCGACAAGCCGGCAAGCGCGAAACGCTCTGGCAGATCGCGCAGGAGCCGCGCCGCCAGATCCGTGACCGCATCCGCGCCAACCGGGATTGCGTGATGCACCTGCACAGGCAGGCCGTCAGGCACGGCGCCCCACATCCGCGCGTCGCACATCATGCCGGGGATCAGAACCAGCGGACACATCAGGATGTCTTTGTCGGTCCAGCCGGATCATCGGTCGCGATGATGCGGTACAGGCTGGCGTCTCCTGCCATCGACGGCGCAAGACGATGTGAAAGCCCCGGCGGGATCGCCGCTGTATCGCCGGGGTTCAGCACCGTGGTGCCACCGTTCCATGACAGCCGCCAGTGCCCGCGCATGGGCATCAGCACCTCGTGACGGTCAAGCATATAGGCGGTGTCGGGCAATGACCCGCGCGTCAGCAGTTCAACCTCAAAGCCGGGACGGTCCCGCAGGCGGCCCTCGGAACCGATCACCTTGGCTGGCTGCCGGTCAGCCAGCGCCACAAGGTCCCAATACCGCGCCACATGGCGCGGCACGACATCCGCGGTGGTCGGTTCGGGGAAATGCGCAAGCTCTGCTTCTTCCAGCACGGGCATGGGCTTTACGCCGTCGGGCAGGCTTTCGCCTTTCTTGCTGTCGTAAAGCCGCCCGTTCTGACCCAAGACCAGCCCGTGTGCGGCGGCATCCGCGATCACCTGCGGCGCCCAGATGACACCACCACCGGCATCGTCCCCGCCAAGGATGGCCATGATCATCCCGTAATCGGTGCCGATATTCTCGAACCCGCGAAAGATGCCCGTCGGAATGTTGATAATGTCGCCTTCTTCCAGAACGACCTCGCCCGCGGTGCCCCAGCGGCCCCAGAAAAACCGCCAGCGTCCCTTGAGAACAAAAAACACCTCGGCAGTCCGATGACTGTGCAGCGAGTTCCGGCATTTGGGAGGCTGACCGGCCGCGCCGATGTTGAAGCCCGGCGTTTCGGTCAGATGCACATGCTGGTCTGGGCTTTCCGACACGCCGCCGCCGATGATAGTGAAATTCTCTTTCTGGTCGCTGCCCGGTGTATGCGCGTCGATAAAGGCGGTCTTGCAGGGCCGCAGATCGCCGTAACGGACGATCCGCGTCTCCATTTGCTGGGGGGTCATTGGTCACCTGTATGCAGCAGGATCTGTTGCCAGATCGCGATTTCATCAAAAAGAGCGTATTCGCGGCGAATGCTCGACCCTGCGGCGCCAAAAGGGCCGTAATCGGCATGGGCGATTCCCATCACATGCACTGGTGCGCCGGTGGGTGCACCGAACATGCCCCAACCGTCGTGCGTCCCATCCAGCGACCAGCGTATTGCCGCGCGCGGTGGCATCAGAGGGTCCTCGCGCCCGATCACGTGGTGCAGCTTGAACTGCGCTGATGGAAAGGACGCCCGCAGCCCCAGCCAAGCGTCGCCCAGCGCGCGCTGACCCGTCAGGCTGCGCCCTCCTGCATGTTCCGCGATCACGGCACGGTCATAGGCCATGCTGATATGCGCGAAATCCGCCTGCATCAGGCGCGCCAGCGTGTCGGCATAACGCGCGCCCCAGGGGTCGTCGTTGCCGCGTCCGGTGTAAGGGCCCGCGATATCCGTCGCGGGGGTAAAGGGGCGGCCTGCGCCCTTGGCGATCAGGCTGCGCGCAAAATCGCGGGGATCCTTGCCCAGTTGCCTGACCAGCCCGCCGTTGTCGCGGACCAGCCATTCGTCGTCGATGACATCGTTCCGCGCCGCGCAATCGGCGATGACTCGGATCTGAAAGCGCTTGCCGGTGGCGGGGCCAAAGTATCCGTCGCCCAGATGCGTCCCGGTCGAGATGATCCGGTGCGAGGACAGATACCCCGACTCGGCGCTGCCGGACCAGATCACATCCTCGGCCAGAAGCTCGCGATCGGGAAATTCGTGCAAAGTCGCCATGGTTGCGGCGATCACGCCGGCATTGCCACGCGAGACCCCCATCGGCGTGCGCACGGGGATGGCGGCATCGTAATGATCGTGCAGGGATGCGATGCCGCGCTTTTCCCAGATGTCTTGGGTGATCCCGATGATGTAATCAGGAAAGTCACGCCAGCGGTTGCCTGTGTGCGTCACGTCGTATGTCCTTGTGGAAGCCGTGCGGATCCGCGCACCATCAGCGGTGCGTCGATCTCGATCTTCTGGGCCGGGCGGTCGGGGTCGGCGATCTGCGCCAGCAGGGTGTCCACTGTCGCCTCGACCATCCGGTTCATGGGTTGCCGGACTGTCGTAAGATCATAGGCCGGCCAGCCTGCGATTGGCACATCGTCATAGCCGACGACCGATATATCCTGCGGCACCCGCAGGCCATGCTGCCGCAGGGTGTCGATCACGACGAATGCCATATGGTCATTGCCTACGAAAATCGCATCCGGCATTTGCGCGGCGGACAGCAGCGACACGGTCGCCGCGCGGGCAGCGTTGCGGTCGTACATCCCGTCGATGATCGTCAGCGGGGCGGCGTCCAGCGCGGCCAGCCCTTCTTCGAAGCCTTGCTGGCGCTCGCGCCCGGTGAGCGATCCTTGCCAGCCGCTGATATGCGCAATCCGCCTGTGTCCGCCCTGATGCAGGAAAGTGGCGACCTTGCGACCGCCTTCGACATTGGCCGATGTGACCGACGACAGGCCCGACCCCGGTTGCCCACGGTTGAACAATACGACCGGAATGCCGGCATCCGCGCAGCGCCGGGTCATGTCGTTGGTGATCGCGACCGAAGCCGTGATGATCCCGTCCACACGATACCCAAGAAGATCGGACACGACCTTTTCGATCTCGCCTTCGGAATTGGACGCCATGAACAAAAGCACATGATACCCTTCAGCCTGCAGGGCATGGCTCAGCCGTTCGATGGCCAGCGGGTAGAACTGGTTGTCCAGATAGGCGACAACAAGCCCGATGATCCGGCTTTTGCCTGTGATCATCGCCCGTGCCAGCGGATTGGGGCTATAGCCCAGTTCGGCCGCCGCCTGTCGCACCTTTTCCGCCATCATCGCAGAGACACTCGCCCCCGGCGTGAAAACGCGGCTGACCGCGGATTGGCTGACACCGGCGCGGCGCGCGACATCGACCGAGGTGATCTTTTGTGCATTTTTCATTCTGCCGTCCAACCGCCGTCGATCCGCAAGGCGGTGCCCGTGACCAGCGCACTTGCATCAGAGGCCAGATAGACCACCGCACCCATGATATCCGCCACGGTGCCAGGGCGTCCCAGTTTGATCTTGTCGGTGATCCATGCGCGACGCACCGGATCGGCAAAGGTCGCTTCTGTCAGCGGTGTCAGAATGAAAGTCGGGCAGATCGAATTGACGCGAATGCCCGCGGCACCCCATTCGATCGCCATGGATTTCGTCATGCCTTCCAACGCATGTTTTGTCGCTGCATAAACGGCGCGGTCCGGGCCGCCGACATGGCCCATCTGGCTCGATATCTGGATGATCGAGCCGGGCTTGCCTGCTTCTACCAACCCCCGCGCAACCGCCTGGGCCACAAAATAGGCCGCCTTGATGTTCAGCGATGCGACAGCGTCGAAATCGGCCTCTGTCGTGTGCAGCGCGGGCGTGTGGCGCGCCATGCCTGCGGCGTTCACAAGCACGTCGAACGGCCCTTCCTGCTCGACCGTCGTCTGAAGCGCGGCGATACGGGTGATATCAAGCGCGATGGTGCGGGCCTTGCCTCCGGTTGCTTTGATGGCAGCGCAGGCGGTGGTCAGGCGGTGTTTATCGCGGGCGAGCATGACCACCTCTGCCCCCGCCTCCGCCAAGGCCGTCGCTGCCCCCAGGCCGATGCCCGATGATGCACCGGTCACCAAGGCAACCTTGCCATCCAGCCGAAAAGACGGTGTGCGAACAAGATCGGTCAAGAGCCAGCCCCCGCGCGCGAGACCGGGCTTTGCGTCCCGTGCTGTTCCACATCCTTCATTCGGCCGCCATCCCATAGGGCACATTGCGGCCACCATAGCGTCGCACGCGGATATTGCATTGTTCGGCATGGCCGACAAAACCTTCGAGCAGGCACAGCCTGCTTCCGTATTCGCCGATCATCGTGGCGGCGGCGTCCGTGGTCACCCGCTGATAACTGTGCGTCTTGAGGAATTTCCCCACCCATAGCCCGCCGGTATAGCGGCCGGCCTTGCGCGTTGGCAGCGTATGGTTGGTGCCGATCACCTTGTCGCCGTTCGCGACATTGGTGCGGGGGCCAAGAAACAGCGCGCCATAGCTGTGCATGTTTTCCAGATACCAGTCATCCCGGTCGGTCATCACCTGAACATGTTCATAGGCCATGTCATTGGCGACGGCGAGCATCTCGGCATGATTGTCGCAAAGGATGATTTCGCCATAGTCGCGCCAACTGACAGCGGCGGTGTCGCGCGTCGGCAAGATCGTCAGCAGGCGGTCGATCTCGATCAGGGTTGCCTGTGCGAGCTTGCGCGAGGTGGTGATCAGGCAGGCGGGGCTGTTATAGCCATGTTCCGCCTGACCCAGAAGGTCGGTCGCACAAAGTTCGGCATCGACGGTGTCGTCTGCGATCAGCATGGTCTCGGTTGGTCCGGCGAAAAGATCGATCCCGACGCGCCCGTAAAGCTGGCGCTTGGCCTCGGCGACAAAGGCATTGCCCGGCCCGACAAGCATGTGGACCGGGTCGATCGTCCTTGTGCCGATCGCCATCGCCCCAACCGCCTGCATCCCGCCCAGCACATAGATTTCATGCGCACCACCCAGATGCATCGCGGCCACGATGGCAGGATGCGGTTCGCCATTCACAGGCGGGGCCGAGGCCACGATGCGCGGCACGCCTGCCACCTGTGCCGTCAGGACCGACATATGCGCACTGGCAACCATGGGAAACTTGCCCCCCGGCACATAGCAGCCGACGGACTGGACCGGGATATTCTTGTGACCAAGGATCACACCGGGCAGCGTCTCGACCTCGATGTCCTGCAGCGAGGCGCGTTGCGCTTCGGCAAATCTGCGGATCTGGGTCTGGGCAAAGCGGATGTCTTCCATGTCACGGGGTGCAACCTTCTGGATTGCAGCTTGAATCTCGGACAGGCTCAGACGGAATGAGGGACGGCTGACGCGGTCGAAACGCAGGCTGAGATCGGCAATCGCGGCATCGCCACGCAATTCGATATCGCGCAAGGTGGCTTCGACGGTGCTGCGCACCACGGCGTCATCTTCGGCGCGTTCGGCCTCGGGCTTGGCTGTTTTCAGAAAGGTGACGGTCATGGATTTCTTCTTTCGTCGAAAATGTCAGTGCGTCGGACCAGCCGCGCCAAGGCGCAGGCCGGTGGCCGCATCGAAAAGATGGACCGCCGACAAGGGAATCTCGGCCGAAACAGGCGCGCCGATCGACGCGCGGAAATCCTTGCCGCATTTGACCGACACGATGGCACCGCCTGCCCGCATGGTCGCCATCGTGGCATCCCCCAACATTTCAAGCGCATAGACCCGCCCGTTGATCTGCCCATGATCGGGGACGATCCGGGCATCCTCTGCGCGAAACCCGAGCGTGACCGGCCCGTCGGGTGCCGTGATGCCGGCAATGGCAACATTTTCGCCCATGAAAACGCCACGCTCTATCCGTCCATCCATCAAATTCATTGCGGGGGTGCCGATGAAACCTGCAACAAAGGTATTCGCCGGAAAGTCATAGATATCCGTGGGTGTGCCGACCTGCTGGACCACACCCGCATTCATCACGACAACCCGGTCCGCCAAAGTCATCGCCTCGATCTGGTCGTGCGTCACATAGATCGTCGTGACGCCAAGCTCGTGGCTCAGGTGCTTGATCTGTGCGCGGGTCGATACGCGCAGCTTTGCGTCCAGATTGGATAAAGGTTCATCCATCAAGAACAGGTTGGGTTCGCGCACGATCGCTCTGGCCAGCGCGACCCGCTGGCGCTGTCCGCCTGACAGGTCCGCCGGGCGGCGTTTGAGGAACGGTACAAGTTCCACCATCTCGGCGGCGCGCATCACCTTGGCGTCGTGGTCGGCCGCAGGCACGCCGCGCACCTTCAAGGGAAAGCGGATGTTCTCGTAGACGTTCATGTTGGGGTAAAGCGCGTAAGACTGGAAAACCATCGCGATGTCGCGGTCCTTGGGGTCCAGATCGTTGACACGGCGTCCGTCGATCAGCACCTCACCTTCGGTGATATCCTCCAGTCCTGCGATCATGCGCATCGTCGTTGTCTTGCCGCAACCCGATGGCCCGAGCAGCACAAGAAATTCCCTGTCCGCGATGGTCAGGTCGAATTTATGCACACCGACGAAAGTGCCCCAGCGTTTGGAGATATCGCGCAGTTCGATCCGGGCCATTGCAGTCCTTCCGATTGAGTCGGAGTGATGAATAAGTATGCAAGCCACGATGGCAGCCAATTTCACATACGACAAGCTTAAAAAGCGGGCATTTCGTAAAGATCATCCGTCACAAAAATTGTTTTTTTCGAGACAGCTTTGTGATTTGATGAAATCGTATGCAATACAGGCTGCCGATTCTTTGGAGAGTTGGCATCAAACGTGTCGCTGCGGGTAACAGGGAGAAAAACAATGAACAGAGCTTTGAAAACAACGATGTGCGCGTCTCTCTTTGCCCTTGGCGGGGCTGGCGCGGTATTGGCCGACTGCGGACCGGGCAATGTGTCCATTCTCGGGAACGATTTCCCGGCATTGCAGGCCGTCGTGGCAGGCGCGGCCGCCTGCGAAGGGGTGACCGTCACCGCGAATTTGACCAGCGATCACCGTGACCTGCAGGTTGCGGCGCTGACCGCTGATCCGTCGCAATACAGCGTCGCAGTTGTCGCCAACGGGTCAATTGTGCCGCTGCTGAATGCCGGTCTGATCCGTCCGCTGGATGATCTGGTTGCGGAGCATGGTGCAAACCTTGATCCGACCCAACTGGTCCGGATCGAAGGCCAGATCATGGCTGTGGCATTCATGGCCAATGCGCAGCACATGTTCTACAGGTCCGATATCCTTGCGCAGGCGGGTGTCGATGTGCCCGAGACCACGGCAGATGTTCTTGCCGCAGCCGAGGCGATCAGGTCACAGGGCATCATGGAATATCCTGTCGCCATCGTGTCCGGTGCGGGCTGGGATCTGGCGCAAGAATTCGTCAATCTTTATCTGGGCCATGGCGGCGCGTTTTTCGAACCCGGATCTGCGGCACCGGCGATCAACAACGCGGCGGGCATTGCCTCGCTCGAGACACTGAAGGCGCTGACATCCTATTCCAACCCTGATTACCTGACCTTCGGATCGAACTCGGTGCAGGCGCTTTGGGAAGCGGGCGAAGTGGGCATCATGATGCTGTGGGGATCGCGCGGCGCGGGTATCCTCGCGGGTGAAAATTCGACCCCCGAGATCGTCGACGCCACCGTTCTGGCCGCAGCGCTCTTTGTCGAAGGGCAGACGCGCCCCGCGACAACATTGTGGTGGGACGGTTTCACCATTGCCGCGAACACGTCTGACGAGGATGCCGAGGCCAGTTTCCTCGCCATGCTCAACGGCCTCACCCCGGAGCGTGTTGCGGCAAATTCCGCGCTGGCCGTGTGGCTGGCTGATGGCTATGAACCCACGCCGGCATCGGCTGGCGTCGTGGCCAGCGCACAGGCCGGCGCGGCGCCTTACCCGATGCAACCCTATATGGGGCTGATGCATACCGCGCTGGGCGAAAATCTTGCGGCCTACCTGCAAGGCTCTGCAAGCGCCGAAGAAACGCTCGAAACCATTGAGGCGGCCTATGAAACCGCTGCACGCGCACAGGGCTTTCTGAATTGATCCTGCAGGCCGGGCGGCGGTGAACGCCCGCCCGGCCCCTTTTCTCGGCAGGAGCAAGGCTGGTGAAGCATCGCACGTTCTTCTGGTTCATACTGCCGTCCTTGTCGGCGATGATCCTGTTTATCGCCCTGCCGGTGGGGTCGGTGTTTGTTCAGTCGCTCCATGTCGAACACGAACAGGTTTTGCGGGTCGTTGAAAACTGCGGCCCGTTTGGTTGCACCGAAGAAACCATCATCGACCGTGACGCCACAGCAGAATTACGCGAAAACCAGCCTTTGGGCCGGTTTGCGGGGTTCAGCAATTATCTGGACCGCAACCATCTGGCGGTCGCCGACCTGCGCAGCATGTGGAGCGCGTCTGACAATCTGGACGATTTCGCCCGCCGCGCCATGACATTGCCGTTCTGGCGCGCCTTGGCTTTTACGCTGACCTTTACGTTCGTTGTCACACCGCTGGTGATCGTGCTGGGTCTCGCGATTGCTCTGGGGGTCAACTCTCTGCCGCGCCTGTTCCGGGGGCCGTCGATTTTTGTCTCGCTCCTGCCGATGATCGTCACGCCATTGATCGGGTCGCTGATCCTGTTCTGGATGGTGGACAGTCGCGGCGTTCTGGGATCGGGCCTGCAGATTTTGCTTGGAGATCCGAATCTTTCGGTCAAGGCGTCTCCTGTGCTGACCTGGGTGATGTTGATGGTCTATGGCGTCTGGTCGTCGGCGCCTTTTGCCTTCATCGTGTTTTACGCCGGCCTGCAAACCGTCCCCGAAGAACCGATGGAAGCCGCGATGATCGACGGCGCAAGCCGCTGGCAACGCGTCCGGTATGTCGTCATTCCCCATCTGATGCCGCTTGCGGTGTTCATCACCCTGATGCAGCTGATGGACAATTTCCGGGTGTTCGAACCCATCGTGGGGTTTCAGGCGCAGGCGAATGCCACCTCGCTCAGCTACAACATCTACAACTACCTGCGCGGTGATGCGGCGCAATTTGGTGCGGCGGCGACGACCTCCATGCTGACGATCTTCGGAGTCGTCGTGCTGTTGACGCCGGTCCTGATCCGCACATGGCGCGATTTCAACCGCAAGAGGACCTGACCCATGGCCGCTGCACAAAGACGTTCGCCCTGGCTTGTCGGTATCTCGACCGCGCTGGTCCTGCTGTGGATCGTGATCGCCGCGTTTCCGTTTCTCTGGACGCTTTGGGGATCATTCAAGGTGCAGGCCGATTTCTTCAGCCTTGCGGATTGGCGTAACGCATGGACGGGGACCTTCACGACCGCGCAAACCGGCACGGCATTCACCGGCCAAGGCTATGAGGGCGCATGGGTGCAAGAGGAATTCTGGCGCGCGGCCTTGAACACGATGATCGTGGTTGTCAGCGTCGTGGTCATTTCACTGACGCTGGGCACGTTGGGCGGCTATGCGCTCGCGCGGTCGGGGTTCCGGTATACGTTCTGGCTTTTGATGATCGCGCTGGTTTTCCGCGCGATGCCGCACATCACGCTGGTCTCGGGGTATCTGCTGCCGTTCTTCGAGTGGAACGTCTGGGGGCATTTGCCGACCGCGATCATCGTGCTGGTCGCGATCAACCAACCGTTCACGTTGTGGATGCTGCATTCCTTCTTTCTCAATATTCCCAAGGATCTGGACGAAAGTGCGATGGTTGACGGCTGCACCCGGTTTCAAGCCTTCCGGCATGTCATCGTGCCCGTCATGTGGCCAGGCGTCATCACGACGGGGCTGTTCAGCTTTCTGCTGGCGTACAACGACTTTGCGGTCACCGCGATGCTGCTGTCGCAGGACAATCAGACGATGATCCCCAAGATCGCGTCGTTTCTTGGTTCCACGCAACAGGAAGGCAATGTGATGTTCGCTGTCGCAGCCGTCGTATCGGCCACCGCGCCTTTGTTCGTGCTGATCCTGTTTTTCCAGCGTCAGATCGTGTCCGGTCTGACGTCAGGTGCAGTCAAAGGGTGAATCTGCAATGACGTTTCAAAACGAAAAGAGCCTTGTGCGCGCCCATCATGCCGCACTTGCGCAGGCGACCGCGACAACGGTGCAGGCGGCACTGGCGCAGCACACGGCAAAAGAGTGGCATTGGCGCGGGATACATCCGTTTCACGCCCAGTTCGGGGCAGAGGCCGTGGCGACAACATTCTGGCAGCCGTTCCTGCAGGCGATGACCCATGTCCAGCGGCGCGAGGACGTGTTCTTTGCCGGGCGCAACCAGATCGACGATTTCGCCTCTGTCTGGGTGGTGTCGATGGGGCATCTGATGGCGCTGTTCGACGCGCCTTTTCTGGGCATCCCGCCAACCCGAAAGATCATCATGTTGCGCTATGCAGAATTTCACCGTGTCGAGGGCGGGCGCATCTTGGAGACCGCGTTCTTTTGCGACCTGCTGCATCTGTTTCGACAGGCCGGGCATATCGTTTTTCCCGACCAGACCGCCGCGCACCTTGTTCAGCCCGGCCCGCGCACCCATGACGGGCTGCTTTATGCTGATGCCCCGCCGGCCAGCGGGCGGCAGACGCTCGACCTGATCTGCCGCATGATCGGCGCAATCAACGCCAGCGCGACCTATCCGACGCCCGAGGCCGAAATGGCCGAATGTTGGCATGACGACATGCTTTGGTGGGGCCCTGAAGGGATCGGCGCGACCTACACGATTCCGCGCTATATCGAGCAGCATCAGCGCCCGTTCCGCACCATGCTCAAGGATCGGGCCTTCAACGGTCATATCGCGCGCTTTGCCGAAGGTGATTTCGGCGGCTTTTTCGGCTGGCCGAATTTGTCGCTGACGCCGACCGGAGGCTTCATGGGGCTGCCCGCCGGTCCAAAGGCGGACATGCGGGTTGTCGATATCTATCGACGCGACGGGGACAAGCTGGCCGAGAACTGGATCTTTATCGATATGTTGCATTTTCTCAAGATGCAGGGGATCGATGTCCTCGCGGATATCCAACGCTAGGGCAGATCAAAGTCCGGCATCACGTCGAGAATATCAAGGATCGGCGTGCCGTCCGCCTTGCGCGGGCCTCTGCCTTCGATCAGCAGCCAGGCATAACCATGCACCACCGTCCAAAGCATCAGCTCTGTGCGCAGGGTTTCGATCTCTGGCGCATAGGCGGGCGCGGGACGTGGCCAGTCCAGGCCAGCGGCGACACTGCGCAGGACGCCATAGCTTTGCGCCCCCGCCGCCGCGAGGTCGGGATCGGCTTGATCCCGCAGTTTCGGTGAAAACATGAGCCTGAACAGCGCGGGATTTTCCTGGGCGAAACGGACATAGCCCGCAGCCGCCGCGCGCATCCGCGCCTTGCCTTGGGGCAGACCTTCGACACCGCGCTGCATTTCGGCGGCATGTCTGCGAAACCCTTCGGTCGCGATGGCGGCCAGCAAGGCATCAAAACTGTCAAAGTGATTCTTTGGCGCCGTATGACTAACCCCGACCCGCGCCGCGATGGCCCGCAAGGACAGGTTTTCAAGGCCGTCCTGTTCCAGAATCTCTAGTCCAGCCTTGATCAGCGCCGGTTTCAGATCGCCGTAGTGATAGTTTTTCTTTCCGGATTTCAACATGTTCCACCCCTTATGTTGCCAGCGTAAATTTTCCAGATTGACATTTCAAGCAGGAAAGACGCTAAGATATATCCAGTGTAAATATACAATGGAGATATACCCGTGACACCGGAATTCTTCTTTTCGCAGGCCAGCAGCGCGGCCATGATCGGATGGGTCCTGCTGATCCTTGGCCCCCGGCGGTTCGGCTGGTTCAACGCGGTCCCCCTCTGGATTATTCCGGCAGGGCTGTCGGCGGTTTATGCGGCGCTTGTCCTGAGCCGGTTTGCCGGCACCGGTGGCGGGTTCGACAGTCTTGCAGCGGTCGCGATGCTGTTTTCCGACGATTGGGTGCTTTTGGCGGGATGGGTCCATTTCCTTGCCTTTGATCTGTTCGTGGGCGCGATCATGGCCGCACGGATGGACCGCGCAGGTGTCGGGCGGCTGGTGCAGGCGCCAATCCTTGGCGCGATCTTCATGCTGGGGCCGCTCGGGTTTCTGATTGCGGCATTGACCGAACTGGGATTGCGATACCGCAGTCTTTTTCTGCTGACATCGATTGCGAAAGGACAGACCCATGTCATCAACTGATCTTCACCCGCGCACAGACGCGACGGGAGCGCCGACACAGATGCAGACCCTGACGGTCGTCGCGCTGGGCCTGTCCCTGCTTTGCATCCTGTGGAGCATCGTCGAGCCGCGCACCGTCGAGGGTGTCGCGGTCTGGATGAAGCCCGTCAAATTTGCGCTGAGTTTCGTCGTGCTGTTTGCGACCATCGCGCTTGTCGAACAGCGCCTGTCGGATGCCGCGCGGCAAGGCTGGACCTATGTGATCGTCGGCGCGGTGATGGCGACGGCGTTTTTGGCGGAAATGGTCTATATCCTCTATCAGGCCGCCCGCGCCGAGGCGTCGCATTTCAATTTCGACACACCCTTCGCCGAATTCATGTACACGACGGTCATGGCTGCCGGTGCTGTCGCCTTGGTCGTCTGTGTCGCGGTGATCGGCTGGGTCGTGAAACGCGACAAGGCAGCCGATCTGAGCCCCGCGCTGCGCGAGGCGATCTGGCTGGGATTCCTGCTCAGCTTTGTTCTGACGATGATCGTGGCGGGATATATGAGCGTGATTGTCGCGCGCCATGTGGGCATCCATCCCGAAGGTGGCCCGACGATCCCTTTCACCGGCTGGTCGGGTGTCGTGGGTGATTTCCGCCCGTCGCATTTTGTGGCGCTGCATGCGATGCAAGTCCTGCCCTTGCTGGCCCTTTGGCTGGATCGCCGCGCCACGGCAGAAGCTGTGCGCAGGGTGCGCATCGCCGCCTTTGCCTATGCTGTCCTGACGCTGGCGCTGTTCGTGCAGGCCCTGATGGGGGTGCCGCTGATTCCGCTGGCCTAGGGCAGGTCGACCTGCAATGCCACCAAGGCTGCGCGCAGGTCCGGCATCGCGCTGTCGGGCATCGGCAGGATCGGGCGCGGCGGCAGGGCGGTCGTCAGTCCCAGCAGATGCGCAATCGCGTAAACAACGCGCAAGCCGCCATGCGCACGGAACAGCGCCCAAAGCGGGGCGAAGGCGGCGTTCAGTTCCGCCGTGCGTGCCGTGTCACCGGCCAATGCCGCCTGCGTCAGCCGCATCGCCGGTTCCGGCAGAATGCCGCCCACGACGCTGTACCAGGTCTGCGCGCCGGCCAGCAGCGCCTCTGCGCAGCCCCAGTCACCACTATAGCCGATGGCGAAATCAGCAGGCAGATGCGGTTTCAGCGTTGCAAAATCATCCGTCACCGTGCCCTGCGCGGGATAGGGCATCTTGACGGCGGCAATGGTCGGGATGGCGGCAAGCCGCACCAGCAGGTCGGTCGAGAAATTGAAATGCGTGGTGCTGGGGTTGTTGTAGATGCTCAGCGGCAGGTCCGTCGCCCCCGCGACCGCCTGATAATGCTGATAGGCCTCTTCCTGCGTCAGCGGCGTATAGGACACCGGCGCCATCAGCAGACCGTCCGCACCCGCCTTGGCCGCATCCTGCGCCAGCGCCACGGCGGCATCGGTGCGCAAGGCACCCACGCTGACGATCAGAGGTACATCGCCCGCGAGTGTTTCAGCGGCAATAGTGACGGCGTCCCGCCGCGCGCTGCGATCCAGATAGGCATAGGTGCCGGTGCTGCCCAACAGGCCGACCGAATTGACCTGTGCCGCCTTCAGCCGCAGCAACAAACGCGCAAGGTCATCCGCGATGATCTGCCCGTCGGGCGTTGCGGGCGTGATCGGAAAAGCGGACAGGCCGTCGAACAGCGTCATGGTGCGATCCTTACAGTTTTCCCGTCTGGAACAGCCAGACCTTCAGCCCGCCATGCGGGACGGGCGCGCCTTTTGGTTTGAACGGCAGTCCGGTGGCATTGGCAAGGGCTGCGTCACTGGTAACGATGCCGACGCGCCAGCCTGCAAACTGCGTCTTCAGCGTCTGCCCGAGTGCCGCATAAAGCCCGAACAGCAGTTTCGGGTTGCCGATCCGGTCGCCGTAAGGCGGGTTGCAGATGACCAGACCGGGCGGACCATCGGGCCGCGTCAGCGCATCGACGGGAA
>DAISXL010000015.1:0-4462 GCA_036825855.1 Yoonia sp.
GACACAGGGTTCAGCGGCGAAGGCCCTCTTTCGAACAGGGCGCTGGCCTGCTGTTGCAGGATCTTGTTGTCCAGTTCGCTGATCAGCCCGTTGGCGCGGGCAAAGGCCTCTTCCGCCAAGGCACGGGGGGCCAGCAGGGTGTCACGCTGCGCCAGCAGCTCGGCGCGCCGTTCGGCGATGGCTGGCGGTTCTTCGCCGCTTTCGGGCAAAGCACCCAAGGCCGCGATCTGCGCATTGACCGTGGCCAGCCGGTTGGCGTTCAAATCGGTCTGCGACAAGAAGTAATCGCGCCAGCCCACCAGTTCAGCCCGCAGCCGTGTGACCGCAAAGGTCGAGGAGGTTTCGCGTTGCGCAAGATCCTCGGCCCGCAGCGCGACCGCCTGCCATGCCGCAGGATCACCATAGGACGCCCGCAGGCCCTGCGGGTCGTCCTGCGCCGCCACGGGGGCGGACAGCACCAGGGCGCAGCACAACAGCACATGGAAAAGAACGGCCCGCAGCGTCATGCGTCGATCAGCACCGATGGCACATCTGCCTTTTCTTCCAGCCAGGCGGGGACGGGCAGACCCTTTTCGCGCATGAAGGCCGGGTTGTAGATCTTGGACTGATAGCGGCTGCCCACATCGCACAGGATCGTCACGATCACATGGCCCGGCCCCATGTCGCGCGCCATGCGCACGGCCCCCGCCATATTGATCGCGGTGGACCCGCCCATGCACAGACCTTCGTGCTGCATCAGGTCATAGATCAGCGGCAAGGCTTCGGCATCGGGGATCTGATAGGCGTAATCGGGTTTCAGCCCTTCGAGGTTGGCGGTGATCCGCCCCTGCCCGATCCCTTCCGAGATGGAACTGCCTTCGGATTTCAATTCGCCATGGGTGTAGTAGTTGTAAAGCGCCGCGCCCTCAGGATCGGCCAGCCCGATTTTGACACCCTTGGGTTGCAGCGCTTGTGCCACCCCCGCCAAGGTGCCACCGGACCCCACGGCACAGATGAACCCGTCCACCTTGCCGTCGGTCTGCGCCCAGATCTCGGGGCCAGTGGTTTCCACATGGGCTTGCCGGTTGGCGGTGTTGTCGAACTGGTTGGCCCAGATCACGCCGTTCGGTTCTGTCTCACGCAAGGCTTCGGCCAGCCGCCCGGAATAGCGGACATAGTTGTTGGGGTTGCGGTAAGGTGCGGCGGGAACCTCGACCAGCTTGGCACCCGCAAGGCGCAGCATGTCCTTCTTTTCCTGACTTTGCGTTTCGGGAATGACGATCACCGTCTTGAACCCCATGGACGAGCCCAGAAGCGCCAGCCCGATGCCGGTATTGCCGGCCGTCCCTTCGACGATCGTGCCACCGGGGCGAAGCTCGCCGCGCGCAATCGCATCCTTGATCATGTAGAGGGCGGCGCGGTCCTTGACCGACTGGCCGGGGTTCAGAAACTCGGCCTTGCCCAGAATGGTGCAGCCTGTCGCCTCGGATACTGCGCGCAGCTTGATCAGGGGCGTGTTGCCGATCGTATCGGCGAAATCATTGCGGAACTGCATCATCAGGGCCTTTCGTTACAGCCTTGATGTGTAGAACCGCGCCTGCCCGACATCAACCCATGGCGCGCAGGCGGTCGCGGTGTCTTGCCAGCCAGTAGAGCAGGTGCAGCAAAGGTCCGGTCGCGATCTCGCCGCTGTCGGCAAGCGACATCGCCGCGTCAAAGGTCATCGTGTGAAGGCGGATATCCTCGCCCTCGGCGGCAAGACCGCCCGTATAGGGCGCGTCCGCGGTCAGATCACACAGACCGACATAGGCATGGAAATAGTCGGTTGTCGCGCCGGGGGACGGGTAATATTGCCCCGCAGGCACCAGCCTGCGCAGGGTGATCCCCGCTTCTTCCTGTGCTTCACGCAGGGCGGCGGCGTCAGGGGTTTCGCGGGCATCGACAATGCCTGCCACCGGTTCGAGCATCCAAGGATTCGCATCGCCCCGCACCATCGGCCCGACGCGGACCTGTTCCAGCAGCAGCACCTTGTCGCGCAATGGATCATAGGGCAGCAGCATGGCCGCATCGACGCCCACAAAAACCTCGCGCCGCATCGGGTCAGAGCGCCCACCGTCAAAGCGCGCGTGGCGGACATCGAATCCCTGAAACCGAAAGAACGCCCCTGCAGCGGGTGTCGCGGGCGTGATCGTCGCATCCTCGGCTTTGGCATGACGCCGCACGGTCGCGGGCGCAGGCCGCGCACGGTGCCGGGCCCAGGCGCGGGCTTCGACCATCGGCCATTGGCGCGCAAGATCGGCAAGCGGCGCTTGGGGGTCCTGTGCCAGCAAGGCGTGCACGGCGACAATAGTCGGGGCCAGTTGCGCCGCTTCCCAATCCGCAAGCGCCCAGGTCCCCGCATTGGTCCCGTCATCCAACGGCGGCAGACAGGCCAGGACCGGGCGTGTCACGCCTTGAGTTGTTACTGTCACCTCTTGCAGGGAATGGCCTGTTGCTGCCGCAAAAACCGCGACCCTGCGCATGACCGCCGCAGACAGGTCGCACCAGATTACCCCGTCTGCCGTGCCCTGCGGGTTGATCCGCCTGCGCGGCAGCCCGTCATGCAAAGCAGCCTCAACCGCCTGCCCCGCCAGTGTTGCAGGCACGGGCACGCCAAGCGCGCCACCCGCAACGGCCGTCATCAACGGCGGTGACATCGCTATCCCCAAAACGAAAAGATCAGGCACTTAGGGGTATTTCTGCGAAAAATACTCGGTCACCCAGGCAGAAAGGATGGCACCCACGAAGATGGAAGAAATCAGGGTGACGTCGATGAATCGTGCGCTTTCCTGAACCATCAGGTTGAACACATCAACGATTGCCTCCATCGGGCCGCCATACCGACGGCGCATCGCATTGGCCATCATCAGCGATAGGCCCATGATGAACAGCGTCACGAAGGAAAAGGCAAAGCCTGCCGACAGACCGTGCCCCACGGCAGGCACATAGCCTTCGCCCGTGCGCCGCCCGACATAGATCCAGCCGATCAGGATTCCGGTAATCACCGCCCCCGGCAGGAATGACCCCGGCGGGCGCCCTTCGACAAAGAACGGCGCGCCGACTCCGGCGATGTACCAGCCCCACAAACCAAAGACGATGGCACCGGCCATGCGGCCCGCTGTCGGCATGGAAAGACGATTGGATGTCGCCATGTCAAATCCTTGTCCCTGCGTGGCCCGGTCAGGACGCGCGGGTCACCGTAATCTGCGTTACGTCACAGTTTCCGCTATGAAAAGTCCCCGCGCAAGAGGTCAGATAAAAGTTCCACATCCGCCGGAACCTGTCATCGAACCCCAAGGCCGCCACCTGATCCCAACGGTCGTTGAACGTGTCGTGCCACCGGCGCAGGGTCTGGCTGTAGCTTTCACCGAATTCGATCGATTGTGCCACTTTTAACCCTGCCTTTTCAATCTCTTGGCGCAGAACGACGGGGCTGGGCAGCATCCCGCCCGGAAAGATGTATTTCTGGATGAAATCGACGCCGCGCTTGTAGACATGCCAGCGGCGGTGTTCGACCGTGATGATCTGGAGCGTGGCATTCTTGCCCGGCTTGAGCCGTTCGCGCAGGGTTTCAAAATAGACGGGCCAGTATTTCTCGCCCACGGCCTCGAACATCTCGATGCTGGCAATCCCGTCGTAGATGCCTTTTTCGTCGCGGTAATCCTGCAGCTTGATCGTGACCTTGTCGGACAGACCCGCCTTTTGCATCCGTGCAACGGCGTAATCATGCTGCGCCTTGCTGATCGTCAGGCCGGTCACCCGCAGCCCGCGTTCCTTGGCGGCATATTCCGCGAAACCGCCCCAGCCGCAGCCGATCTCGAGCACGTGCTCGCCGGGTTGCACGCCCATCTGGTCGACCATGCTTTTGTATTTCTCGATCTGGCCGGCCTCTGTGCTTTCCTGACCAGTGACGAATTTGGCCGAGGAATAGGTCATCGTGTCGTCGAGCCAGAGGCCGTAGAATTCGTTGCCCAGATCATAGTGATAGCTGATGTTCTTGCGTGCCTGTTTTTTGGAATTGTTCTGCAGCCAGAACCGCATCCGTTCATAGAACCGCACAAGGAACTGGCCCGGAAAGCCGTCGTAGATATGTTCCATGTCGTCATGCATCAGGTCCATGAAGGCCATGAGGTCGGGTGTGGACCACCAGCCATCCATGTAGGATTCGCAAAAGCCAAGATCGCCTTCGCGCACGGTACGGGCGAAAACATCGGTGTTGTGGACATGCACTTCGGCGACATAGCCGGGTGCAGCCCCATCGGCGCGGAAATGCCGGCCATCGGGCAGGATGATATCGAGACGGCCGCGCTTCATCGTCTTGAGCGCGTCGAAGACGTTGCTGAAATACCGTGGCAGTCCGGTCTGCCCATCCGTCGTGGTCAGGATCATTCGTGTTCCGTTCTTAATTATGGAGTCATATCCAATAGGCAGGTAATTAACCTTT
>DAISXL010000015.1:4562-24993 GCA_036825855.1 Yoonia sp.
ATAGGCGCGGTCCTTGTCGAATTTGTCGAGCTGCGTCACAGGGTTGAACACGCGGAAATAGGGCGTCGCATCCGGCCCCGACCCTGCCGACCATTGCCAGCCCATCGCATTGCTGGCGGGGTCCCAGTCGATCAGGTGGTCGGCGAACCAGTCCAGCCCGATTTTCCAATGCGTCATCAGATGCTTGGTCAGATAAGAGGCCACGATCATCCGCCCGCGGTTGTGCATGGTGCCCGTCACATACATCTCGCGCATGGCGGCATCGACAAAGGGGATGCCCGTCCGCCCTTGTTGCCACGCCTTCACCTCTGGCGTGATGTCGGTGTTCCACGGGAAGGCGTCCCAATCCTCTTTCCAGTTGTCGGTCAGGATGCGCGGCGTGTGATGCGCCAGATGATAGGCAAATTCGCGCCAGACCAGTTCTTTCAGGAACACCTCGGCATCGCCCTTGCCGTCCTGCAAGGCGCGTTTGCCCGCGTGCCAGCAGAGGCGCGGGCTGATCTCGCCGAAGGTGAGGTTTTCGGACAGGTTCGAGGTGCCTTTGATCCCCGGCAGGTCGCGGCCTTTGACGTAATCGCCCACGCGGTCCGCAATAAAGGCATCGAGCCTGTCGCGCGCCGGCTCCTCGCCCACGGTGCAATGGCTGGCCAGAATGTCGGCTGCGCGGTGCATCGGTTTGCGCAACTGCCAGTCGGCCAGATCGTCGCTGGCAGGCCATGTCTGCGGCGCGGTGATCGTGGCAGGGCGCGGCAAAGGTTCGGCCACGTCATTACCGCGCACGGCGTTCCACATGGGCGTATAGACCTTGTAGAACCCGCCCGTTTTGGTCTCAACCGTCCAAGGCTCGAACAGCAGATGGCCAGCAAAACTGCGCGCTTCGATCCCGTCCTCTTTCAGCGCGGATTTCACGCCTGCGTCGCGGTCATTCGCCGCCGCATGATAGAGCCGCGACCAATAGACCGCCCCTGCCCCCGTTTCCCGGATCAGATCGCGCAGCACGTCGAGCGCCGGACCCTTGCGCAGGATCAGCTTGCTGCCCTGCGCTGCCAGAGCCTTGCCAAACTGCGCCAAGGCCAGATCAAGCCGCAGTTTCTGCGCGCCGCCCAAGGACGCCACCTGATCGTCGTGGATATAGACGGGGATGACAGGCCGCCCGCTATCGCAGGCGGCGGTCAGGGCGGGATGGTCGGCAAGCCGCAGGTCGCGGCGGAACCAGACGATAATCGGTGCTTGTGTCATAGCACCTGATCTAGCGCCGCCATCAACTGGTCAACCTCTGCGGGGCTCGTATAGTGGGTGAAACTGACCCGCAGCACGCCTTTGTCCAGTTCGACCCCCATCGCCTGCAAGGGGCGCTGGGCATAGAAATCGCCACCCTCGGCCATGATCCCGAACGGCACCAGCCGTGCCGCGACCTCTGCCGCATTGCCGTGCAGGGCCATCGCGACCGTCGGCGCGCGGGTTGCAGGGTCGGACGGACCGATCAGCCGGACCGAGTTCTTGGCGCTGACATAGTCCAAGAGCGGCGTCAGCAGCGCCACTTCCTGCGCGCGCATCAGGTCATGCGACAGCCGTGCGGCATCCACGCCAGTCCCGCCGCCATGGTGCAACGACATAGCGTCGAAGTAATCCGCCATCCCCGCACTCGCCGCGATCTGCGCATGGTCGGGGCCTGCGGGGGTGAAGCGTTTGTAAAGGGTCTCGCCGTTGAAATGGTGCCCCTGGTTCGGCAGTTCGAACCCGAAATCCTCGCGGATCACCATGATCCCCTGATGCGGACCATAGGTTTTATAGGCACTGAAAAGGTACACATCGCACCCCAGCGCGCCTACATCGGCAAAGCCATGCGGCGCATAGCTGACACCATCCACACAGACCCGCGCGCCTGCCGCCTTTGCGACCCGCGTGATGGTAGCCACATCATTGATGGCCCCTATCACATTGGAACACTGCGGAAAACAGACTAAGGCTGTATCATCACCCAAAAGCTGCGCCAGATCATCGGGGTTCAGCAATCCGGTGTCGCGGTCAAGCTGCCATTCGACCACGCGCACCCCATCCTCGGCCAGCCTGCGCCACGGGCCGGAATTCGCCTCGTGGTCCTGATCGGTGACGATGATCTTTTGTCCGGGCTTGATCCAGCGCCGCACGGCCTGCGCCAAGACATAGGTGTTCTGCGTGGTCGAGGGACCAAAGGACAATTCGTGCCGTGCCACACCCAGCATCGCCGCAAGGCGGGTCCGCGCTTCGTCCATCTCCGCGCCACCAAGGCGGGACGCCTCATAGGCGGAATAAGGCTGCACCTTGCGCTGCGTGTAGAACCGATGCAGGCGGTCGATCACCTGCTGGCAAGCATAGGACCCGCCCGCATTGCCGAAAAACGCCTGCCCTTGCAGGCTTGGTTCCGAAAACGCGGGAAACTGCGCCCGCACCCATGAAAGATCAAGCATTCACATCCACCACGACACGCCCCTTTACTTTGCCCGCCAGAATATCCGCGCCCAGTTGCGGCAGATCAGACAACGTCGCAGGCTGGATCATCGCATCGAGTTTATCCAGCGGCAGGTCCTTCGCGATCCGCGCCCAGGCCCGCAAACGGTTGTCATAGGGCTGCATCACGGAATCGATGCCCAGCAGGTTCACCCCGCGCAGCAGGAACGGAATGACCGTCGCAGGCAGGTTCGCGCCCCCGGCCAGCCCGACAGCGGCGACCGATGCGCCATATTCCATCTGCCCCAGCACGCGCGCGAGCATAGCACCGCCCACAGCATCGACGCAGCCGCCCCAAGTCTCGCCTTCCAGCGGGCGCTTGACGGTTTCGGCCAGCTCTTCGCGCGCGACGATCTGGCTGGCCCCCAAGGATGTCAGGTAATCGGCGGTTTCGGGCCGCCCGGTGACAGCCGCGACCTTGTAGCCCAGATGCGCAAGGATCGCCGTGGCGACAGAGCCGACGCCACCCGCAGCCCCTGTCACCAGCACGGGACCGGCCTTGATGCCGTGAGCCTCCAGCGCCATGACCGCCAGCATCGCGGTAAAACCGGCGGTACCCACGGCCATCGCCTGCCGCGTGGTCAGACCGTCGGGCAAAGGCACCAGCCAGTCGGCCTTGACGCGGGCCTTTTGGGCATAGCCGCCCCAATGCGCCTCGCCCACGCGCCAGCCGGTCAGGACGACCTTGTCGCCCGGCTGGTAACGCGGATCATCCGACGCCTCGACCGTACCTGCAAAATCGATGCCGGGGATATGCGGATAATTGCGCACCAGCCCGCCCCCCGGCCCGATGCAGAGCCCGTCCTTATAATTCACGGTGGAATATTCGACGGCGACCGTCACCTCGGCGGCGGGCAGCTGGTCGAGCGTGATCTCCTGCACGGCGGCGTGGGTTTGGCCAGCCGCGTCCTTGTCCACGATCAGGGCTTTGAACATTGGTCTTCTCCTTTTGTATTGCGGTCAGAACCCATCGGGCATGAAGGGGATATCGGTATCCTGCGGCTTCAGCCCCATCTGGGTCAGCATCGCATGGACCTGTCCCCGGTGATGCGTCTGGTGGTTGAAGATCTGCATGACGCAGATCGCGCGCGGCTTGGTGATCTGGCGCTGCAGGACGCCGGAAAACCATGTCAGGTCCCCTGTGAGGTCAAGCGCGCGCACATCCTTGGCCCAAAGGCTGATCCGCCCGTCGGTGCGGAACCGGTCGGCAGACCAGACGGCGGCGGTGGGTGTCATGGTCAGGTGGTCCTTTGGCGACACATCCGTACCAGGGCCACCGTCAAGCCTGCTCATCCAGAGCGTATCGGCCCAAAGCAGATGGTTCAGCGTGCCAAGGATCGACCCGAAGAAAGCACCGCGATCCTTGGTTAACTCTGCCGTCGGGACATCTTTCAGCAGATCGCGCAGGCCAGCGTTCTGCCATGCGTTATAGCGGGCCATGATCTGGCAATATTCGGGCGAGACGATCATTGCGGACCGTGCCAATCGATCTGGCAGATCTCTGCGCTGCGCCCGTCGAAATCCCACACGCGGCCAAAGGCGCGCACGCGGCCTTTGTTGGCGGTGGCCACCGTGATGTCGGGGCCCATCCAATAACCGGTGTTGCTGACGACGATATCGGTGTCAGGGTCTTTGCCCACCACGGGGACGACCTCGCCCTGAATGGCCTTGCCGACCATCAGGCGGCGGGCCTTGCCTTCGGTTTCAAAGACCACGGGCGCGCGTTCGGCGCCCAGAAATTCGCTGACCAGCACCTTGAACAGACCCGTCGTGCCGCGCGCCTTGCCGGTGAAGATGTTGAGCAACCCGTCATAGGCGGCCTCTGACGCGCGGTCGTCGATATAGGCGGCAGCTTTCCAGTTGCCGCGCGCCATCAGGCCGGGGATTTCCAGCACCAGCCCGACGTTCAGCCCGCCAAGGTCCTCATCCCCATAATGGCCGCTGTCGATGCGGATGCCCGCCCAGGCCTGACAATAGCCTTCGGTCGGGGCGTGTTTGCCCAAGGAGACAACGCAGGGGCAGAACACCGTGCAATTGCAGTTGAGGATCAATTCCCCCCTGATCGCCCAAGGCACCGTGCCGACAGGTGCCGTTTGATCCAATGCCATGAACCTTCCTTTCTAAACCACACGCAGCAGGACGGCAAAGGCCGCCACAATCAGGACAATGCCCAAAGGCCGCGTCACATAGCGCCCGACACTGTCCATCTTTTCGCCCACCATGATCAGCGTGGCGATCCCCATGAAGGCAAGGTTCATCACCCCGCCCACGAAGGCAAGCAACATCAGCGCCCAGCAGCAGCCAAGGCAGACCGCGCCAAGCCGCAGGCCGTTGCGGAACGGCCCTTCGTCCCAGTGCTGGATAAAGAATGTCAGCGGCTGGCGGCATTTGGCAAGGCAGGCCTCTTTCACGGGCGAAAACTGGTAGAGGCCAGCAAGCACCAGCAACCCCGCCGTGAGCCAGTCCGACAGGCTGTCGCCGATCGCGCTGATCAGCCCGTAGCGGTAGAGCGCCAGTTGCAATGCTGCGGCTGACAGCGAGAACAGCACCCAGACGATGGCATAGCCCGCGACCAGCGGCAAAAACGGCACGCCCGCCTGGCGGCCCAGATCGTCATGGGTCGCAAAGGCGGGCAAGGCTGTGGGCAACATCATCGCCGCCGCCATCAGCGCCCACATCAGCGCGGCGCTGGCATAGCCTGCGCCGTCCAATGTGACGGTGCATAAAGCCTCCCAGAAATCAGCCCCATAAAGCTGCGACAAATCGCGCAGATCGGCAGGGACGGCCAGCAGGAACAGGGCCATCCACGCCAGAATAATCAGCCCGAACAGCGCAATCCAGTGCGCCGATCCCATCGTCCTGATCCGATCCGACCACATTTTGGGCAACCTCCGCTGAACCCCGAGCCTGTCAGACAATTCTTGCCCCGACAATGCGGAAAAGCCCTTGCAGAGGGTGCATGGCATCCCTAACTTTCTGCAAGGTCCAACAGGAGAACCACAATGAAAACAACCAGACTATTGGGTGCTGCCTCTGTCGTGGCACTTGCGTCGACCGCCTTCGCCCAAGATGCCGAACTGCTCGTATTCGACTACTCGGGCTTCGAGATGCCCGCATACCATCAGGACTATATTGCCAAACATGGCGACAGCCCGACCTTCAGCTTTTTCGGTGACGAGGACGAGGCTTTCCAAAAGCTGCGCTCTGGTTTCCGGGCCGACGTGTCGCATGTCTGCGCCCCGTCCGTGACCCGCTGGACCGAAAGCGGCATTCTGGAGCCATGGGACACGACCCGCATCACCGCCTATGGCGACCTGAACGCCAGCCTGACCGGCGAAGAGATCGGTGCAGGCCAGACCTATTTCATTCCGACCGATTTCGGCTCGACCGCAATCGCCTACAACCCTGATGAAGTGCCCGCCGAAGACGTTGCCAGCCTGCAGGTGTTCACCAATCCCGCCTATGCCGGTCGCATGACGATCCCCGACAACGTGGATGACGCCTTTGCGCTGGCCTTTCTGGCCACCGGCGTGACCAACTGGCAGGACGTGACCGACGAAGAGTTCGAGGCCGCCGCCAACTGGCTGCGCGAAGTGCATCCGAATCTGCGCACCTATTGGACCGATCCGGCCGAACTGGCGCAGCTGTTGTCTTCTGGCGAAATTCTGGTCAGCTGGGCCTGGAACGAAACCTATCCCACGATGGTCGAAGAAGGCCGCCCCATCGCCTTCCAGCGTGAAGCAACCGAAGGATCGTCGCTGTGGTTGTGCGGCTATGTGAAACTGGCCGAAGGTCAGGGCAATGTGGACAAGGCCTATGACTATCTGAACGCCTTCCTGTCGGAAGCCTCGGTCGTGCCGCTGCTTGAAGCAGGCTATGGCTCTGCCAACGCGGTCGCATTGAATGCGGCCGTCACCGAAGAAGACCTTGTTGCCGCCGGGCTCGAGGATATCGACGTGCCGATCCTGGCCCAATTGCCGATGAGCAACGAAGACCGCGAGCGGATGGCAGAGACGTTCGAGCTGATCAAGGCCGGGTTCTGATCCGACCGCAAACCAACCAAAGGGCGGTGCCAATGGCGCCGCCCTTTTTCTTTGGCGCCATGCTGCGGCAAAAAAGTGACTGGACCTCGGCGTGAAAGGTTTTAAACCCCGCCTATGAAGGCAGACCGCGTCACCATGAAACCTCTCGCTCAACGCCTGATCTGGTGGATGGGGTTGGCTGGTCTGCTGTCGGTTGCGCTGCTGCTTGTCGGTTTCGGACATCGCAGCGTGCAGGCCGAACCGCAGGCGGTCGCCTATCTGCTGGCCGGGGGCGACTGGGCCGATCTTTGCGCGGATGGACCGGCACCGCATTCGGCGGGCGACATCTGCGCGGCGTGTGTTCTGGGCAAAGGCGTGGCGCTTTGCGCGCCCGCGCTGGCATCGCAGCCCCTGCTGACCGGACAGCCTGCGGCTTGGGCGCTGCCTGCTGCAACGCGCGAAGACCTGACCCGTGCCACGACCTATAGCGCCCGCGCGCCCCCTGCCCTGTGATCCTGCAATAAACCTGCGAACAGATCATTGGCGCGGCCTGCCCGCGCGGAACAGAAAGACACCACTATGAAAACGATTTCTCTGGCCGCTCTGGCCGTGTTTGCCTTTGCATCCGGCGCTGCCGCCGAAAGCGCAATCAGCGTTGCGGAGGCCCGCGCCTTTGAAACTGCCCCCACCGCGATGGCGGGCGGCGGTTTCCTGACGATCACCAACACTGGCACAACCGACGATGCGCTGATCGGCGTGCTGGCCGATTTCCCGCGCGTGGAACTGCACACCACCGAATTCGAGGATGACATCGCCCGCATGGTGCATGTCGATGCGATCCCCGTGCCGGCTGGTGAAACCGTCACGCTGGAACCGGGCGGTATGCATGTGATGTTCATGGGCTTGCAAGGCAACCCGCTGACCGAAGGCGAAACCATCGCGGCCACGCTTGTGTTCGAACAGGCGGGTGAAGTGCCTGTCACCTTCGACATCGTGAAACGCGACATGGCGGGCCACGGCCACAGCCACAACCATTGATCCTGTCACGGCGCGGCCCCGCCATCGCGCGGGCTGCGCCAGTCACCGAAGGGAACCACTATGAAATCTGTCATCATCGGATCAAGCATTCTGGCCGTCGCGGTCGGGCTGGGCGTCTATACATGGCAAACGACCAATGCGGCGGCGGACCCTTGCGGCAATACCACCGTCGCCGGCGCGACCATCGGCGGCCCGTTCGAGCTGGTCTCGGAAACCGGCGAGACCGTGACCGACCGCGATGTCATCACCAAGCCGACGCTGGTCTATTTCGGCTATACGTTCTGCCCCGATGTCTGCCCCATCGACACGATGCGCAACGCCATCGCAGCGGATATCCTTGCCGAACAGGGTGTCGATATCGGCACGGTGTTCATCTCGATCGATCCGCAGCGTGACACGCCCGAAGTCGTGGGCCATTTCACCGACAATTTCCATGACGAGATGATCGGGCTGACCGGCAGCCCCGAACAGGTGCGCGCGGCGTCACAGGCCTATAAGACCTATTACCGCGCGGTCGAGGGTGATCCCGAATTCTATCTCGTCGACCATTCGACCCAGACCTATCTGATGTTCCCCGAGACAGGCTTTGCCACTTTCTTCCGGCGCGACACACCCGCCGAACAGGTGGCCGAGATCACGGCCTGCTTTGCCGGACAGACGGCCTGATTTTGCGGCTTTCTTGATCTGGCGCAATAAAACGCGCCGGATCATCTGCAAAATGGCCCTATGGATCATATTGCAAATCTGCGCCGCATGGGTCTGTTCGATGCGCGCGTGCCCCGCTACACCAGCTATCCCCCCGCCACCGCGTTCAACGTGAACGTTGGGGCCGACTTCCAGCGCGCGAGCCTTGCCGCGCTGGACCCCGCCGTGCCGGTGTCGGTCTATCTGCATATCCCCTTTTGCGAACGGCTCTGCTGGTTCTGCGCCTGTGCGACGCAGGGCACCAGCACGCTGAAACCGGTCGAGCATTACGTCCGCGTCGTCCGCAAGGAACTGGCGCTGCTGGCGCGCGCCCTGCCGGCGGGTCTGCATATGGGCCAGATGCATTGGGGCGGCGGCACTCCCACGATCCTGCCGCCCGACATGATCCGCGATCTGGCACAGGCGGTCATGGATGTGATCCCGCCCACCGAGAATTTCAGTTTCTCGGTCGAGATTGACCCCACGCTGGTCGATGACGCCAAGATCGCGATGCTGGCCGACATGGGCATGACCCGCGCCAGTATCGGCATTCAGGATTTCGCCCCAGATGTGCAGGCGGCCATCGGGCGCGACCAGAGTTTCGCCACAACCAAGACTTGCGTCGACAGTCTGCGCGCGGCGGGGATCACTTCGCTCAACGCCGATCTGGTGTACGGGCTGCCGCACCAGACCGCGGCCAAGCTGGCCGAGACGATTGCGCAGGTGCAAGACCTGGACCCCGACCGGATCGCGCTGTTCGGCTATGCGCATGTGCCGAATTTTTCCAAACGCCAGAAACTGATCCCCGATGCGGCCCTGCCCAAGGAAGAGGACCGCTATGCGCTGGCCCAACAGGCCGCGCGCGCGTTCGAAGATGCGGGCTATCTGCCCATCGGGATCGACCATTTCGGCAAACCCGCCGACAGCCTGACCCAAGCGATGCTCCAAGGCCGCCTGCGGCGCAATTTCCAAGGCTATACCGACGATGCCTGCCCCACGCTGATCGGGATCGGGGCGTCGTCGATTTCGCACTATGACGGCGGCTATGTCCAGAACGCCGCCGCCACCGCCGCCTATATCGCGCGGATCGAGGCGGGCGATCTGGCAGGGCATCGCGGCTATGCGATGGGGCCGCAGGACAGGCTGCGCGCGCAGGCGATCACCATGCTGATGTGCGATTTCGAGATCGATCTGGCCGTGCTCGACCGGCATCCTGATGCCGCCATGCTGACCCCCGTGCATCGCGCGGTGCTGGACCAGTTCGCAGGCATGGTAGTGCAGGACGGCGACCGCATCCGCATCCTGCCGCAAGGCCGCCCGCTGACGCGCATCATCGCCAATGCCTATGACGGGTTCAACGCGATGGCGGCGCGCTATTCCCAGGCCTCTTGATCTGGCGGGCGGTTGCGCCAGCTTAGAGGCTGAACACGGGAACAGGCCATGGACATCATCAATATCGTTTTTGCGCTGGCCAGTATCGGGCTGGGCGTCTTTGGCTGGCTTGCGCCGCGCTATACGATGGCAACGCTCGACCTGAAGGCGGGACCATCGGGCATGGGGCCGTCGGAAATCCGCGCCTCGGCGGGGGCCTTGTTCGTGGGGATGGGTGTGGGCGCTCTGATCCTTGGCGGACCTGTCGCCTATGCCATGCTGGGGTTTTGCTGGCTCGGCGCTGCCGTGGGGCGGGCGACCTCTCTGGTGCTTGATGGCACATCGCGCAAGAAATGGACGTTTTTCGGGGTCGAGGCTGTCGTGGCCCTTGGCGCGCTGGCGCTGAACCTGCCTCTTGTATTCGGCGGCCTCTAGGCCTATTTCTGATTTGTCCTTCGGGACTATGGACATAAACGCGCTCGTAATACGCGGATCGGACCCGGGGGCGGTACCCGGCGTCTCCACCAAACACTGCTCATTTGGCAGCCATGGGGACGAAACAGGATCGACGAACGTCTAAAGGGGTTTGCTTTGTCTCGGTGAGTTACCACCGTTATCGGTACAAAAAAGCTAGTTGCAAATGACAACAAAGCACCAATGGCGATGGCTGCGTAAGCAGTCGGAACTATTGAAACCTTAAGTCCTATGGTTTTGCGACCATAGGCGGGGTCCGCAGGTACCTGGCAACAGAAACCTGCACCTTCCCCCTTTTCAAACCGCGACATCCGGCGCTAACCTGATCCATCAGCATCTGTTGGAGCCTGCCATGTCCCGTTATCTTGCATCTGCCATAGCCCTTGTCATCGCGGCCCTGCCCGCCTTGGCGCAGGAAGAGGACGATTACGCCAAGCTGGGGCCCAATGCCCAGATCTTCACCGCCGACACGACCTATCTGCGCACCGCCCCTGCCCCCGATTACTGGGCGTTTTCGGCTTTTGTGAAGCCGCAATTCAGCACATCCGCCTGTTCCATCGCCACCGTCACGGCGGCGATCAATGGGTTGATGGGCCAGCCGGAATGGGCGTCGCAGACGATCATGACGCAAGAGGAACTGCTGGACCTGACCGGAAACGCCGACTGGGCCGCTGTTTCGGCCGAGGGCGGCGACGGCGTCACCTTCCAGCAGCTTGTGGATTTCACCGGCGAAGCACTGGCTGCCGTCGGGCTGGACAGGTCGGTGATGCAGTTCCATCCCACCGCCGCCACAGACATGGCCCGCAGCCAGCTGGTCAATATGCTGGTCGAGAACGAAGCCAGCGCCGATGACGCCATCATGGTCTATTTCAACCAGGGCGTCGTGACCGGCGATTGGGACGGTCCGCATATCGCGCTGATCGGGGCTTATGATGCGGCCACTGAACGTGTCCTGATCCTCGAGGTCGATCAGCACTGGTATGTGCCCTATTGGACGTCGGTCGACGTGCTGCTGGAGGCGATTGTCAAACCCACATCCGCCGAACATGGCGTCCTGGAAGGCGAGACTGGCGGTTTCGTGATGATCCGGGCCGCCAGCTAGGACTTGCCAAGCCCGCACGGGGCAAGGATGCTGCCTTATGCGTTGTCTTGCCCCGTTTTTCCTTGTTCTGTCCGCGACATCGGCACTGGCCTGTGAAACAGCATTGCTGCTGACGATCGACGTGTCCAACAGCGTCGATACCGCCGAATATCGCCTGCAAACCGACGGGCTGGCCGATGCGCTGCGCGACCGCGAAATCGTGGAAACCATGGTACGCGATCAGGTCGCTGTCGCCGTGGTGCAATGGTCGGGCGTGAACGATCAGGTCGTGTCGATCCCGTGGGAACGCATCACCAACGCCGGACAGGCAGAAGTGCTGTCGCAACGAGCCCGCGCGATGGACCGCGCCTATGTGCTGTCAGGCACCGCCACCGCCGAGGCGCTGCTGTTCTCGCTCGCGCAATTCGACGCCGTGGCCGATTGCAAGCGCAAGGTGATTGATGTGTCGACCGACGGCACCGCCAATGCGGGCAGCGATGTGCGCCTTGTCCGGGCACGGGCCGAACGGGCCGGTGTCACGATCAACGGAATCGGGATCGAAAGCATGGGGCGCACCATTACAAACTTTTTACAAACCTCGGTCATCACGCGGGACGGGTTCGTCATGACGGCCCGCATGCATCAGGATTATCCGGCGGCGATCAGGGCCAAGATCCTGCGCGAAATCTCCAGAGTGATCGGCTAGGACTTGGACCATTGAAAGAACTCTTCGCGGTCTTTGGCCGGATCGGGCTGTTGTCCTTTGGCGGGCCAGCAGCACAGATCGCGCTGATGCATCAGGAACTGGTGGACAAGCGCGGCTGGCTGACCGAGGCGCAATTCCTGCGCGCGCTGTCGTTCTGCATGCTGCTTCCGGGGCCAGAGGCGATGCAGCTGGCCACCTATACCGGCTGGAAACGCGGCGGCGTTGTGGGCGGGCTGATCGGAGGCGGCTTGTTCGTGCTGCCCGGTGCGATCGTGATCGCAGCTTTGGCCTTGCTTTACGGGGCCTATGGCACCCTGCCCGTCGTGCAGGCGCTGTTTGTGGGCGTGAAGGCGACCGTCATCGTCATCGTGATCGCCGCGCTGATCAAGATCGCGGGCCGCGCGCTGGTCTCCCGCGCGCATGTGCTGATCGCGGTCGCGGCCTTTGTCGCGCTGTTCCTGTTCGCCGTGCCGTTTCCGGTGGTCGTGCTGGTCGCAGGCATCGCGGGCGCGCTGATGCAGCATGACCGGACCACAACCGCCGCAGCACCGGGTGGCGGGTTGCGACAGGCGGCCAAGGTGTTGGTGATCGGGGGCATCCTCTGGGCTGCACCTGTCGTGGTTGTGGTTCTGTCAGGCAGCGCGTTCCTGCTGGATGTCGCCGCTTTCTTTTCACTGATGGCGGTCGTGACATTCGGCGGCGCCTATGCCGTCTTGGCCTATATGACCCAAGAGGTCGTGTTTTCCTACGGCTGGTTGACCACCCCGCAGATGATGGATGCGCTGGGGCTGGCCGAGACGACCCCCGGCCCGCTGATCCTTGTCACGCAATTCGTGGCCATGGTGGCCGGACTGGCGCAAGGTGGGACCGCCTTGGCGCTGGCGGCAGGGGCGCTGACGCTCTGGGTGACATTCGTGCCCTGTTTCATCTGGATTTTCGCCGGTGCCCCGCTGATCGACTGGCTGGATGGCCGTCCGCGCCTGCGCGCCGCCCTTGCGGCGATCACGGCGGCGGTTGTGGGGGTCATCGCGAACCTGTCGCTGTGGTTCGCGCTGCATGTGGTTTTTGCCAGCGTGGGCCGCGTTGAATCCGGCCCGATCAGCGTGATCGTCCCCGATCTGGCAACAGTGCAACCGCTGGCAGTTGCGCTGACGGTGCTGGCGGGCGTTCTTTTACTGCGTCTCAAATGGTCACTTCTGACGGTTCTGCCGCTGACAGCGCTTGTTTCACTGGGCGCGGCTTTTGCCTTGGGGACGGTCTGACTGCCTCTTTTCTTGCCCGCAGAATCCCCTATGCTGGCCCCGAACGACAGGAGAAGCGCCGTGCCCGATACCATCGACTATGGAAACCTGATGCATCGCGCGATGCGTGGCCTGATCCAGCAAGTTCTGGAACGTGTCGCCAAAACCGGCCTGCCCGGCAACCACCATTTCTTTGTCACCTTCGACACGATGCACCCCGATGTGGAAATCGCCGACTGGTTGTCGGACAGATACCCCGACGAGATGACCGTGGTGATCCAGCACTGGTTCGCCAATCTGGAAGTGACAGACGAAGGCTTCACCATCACGCTGAATTTCGGCGACAATCCCGAAACGCTTTATATCCCCTATGACGCGATCAAGACCTTTGTCGATCCATCGGTCGAATTCGGTCTGCGGTTCGAAACGCAAGACGAACCCGAAGTCGCCGAAGCGCCGATGCACGAGATGGCCGAACCCGACGATCCCAAGCCTAGCGCAAAGAAAGAGGCCGAGGTCGTCAGCCTCGATAAGTTCCGCAAATAGCATGGCTTGCGCAGGGCGCGTCCCCTGCTAAAACCCTTTGGACCATTGAACCGAAGGATCCTGCCATGACCGCGACCCGCATTGAAACCGACAGCTTTGGCCCTCTCGAGGTCCGCGCGGACCGCTATTGGGGCGCGCAGACGCAACGCTCGATCCTGAATTTTCCGATCGGCTGGGAAAAGCAGCCTGTCGCCATCGTGCGCGGCCTTGGCGTGATCAAACAGGCCTGTGCCATCGCCAACAAGGACCGCGGCAAGCTGAACGCCAGACTGGCCGATGCGATCATCGCGGCGGCGGCAGAGGTTGTGGCCGGCAAGCTCGATGGTCATTTCCCGCTGGTCGTCTGGCAGACAGGGTCCGGCACCCAGTCGAACATGAACGCCAACGAGGTGATCAGCAACCGCGCCATCGAAATGCTGGGCGGCGTGATCGGGTCCAAGGACCCTATCCATCCCAACGATCACGTCAACATGGGCCAGTCGTCCAACGACACTTTCCCCACCGCCATGCATATCGCCATTGCGACCACCGCGCATGACGTGCTGCTGCCGGGCCTTGCGAAACTGCATGCGGCACTGGAGCAGAAGCAGCGCGAATTCGACGATATCATCAAGATCGGCCGCACCCATACGATGGATGCCACACCGTTGACCTTGGGGCAGGAATTTTCCGGCTACACCCATCAGGTCGCCATGGGCATCCGCCGGATCAAGGCCGCCCTGCCCGCGATCTATGAACTGGCGCAAGGCGGCACCGCCGTCGGCACCGGCCTGAACAGCCCCAAAGGCTGGGGCGAAACTGTCGCCGCGCATATGGCCGAAATCACCGGCCTGCCCTTTGTCACTGCCCCCAACAAGTTTGAAGCACTTGCCGCGCATGACGCGCTGGTGGAAATGTCGGGCGCGCTCAAAACCGTGGCCGCGAGCCTTTACAAGATCGCCTGCGATATCCGCATGCTCGGGTCCGGCCCGCGCTGCGGGCTTGGCGAATTGATGCTGCCCGAAAACGAGCCCGGATCGTCGATCATGCCCGGCAAGGTCAACCCCACGCAGGTCGAGGCGATCACGCAGGTCTGCGCCCATGTCATGGGCAATGACGCCGCTGTCGGCTTTGCCGGGTCGCAGGGGCATTTCGAGTTGAACGTGATGAAGCCGATGATGGCCTATAACGTGCTGCAATCCATGCAGCTTTTGGGCGACAGCGCGGGTGCCTTCACCGACAATTGCGTGGTTGGTATTCAGGCCGACCGCACACGGATCGAAAAACTGATGCGGGAATCGCTGATGCTGGTCACGGCGCTGGCGCCCACCATCGGCTATGACAATGCGACCACCGTTGCCAAGACCGCCCACAAGAACGGCACGACCCTGAAGGAAGAGGCGATCAACCTTGGCTTCGTTGACGAGGCGACATTCGACCGCGTCGTGCGCCCCGAAGACATGATCGGGCCCAAGTGAAACCCGTCAACCTCAACCAGGCGCGCAAGGAACGTGACCGCGCAGCGGCCAAGGCCAAGGCGGATGAAAACGCCATCCGCTTTGGCCGCACCAAGGCTGAACGCGTGCTGGATGCCGCGCGTGCGGCCAAAGCACAAGACCGCCTGTCGCAGCTGAAATTCGAGGATGACTAGGTGGACCACCGCCGCCCCGCGAAACGGTCACTGACCCTGCGGGGGCATCGCACCAGCGTCACGCTGGAAGATATCTTCTGGAAGGCGTTTTGCGACATCGCGCGCCGCGATGACAAGACAATCAACGGCTTGGCGGCCGAAATTGATGCGGATCGGGGCGATATCGGGCTGGCGTCGGCGATCAGGATCTACGTTCTGGAACGCAGTCTGCGGCGCGATCAGTCCTTGGAATAAAGCGCGCCACGCAGGTTGGACAACCGCGCGACATCCTGCTTTTCACTCTCGTTCAACTTGGCGGGTTTCACCGCCTGCTCGGCCACAGCGCTTGGCTTTTTCTTGAACAACTTGGCAACTTCGTGCGGGCCAAGGGGCTTTTGCGCCAGCGTCGGCTTATCCGCCTCTTTCTTGCGGCCCAGAAGGCGTGCAAGACCACCTTTGGACGATCCTGGCAGCAAAATTGTCATGTCATCCTCCTGTGTTCGTGGTTGCGTCTCTGTTTGTGGCATAAACATGGCGCGTTTTCAATCACATCTACGGCACCAAAAAATCGTCATTCTTTCTTAAGCTATTGTTTTTATTATCACAGATAGTCACGGGACAGATCGACATTGGTTAAATTATGGCAAAGAAAGGGTAAACTGTTTCCAGAACTGCATGAAAACCGTGCATTTTGACGCCGCGCGCAGCTAGTCGGAAACGACAGGCGCGTTTCGTGGCGTGATTCGCAGAACGATCCCGTCCTTCGCACGGACCGTCAGATGCGCGGCAGGGATCGGGACCTGTCCTGCAACCGGGGCAAAGCGGAACCGGCCCACCAGTTGCGCCAGCAGCACCACGCCTTCGATCATGGCGAAACCTGCACCGCTGCAGACGCGCGGACCGGCCGAAAACGGCAGATAGCCATCGCGCTGCGCGGTCCTGGTGGCGGGGTCCTGCCAGCGCGCGGGGTCAAACGCGTCGGGCGCGTCCCAGATCCGTTCGTGCCGGTGCAGATGCCAAGGCGACAGCACGATCTGCGCCCCCGCCGGCACCACGCGCGACCGGAACACCGTGGCCTTGCTGGCCTGCCGCACCATCATCGGCACCGGCGGATAAAGCCGCAGCGCCTCGCGGAACACGTCGCGGGTGACGGGCAGTTTGGACAGGTCGCTGAACTGGCCGTCAAAAGCCGTGGCCTCTGCTGCGACACGGTCCTGCCAGTCAGGATGCGTGGCCAGCAGATAGAGCGCCCAGGCCAGCGCCGAGGCGCTGGTTTCATGCCCCGCCAGAAAGAAGATCGCGACCTGATCGACCATCTCCCCTTTGGAAAAGGTCGTGCCGGTTTCGGGATCAGGGGTCGTCATGATCTTGGTGGCCAGATCATCCGGCGCTGTGCCCGCCGCAATCTGGTCCAACCGTGCTTGCGTCAGATCCGCGATCAGGCGGCGGATGGCGCGTGCCTCTGCCCGCACGCCGGGGCGGAAAAACCGTGGCATCCAGCGTGGACCGGGTAGAAAGGCCGCAAGGTTCAAGATCGGCTGCGCCTGCTGATAGCTCTGAAAGCGCCGGTACACCTCGGCCGCTGTCGCATCCTCGATCGGGATCGAAAACAGCGTGCGAAAGATCACATCCGCCGCGATATGGCTCGCGGCAGCGTCGATGGCGCGGGGGGTATCATCGGCCATGGTGGCGATCCGGTCGCAGCCCGCCTGCCCTGCCGCCACGATGCCGGGGAAAGTGTCGCGCAGCCGCCCACCCTCGAACGCGGGGTCGATGATGCGGCGCTGCGCTTTCCATTCGGCACCATTGGTCAGAAACACGCTGTTGCCCAGCAAAGGGCGCAGGCCCGCGCCGATCCGGTCGGATTTGGGATAGGCGTCAGGAGTGTCGCGCAGCACCTCGCGCAGCAAAGCGGGGTCGTTGATCAGGAAGGACCGGAAGAACGGCGTGCGAAACTCGGCCATCCACGCGCGGTAAAGCCGCGCAGGTTGCGCCGACAGAATATCCTGCCGAAACAACCGCATATACCGCCAGAGCGACACTGTGTCGGGACGCACGGCAGGCTTGGGCGGCAGAGTCATGGCAAGGCGAGCGAGGTGTATTTCGACGCCGGCACATCGATGCGCGATTTCGACGGCGGACGGTCGCGGAACCGGTCAGCCAGCGTCAGTGGGCCTGCGGTGATCTGGAAATAATCATAGCCGCCGGGATCGTCAAAGGCGCAGAGATACTGGAAATGCAGCCGGAAAAACCGCCAGCGCAGCGCCTTCCAGCGGGCGGCAGACAGACTTTTCGTGAAGGCCGCCGAGATGACCAGCGGCCAGCGTTTGCCGGGCGGCGTGACACCCGTGACCGCCACCGGATCGCATAGCGCGAAACAGCAGCCGTCGCCGGGGGCGGTCACATCGACCCATGTCAGCGCGTCCTGTGTCGCCAGATAGGCAAGGTCCGCGCGCAGTTTCTTGGCGCGCGGCAGAAAGGACACCATCGGCACCACATGGCCCAGCGTCAGCAGGGCCAGTTTCGGCCCTTGGGCAGGCACATGGCCCGCGCGGATCAGGTCCGCCACCACGCTGATCGCCAGATGCGCGCCAGAGGAATGGCCCACCACCAGCACCTCGTCCACGGGGTCTTGCAAGGCGCGCGCGATCTGGTCGGTGAACTGGGCCAGACGCGCGTCCAGCGCGGGCGGGGTGGCGCCGTGATGCTGCGCGCTGAAGGCGTAGTCGTGCATCAGGTAATGCGCAAACAGCCGTTTGTCCTGCGTCTTGAACCAGCGCAGCAGACCCACGGTGACAACGCCGAGAATAGCCAGCTTGACCAGCCAAGCAAGCCAACCGATGCCCGCGGCAATGATCCCGCCGCCAAGGCCCACCGCCACGACAGCGCCGTTCAGCCCCGCCTGCACCAGCCCCCCCAGCCACCAGCCCAGAAGCACCGCCAGCAGCAATTGCGCCAGCAACATGCCCACCGGATAAAGCGCCGCGATGATCGGGCCTTTGCGCAGCCACATCAGCCGCCGCAGCGTGCCGGTGCTGAGATAGATCCACGCTGTCTGGACCAGTTGCGCATAGGTCGCGGCGACCGACTGCGCCATGCTGGCGCGCACGATATCCGCCCAGACCAGCACGTCGATGCGCGCGGCGACGGCGTGCCCGTCCATCTGCGCCTGAACCGACCAGTGAAATGTGTCCTCGGACGCGCCACCCTGCACGGCGATGTCATAGCCGCTGATCGCCGCCTGCGCTGCACTTTCGCTGCGGTAAAGCTCGCGGTAGCGGCGGGGATGGATGGGGTCATAGCCCGGAATATGGAACACCCGGCGCTGGCTGACATGTGTCGTCTTGATCATCGCCCTGCCCCGGTTGTCACCAGACCAGTCTAGCCCACGGTCGCGAGGAATGGAAAGCGCTCGAGCAGCCAAAAGCTGAAGGCGGCGAACTGGCCGGTGATCATCATCAGACCCACGGTCCAGAGCAGCAGGCCCGATGTCGCCTCGATCTGGCGCATGTGGCGTTTCATCCAGCCCATGACGCCCTTGAGGCGCGGGAAGAATGCCGCAACCAGCAGGAAAGGGATGCCCAGACCGACCGCATAGACCGCCAGCAGGACCGTGCCGCGCCCGACATCCGCCTCGGAGGCGGCAAGGCTGAGGATCGCGCCCAGCACCGGCCCAAGGCAAGGCGTCCAGCCGAAGGCAAAGGCGAGCCCCAGAAGATAGGCGCCAAAGGCCGACCCGCCCTTGTCGCCTGCGTCAATCCGCGCCTCGCGGTCCAGAAACCCGATGCGGAAGACGCCCACGAAATGCGCGCCCAGCACCATCACGACCAGCCCCGCCACGATCACGAAATAGTCCTGCACCCCGATCAGCATCCGCCCCAAGGTCGAAAAGGCGATGCCCAGAAGCAGAAACACGGTCGACAGGCCCAGCACGAAGAACAGGGCGGCGATGAACACCCGCCTGCGGGCGGTCGCGGCCTTTTCCATCTCGCTGACGGACACGCCGCCCATATAGGCCAGATAGGGTGGCACCACCGGCAGCACGCAGGGGCTGAGGAACGACAAGACGCCCGCCGCCAAGGCGACGATCATGGCGGGCAACAACCCTGCGTCAAAGATCAATCCGGTTTCCAACATCACCGCGTTCCTAGCCGAGCCTGCGGGCCGCGTCACGCCCCTGCCCGTCACATCTTGGTGGACAAAGTGAAACATCCCCCCCAGATTGCCGCCATGACCCATGACGCCGATCTTGATGCCCGCGGACTGCTGTGCCCCTTGCCTGTGCTGAAGGCCCGCAAACGCCTTGGCGCGCTGGTTACGGGCCAGGTGTTGCGGATGGTGGCGGATGATCCGGCGGCCATCGTCGATGTGCCGCATTTTTGTGCCGAGGCGGGGCATGAGATGCTGGACTGGCACGATGCGGACGGCGCACAGGTCTATCTGATCCGCAAGGGGTGAGGGCGGCAGGGGCGCTGCCCCTCGCCCCGGACAGGGTCCGGGTCTCACCCCGGAGTATTTCTGGAAAAAAGAAGTCGGGGCGAAATAGGAAACGCCGCCCCGGTGTCAGGGCGGCGTTTGAGACGTTGCAGCGTGGAAGCGTTACTTCCCGAGCGACCACCAGCCTTTGCGGCGTGGTTTTTCGGCGGCGGGCGCTGCGGCTGGTTCCGGCTGCGGTGCTGGTTCCGGCACCGGTGCAGGCGCAGGGTCTGGCGCGGCTTCGGGCTGGGTCTCGGCTACAGGCTCTGCCGCCGCTGCGGGCTCGACCACTTTCGGTTTGGCACGGCTGCGGCGCTTGGGCTTGGCGGGCGCTTCCTCGGCTTCGGCATCGGCCGCCGCCGCGGGCTCGGCCACCGTCTCTTCCGCGACAGCAGGTTTCTTACGGCTTCGGGTCCGTTTCTTGGGCGCGGCCTCCTCTGGGGCGACCTCTTCTGCCGCAGACGCGTTGTCTGTCACAGGCGTATCGGTCACGGCTGCGACTTCGGTCACCTGTTCGGGTGCCGCATCAGCAGGTTTGCGGGTCCGCGTGCGGCGGCGCTTGGGCTTGTCCTCGGACGCGGTTTCCGGCGCAGTCGCGAAAGAGGCGTCAGCCTCGGCCTCGTCGCCATTCTCGGACATCTCGGCACCATCGGCCTGCGGCGTATCGCCAGCACCACCCCGCCGCCGCCGACG
>DAISXL010000016.1:0-24448 GCA_036825855.1 Yoonia sp.
TGGCGCCCTCGGCGGGGGTTCTGGCGCAGGCGATGAAATATTCGCCCGGCTATGCCATGATGGACATGACGACGCGGATGATGTCGCCCTATGTCTATGGGCCGATGTTCCGCAATCCGCTGGCGGATATCGTGTCGCGGTTCGAATATGATGCTGTCTGCGCCAAGGGCGGGCCGGAACTGCATATCTGTGCGACCAATGTGCGTTCGGGCAAGATCCGCGTGTTCACGGGCGACGAGATTTCGTCCGATGTCATCATGGCGTCCGCCTGTTTGCCGACGCTGTTTCAGGCGGTCGAATTCACCGACCCCCGCACCGGCATATCCGAGGCCTTCTGGGACGGCGGCTATAGCGGCAATCCGGCGCTTTTTCCGTTGTTCCGCAAGACCTTGCCGGACGATATTCTGGTAGTGAACATCAATCCCCTGCGCCGCGAGGAACTGCCGACCGACGTGCAGGCGATCCAGAACCGGATCAACGAGATCAGCTTCAATTCATCGCTGTTGCGGGAATTGCGCGCCATCGCCTTTGTCAAACGGCTGCTGGCTGACGGCGCGCTGAAGCGCGGCACGATGAAAGACGTGATCGTGCATCTGATCGCCGATGACGTGCTGATGAACGAACTCAACGTCGCGACCAAGACGATCCCGCAGGCCATCGTCATCGCACGGCTGAAACAGGCGGGGCAGGCGGCGGCGGATGCGTTTCTGGCCGCGCATAAATCCGATCTGAACGTCAAAAGCACCGTCGATCTGGAGGCGATGTTCAAGTAAGCAGCTTGATCGCCAAGGCCCACATCACGATCCCGATCAGCACGTCAAGCCGCCGCCATGCGGCCGCTGACTGCATGATCGGGGTCAGCAGCCTTGCCCCATAGCCGAGGCTGAAGAAAAATGTGAAGGACGCGATCACCGCGCCCACACCGAACGCAGCCTTGAGACTGGCGTCGGTGAACTGCGTCGAGACCGCACCGACCAGCCCCAGCGTGTCCAGATAGACATGCGGGTTCAGCCAGGTAAAGGCCGCCCCTGTCGCCAATACCTTCCACAGACTGTGTGACGTGCCTGCAACCTGCATCGCGTAATCGCCCCGATAGGCCGCCCAGAACCGCAAAGCACCGTAAACGGTCAGAAAAGCAGCCCCGCCCCAGGCCATGATCTGCGGGAAAGCAGGGTAAAGCGTCACCAGATAGCCGAAACCCAGCACACCTGCCGTGATCAGCAGTGCATCCGATGTTGCACACAGCAGGCACAGCCAGAACACATGCTGGCGCGCAAGGCCCTGCCGCAACACAAAGGCATTCTGCGCCCCGATCGCAAGGATCAGCGCAAAACCCGTGGCAAACCCGGTGACGCCCGCAATCAGCATCCTGTCATTCCGCGGCGTCCGGAACCTGTTCGACGGTTTTGGTATTGGGATAGACAAGCCCCGCCGAGATCACGAGCTTGGCCGCATCCTCGACGCTCATATCGAGTTCGATGATGTCGCGCCGTGGCAGGAACAACAAAAACCCCGATGTGGGGTTGGGCGTCGTCGGCAGGAACACGGTGACGATCACTTCTCCATGCACCAGCTTGGCGTTGATCTCGCCTTTGGCATCGGTCGAGACGAAAGCGATGGCCCAGATTCCTTTGCGCGGGTATTCGACAAGGCAGGCCTTGTCGAACGAGGTTTCACGCTGGGAAAACACGGTTTCCGCGATTTGCTTGGCCGCGTTGTAGACAGACCGCACGACAGGCATCCGGTCCACGAACCGTTCACCGATTCCAAGGAATGACCGCCCGATCAGGCCCTTGCCCAGCCAGCCCACGATGATCGTGAAGATCAGGAAGATCACGACACCGACGCCGCGCACGTTGATCGCGATCTCGTCGCCCGGTTCGCGGCCAAGCAGCCGGTTGACCAGCGGTTCGGGGTGGTAATAATCCGGCACAAAGGGCCAGACCCAGCTGTCGACCCAGCCCACAACCGTCCAGATCAGCCACAGCGTCAGGCCGATCGGTGCGATGATAATCAGCCCGGCCAGAAAGTTGCTGCGCAGCCGCGCGATCACCCCGCGCGAGGCGCGGCGTTTGGGGTCGATGTGCAGGGGATCGGCCATGGCTTTATCCGGGAAAAGTTACGCCAACATACCTAAGGACCGTAGCGCGCAGCGGCAAGCCACTGCACTGGCCTGCAACGGTTTATTTCAGCATCACGCGCGCGATTTCGGCAGCAAGGCGCGCATTGTTGCGCACCAGCGCGATATTGGCGGTCAGCGACCGGCCATCGGTCAGCGCAAAAATCCGGTCAAGCAGGAAGGGTGTGACCGCCTTGGCGCTGATCTTTTGCGCTTCAGCCTCGGCCAGCGCTTCAGCGATGATCGGGGCGAGGGTGGCGGCGGGGATTTCATCGGCCACGGGGATCGGGTTCGTCACGAGTTGCCCACCCGCCAGACCCATCGCAGCCCGCATCTTGTGGCTGGCCGCGATGCTTGCGGCATCATGCATCCGCAAAGGGGCAGGCATGTCTGATGTGGCCGACCAGAAAGCAGGGATACTGTCCTGTCCATAGACGATGACCGGCACACCCAAGGTTTCCAGAACTTCGAACGTCTTGGGCAGATCGAGGATTGCCTTCGCGCCTGCCGCGACCACCGTCACCGGTGTCAGCGCCAGTTCCTGCAGGTCGGCGGAAATGTCGAAACTCAGCTCTGCTCCGCGATGCACACCGCCGATGCCGCCAGTGGCGAACACATGGATGCCCGCCAGATGCGCGGCGATCATGGTCGCCGCAACCGTCGTGGCCCCCGTGCCGCCCGTAGCGATGCAGGCCGCAAGGTCCGCGCGCGACAGTTTGGCGACATGCTGCGCCTGACCAAGTGCGTCGAGTTCGGCGGATTCGAGCCCGATATGCAGCTGCCCGTTCATCACGGCGATGGTTGCAGGCACGGCACCAGCGTCGCGCACATCCTGTTCGACCAGCCGCGCCGTTTCGACGTTCTGCGGAAACGGCATGCCATGAGTGATGATCGTGCTTTCCAACGCGACAACGGCACGGCCTTTGGCCAGCGCCTCGGCCACTTCGGCGGAATAGATGATGGGGATCATGGGATCTCTCCTGAAACATAGGTGGCGGCGGCCTGACAGGCGCGGGCAAGGGCCGCATCGCGCGCCATGCCCTGCGTTTCCGACGCGATATGCGCCGCCATGAACGTATCGCCCGCGCCGGTCACGCGTGTGACCATGACGGCGGGGGGCGTCTGGGTGATGATGTCGCTGCCTGTCGCCTCGGACGCGGATTTGCCGCCATCCGTCACCAGCACACGCCGCGCGCCGCGCGCGATCAGCCCTGCGGCGGCCTCGGCCGAGGTGTCAAAGACCGTCTGGCACAAAAGCCCCGCCTCTTCGAGATTGACGTAAAGCGTGGCGGAGGGATGCCCCAGCAGCGCCAGCAGCCGTTCCGCCTTGCCGGGCGATGCGGGGGCCACGCGCAGATCGGCGTTGCGGAACAAGGGCGAGGTCGCGATTTCGCGCAGCAGTTCCACCGTCAGATTGCCGTCCAGCGCCACAGGCCCCGACCACGGCGCATCCACCGACCCCAGATCGCCGCTGGCCAAGGGGCGCAGGATCTTGTCGCCCGCAGCCTCCAGCGAATGGGCGTCGGCGATGGCGGCGATCAGGCCGTTGGCGCCTTCGATGGCCATATAGACATCGGTGGGCAGGTCCTCGGACCGGTAGACATGGTCGCAAACCAACCCCATGCCTTGCGCCGCAGCGATCAGCTCGTCGCCTTCGGCATCGCGGCCCACATTGGTCAGCAGGGCGGGCACCATGCCGAACCGGCGCAGTGTCATCGCGATATTCATCGCCACACCACCCGGCAGGCGGGTGATCCGCCCCGGCACGTCGGACCCCACGCGCATATGGCTGGGCGCACGCCCGATCACGTCCCACAGGACCGATCCGATACAAAGAATGTCAGCTTGCTGCGTCATGGCGCGGTTCTGCCGCGAACAGGCGCGCGGCGCAAGGGCGCTGAAGGGGCTTGCACCCGCAGACGGGGGCAGGTAAGGGACGCGCACTTAATCCCGCAAGCGGGGGCGGGTGTCTTGGGGAGAAATCCCAAGCCATCCACCGGTTGGGCGAACGCCTGATCCCCCGCTGAGGCTAAACCGGAAAGGAAACGACCATGGCTCTTCCAGAGTTCAACATGCGTCAGCTTTTGGAAGCTGGCGTTCACTTTGGCCACCAGACCGCGCGCTGGAACCCCAAGATGGGTCAATACATCTACGGGTCGCGCAACGGCATCCATATCATGGACCTGACACAGACCGTTCCCATGCTGGACCGCGCGCTGCAGGTCATCCGTGACACCGTCGCCAAGGGCGGCCGCGTGCTGTTCGTCGGCACCAAGCGTCAGGCGCAGACCCCGATCATGGAAGCGGCGGAAAAATCCGCGCAATTCTACATGAACCACCGCTGGCTGGGTGGCACGCTGACCAACTGGCAGACCGTGTCGCAGTCGATCAGCCGCCTCAAGGCAATCGACGAAGCATCGGCAAACGGTTTCGCCGGTCTGACCAAGAAAGAACGCCTTGGCATGGAACGCGAGCAGGCCAAACTGCAGGCCTCCTTGGGCGGTATTCGCGAAATGGGCGGCGTGCCTGACCTGCTGTTCGTCATCGACGTCAACAAGGAAGACCTCGCCATCGCCGAAGCCAACAAGCTGGGCATCCCCGTTGTGGCCGTGGTCGACACCAACTGCTCGCCCGCCGGCATCGACTATGTCATCCCCGGCAACGACGATGCGGCCCGTGCGATCGCGCTTTACACCGATCTGGCCGCGCGTGCAGCCCTTGACGGCATGACCGCGCAGCTGGGTGCGGCCGGTGTCGACATGGGTGCGATGGAAAACTACGCCGAGGAAACGCTGGCACAAGAAGCGGCCGACGCCGCCGAAGCTGCCAACGCCTGATCCGTCAGCGTCACAAAACTTTAGGGCAGGGGCGTTATGCCCCGCCCGACCCATTCCCTTTCAAGGAGAAGTAACATGGCAATCACCGCTGCAATGGTGAAAGACCTGCGCGACAGCACAGGCGCAGGCATGATGGACGCCAAGAAGGCGCTGACCGAAACCGATGGCAACATGGAAGCCGCCGTTGACTGGCTGCGCACCAAGGGCCTGGCCAAAGCCGCCAAAAAGGCAGGCCGCACCGCCGCCGAAGGTCTGGTGGCCGTCGCTGTCGAAGGTGGCAAGGGCATCGCCGTCGAAGTGAACTCGGAAACCGATTTCGTCGCAAAAAACAGCGATTTCCAGAAAATGGTGTCCGGCATTGCTGGCGTGGCGCTGACCGTCAGTGACGTGGACGCGCTGAAAGCCGCCGACATGGGCGGCAAGACCGTCGAACAGGCCGTCACCGACGCTGTCGCCGTGATCGGCGAGAACATGTCGGTGCGCCGCATGGCGACGCTGTCCGGCGATCAGGTCGTCACCTACGTCCACAACGCGGCCGCCCCCGGCATGGGCAATATCGGTGTTCTGGTCGCAATGACCGGCGACAACGAAGCCTTTGGCCGTCAGGTCGCGATGCATATCGCCGCCGCCAACCCCTCCGCCCTGTCCGAGGCCGATCTGGACCCCGCAATGGTCGAGAAGGAAAAGCAGGTGCAGATCGACATCGCCCGCGAATCCGGAAAGCCTGACGCGGTGATCGAAAAGATGATCGTCGGCCGCATGCAGAAATACATGGCCGAAGTCACCTTGCTGAACCAGCAATTCGTGGTGAACCCCGATCTGACCGTCGCCGCTGCCGCCGCCGAAGCCGGCGTCACGATCACCGGCTATGTCCGTCTGGAAGTCGGTGAAGGCATCGAAGTCGAGAAAGAAGACTTCGCCGCCGAAGTGGCCAAGCTGAAAGGCTAAGCGCCCGCCTTGAAACGGCAACGGCCCGCATGATTGCGGGCCGTTTGCGTTTGCGCCGTTCAGGCACGGCATCGCCTCAGGAAGCAAGGCGATGCCGCTACGACCCGGACCGGTCCATTTCTTTGGGACAAGAAACCGCGCCAGGCCGTTATTCCGGCAACAGCGGCGCAATCCGCCGCGCCAGGTGACCGGATGACCGGCCGGACAGCATCGTCCTGAAAATGCAGGACCCTGTCAGCACCCCAAAGGTTGAGTTTCCCCTGGGGCAATCTCATCCCTAGTCGTCAAACACGTTCGGGTGAAGTCTGGTTTCCCTGACCTTTTGGCGATCTGCGCGGGATCGGCCCGCTAGCGGGTCACATCGACAAGGAACATCTGGTTGTAAAATGCCGCCTTGAGCACGGCCTGCGCCGTGGTCGCGACATCCAGCGTTTCGCGCGCCAGACGCAGGTGTTTTTCCACCGTCGCAGGCGTCAGCCCCAACAAGACCGCAATATCCTGCGTCGTCTTGCCGTCGCCAACCCATTGCAGCACCTCGCGCTGGCGTCGCGTCAGCTGGCGTTCGCCCGAATGCGGCAAGGTCAGCAGTTTCAGATGCATCACGTTATTCATCACGATGATGGCCTCGCCATGCTGCGCCCAGACCTGATCAACCTGATCCTGCGTCACCCCCGGGGCAGCCGTCAGCGCGATTGCCCCTTTGGTACGTTCCGAGATCGAGCGGAAACTGATCGTATAGCCCGCCGTCACATTCATGGCGCGGTTGAACTCCATCACGCGCCGTTCGCTGGCTGTCAGATTGTCGGTGCGCTGCATGTCCATCATCCAGCGCCAGCTGCAGGCGCCGTCATTGGCCATCGCCCATTTGATCATCGGGGCGTGGTAATACAGGCCCTCGTCGAAAAACACCTTCATGTAATCGGCTGTCTGGGTGGACAACAGCACCCAATCCTGCGGATCGCCCAAGGATTGCGACGTGCGATAGCGGGTAAAGCCATACATGATCCGGTCAAACCCGTATTCGGCCATCTTGGTGACGTGCATGTCCCACAATTTCTCGACCGTGCTGGCATTGGTCATGCGGTCAAGCTGCGCAAGCAGGTCCTTCATCCCGCGCGCGCGCCAAGATAACCCACCAGCGCCTCCATCGCGAGAGGATAGCCCGCCGCGCCAAACCCGCAGATCTGGCCCACAGCCACCGGCGCGATATAGGAATGGTGGCGAAACGCCTCGCGGGCATGGATATTGGACAGGTGCAGTTCAACGACCGGCAGCATGATCGACGACACCGCATCCATCAGCGCGATCGAGGTATGCGTATAGGCCCCCGCGTTCAGGATGATCCCGTCATGCACACCGCGCGCGCCATGCAGGGCGTCGATCAGCACGCCTTCGTGGTTGGACTGCACAAAGCTCATCCGCACACCCAGCGCCTCGGCCTTGGCTGCACAGCTGGTTTCGATGTCACGCAGGGTGACGGGGCCATAAACTTCGGGCTGGCGGGTGCCGAGCAGGTTCAGGTTCGGGCCGTTCAGGATCAGGATGGAATGTGTCATGAGGGTTCTCTAGCACCAATGCAGCCTTGGTCAAAAGAGAAATGAATACCCCGAAACAACCCAAGCGTGTTTTGCCACAGAACACTGGATCGTGGCGCGCCAATCGGCTAGACCCGCGCAGGCCGGACGGCGTGTGAAGAAAGACCAGTAAACCGTGACCCATTCCAAAGTCATCATCACCACGATGAAGAACGAGGCGCCCTATATCCTCGAATGGGTGGCGCATCATCTGGTGATCGGGTTCGATCACATCGTCGTGCTGGCCAATGACTGCACGGATTCGACCGACCGGATCCTGACGCGGCTGGATGCCTTGGGATATATCACCTTTCGCCCCAGCCGCCCCGGTCATGGCGGCGTGCATCGCACCGCCTTGCGCCGTGCGGCCCAGCTTGACGTCGTGCAAAAGGCCGACTGGCTTTACGTCACGGACGCCGATGAATTCCTCAACATCCATTGCGGCGACAATACGGTCGACGCGCTGATCGCGGCCAGCGGCGGCGATACCGTGGATGTGATCATGATTCCCTGGCGGATCTTTTCCAACAACAAGCGCCCCGTGCTGCGCGACATGGCCGTGACGCAGCAGTTCACCGATGCTGAACCGTCCTATGACGATGGCGGGGCAGGGCGGCGGTTCGTGAAATCCATCTTCCGCAACCGCGATGTGTACAAAAGGTTCGGCTCTCACAATCCGCATGCCCGCGACGCATTCGTATCCGCCCTGCGTTGGACCTTGCCCGGCGGCGTGCAGACCACCCATCTGCACGGCGGCAACCATGTGCAACCGCCCTTCGGACAGGAATTCGCGCAGATCAACCATTACGCCGTCCGGTCGGCGCAGGCCTATCTGCTCAAGCGGGACCGCGGGCGGTCGAGCCATACCGGCGAAGTCATCGACATGAGCTATTGGGACCGCTGGAACCGTGGCGGCTGTGTCGACACCAGCATCCACCGCTATGCCGCCGCAACGCAGGCGCTGGTGCAGGTCCTCAAGGCCGATCCCGAACTGGCACGCCTGCACCGCAAGGGGTTCCGCTGGCACAAGGCGCGTGTGGCGGAACTGATGCAGGACGAGGCTTACGTCGAACTTTACCGCAAGATTTCCACGTCCGAGCCTGTGCCGGTGGCGCAAAAGGACCGACGCATCAGGCCGTCACGGGTCGATGAGACAATCCAACAGGAAGACAGCAAGAATGACAGCGCCACTTAGGGGGATCGGCACGCTCTGGGTCGAGGGAGCCCTGAGTTTTCTAGAGCAGATGTGCCTGTTGTCCTTCGTGGCACAAGGCCACAAGGTGACCCTGTTCCATTACGGCGCGATCGCGAATGCGCCAGACGGTATCGACCTTGTCGATGCGCGCGAGATCCATGACCCCGCGTCCATCATCTACAATCGGCAGTTCGGCACACCCGTTGTGCAGTCCGACATATTCCGGCTGCACATGATGATGAAGACAGACCTGATCTGGGCGGATACGGATGTGTTGTGTCTTAAACCGTTCGAGACGCCAAACGAACATCTTTTTGGCTACCAGAAGAAAGGACAGCTTTGTAACGCCGTGATGCGGTTGCCCGCGTCGAGCCCCGGGCTTGCGCAGTATATTGACTATGTCCATGACGAATACCCCATCCCGCTGAACCTTTCGCCCGCAGATACGCAAGCCGCTTTGATCCAAAAGGCGGAAGGCAAGATCAAACACGCGTCGGAGCAGAAGCATACAGTGTATGGCCCGGCCACTTTCACGCATTTCATGCAAGAATCACGCGAAATCGCGCATGCAAAGGGAATACCGGCATTTTATCCGGTTCCATTCAAGAAGGCAGGCGAGCTGAATGATATTCATGTGAAAGAGTTCCGTGAAAAATACATCAAGGAAGAGACACTGGCCGTCCATCTCTGGGGCAGGCGCATCCGCTGGTGGGTTGTCATGAAGGGTCTCGGGCGCTACAGCTTTCTGGACCGCAGCATGCGAAATCTGGGTGTCGACCCGGCCGCTGCCCCGATCATCCTGTCTGATGCCCGCGCCAGACGCAGGCGCAACAGGGAAGCGGCAGGCTGATTGTCGGGATGCGCATGGCTTTTTGACCGGAACACCTTCCGATCTACAGGAAAAATAAATTTTGAACGACAAAGTCGTAGGCGCGCTCACCGGTGAAATGCCGAACAAAGACCGCAAAAAGGCGCGCCGCATCTCCAAGGATGCCGTCCGGCGCAAGTTCCTGCAAAAGCTGCCCAAAGGTGGTGTCGCGGTTGAAATCGGCGTCTGGCAGGGTGAATTTTCCTCCACGATCATCGAACTGGTTGCCCCCGACAAGCTCGTGCTGATCGACCCTTGGGCGCATATCGAGGATGACAGCCATTCAGAGGCTTTCGTCGGCCGCACCGGCAAAACCAAGATGGACAAGATCTTTGACGGCGTGGTCAAGCAATTCGCGGCCGAGATTGCCACGGGGCAGGTGGCGATGATCCGAGACTTTTCGGTGCCAGCGCTTGCGCAATTCGCGGACCAGTCGATTTCCTTTGCCTACGTCGACGGCGACCATTCCTACGAAGGCGTCAGCGCCGATCTGGCCGCACTTTTTCCCAAGATGAAACGCGGCGGCATCATGGCCTTTGACGATTACCACCGGCGCGGCTGGTGGGGCGACGGCGTGATCCGCGCGATCAACGAATTTCTGGGCGCGCATCCGCGTGACCTGCGCATCCGCGCGGTCGTCGGTGCGCAGATCGCCATCGAAGTCCTTGATCCGTCCGAGGAAACCGCGTCATCCTGACGCCATGAAACTGCCAGCGATGGGTGTCCTTTGCGTCTGATCGTGTCCACCATGAAGGACGAAGGTCCGTTCATCCTTGAATGGATCGCGCATTATCTTGCGCTGGGGTTCAACCATTTCATCATCAACAGCAATGATTGTTCCGACGGCACCGACCTGATCCTGCAGCGCCTGCAAGAATTGGGGATCGTGACCCATATCGACAATCCGGGGCCATGGGCGCTTGGACCGCAGCGCGCGGCCTATGACAACGCGATGGCCCATCCCAAATTCGCAGAGGCCGACTGGGTGCTGGTCTGCGATGCAGACGAGTTTCTGGACATCAAGGTGGGCGATCACACGCTGGATGCTCTTTTCGGGGCTGTCCCTCAGGCGACCGCATTCACCTTTATCTGGCAATTGTTCGGCCATAACAACGTGGTGGACTTCGAAGACCGGCTTTTGACGGCGCAGTTCACGCGCTGCTCGCATCCGCAACAGATCCAACCGATGCAAACACGGGCGATCAAGACGCTGTATCGCAAAAAGGGGTCATATCGCAGCCTTTCAACCCATCGTCCGCGCGGCGTGCTCCCGAACAAAAGGGCACGCATGCAGTGGGTCGACGGCAGCGGTGACCGGTTGGACGGGTTCGAACATCAGGGCTGGGCGTTTTTGGGCACGGGCCAGGGCTATGGCGACCGGCTGGCGCGGATGAACCATTACGCCGTGCGCAGCATCGAATCCTATATGATGAAGCGGATGCGCGGTGACGTGAACACCACGACCTTCCACGAAAAGATGGAAGCCAGCGGAGAGACCTATTGGCGTCTGCATTGCTGGAACAGTGTTGAAAATCATGGCCTTGCAGGCAGAAGCTCTGATCTTGCCGCAGGTGTAGCCGCGCTGCGGGCCGATGCCATGCTGGACCGCTTGCACCAGCAGGCCGTGGCCTATCACAAGGATCGGATCGCCGCGTTGCGGCCAACTGCGCAATTTGCGTCCTTTGTCGCGAAATACCGCGACTTTGCGGGCGATCGGCCGCATCTGCTCAAGGATAACGTGCTGACAGATCTCAACCGCGCCTATGACGCCGAAACCTTTGATCCGACAACGGTTTTGGCGGATTTCCAGCTGACGCGGTACAAGGAATTGCGCACGCGCCGCGTGGTGCGGCGCTGGCCGTGGTTTGCGGGCATGGATGCGCTTGAAACCTCGACCGACCCGGCGATGTTCAACAAGATCGGCAAACACGGCACCTTGCCGCGGGTGATCGCGGAGACGTTGCCGCCGCTGCCGCAGGCTTTGCTGGATGGAATCGCAGGTGCGGTTGCCGCACGTCAGGAAAAAGCGCCGCACCAACCGGTGACACGCCGGTTTCTGGCCGAAGCCAGCGCGCCGAAATGCAAGCACTGGCTGCTGATCGGGGGCAGGGACTGGACGCTGATCGACGACATTCTTGACCGGCCAGAGGTGGAAACCCTGATCGTGATCGAACCCTGGGGCTTTCGCGAAAAACATCTGGCACCCGCAGAGGTCACGCCCGATGCAGGCCGGCTGGCGCTGGACCATGCGTTCTTTCAGACCATCATCGTCTATGCCGACCAGATCAAGCAAGGCCGCTTGCGCATCGTCCGCTCGACGCCTGTGTCCGCCTTGAAGCTGATCGAGGACCGGTCGCTGGACGTGGTGATCTTTGCCGGCACAAAGCCCAAGGACCGCGCCGTGCGGCTGATGGAACGCGCGGCGGTCAAGCTGAAGAAAAGCGGCAGGCTTTTGTTCAACGGCTACCGCGTGCGCACCAAGACCGGGCGCGACATGATTGAATCCGTGCATAAATTCATTGCCGCATCACCGGACCGCAGGCGCGTTGTCGCTGCGCATGGCCATCATATCGGCGTGGAATTGCTGCCTATGCAGCGCAAGGACGATACCTGAGTTAACATAATACTGATTATGCGCTTTCCGGACAGCTGTATCAGGCAGCGCCACACGCCACCCTATCGCGTGTCGGACACATAGGATGTGCGGTCGCCTTTGGGCCGCGCTTCTTCTGGCATGACGCCAGTGACCAGGTAGATCACCTGCTCGGCCATGTTGGTGGTCAGGTCGCCCATCCGTTCGATATTCTTGGCCATGAAATGCAGATGCATGCAGGCCGTGATGTTGCGCGGGTCTTCCATCATGAAGGTCAGGAATTCGCGGAACAGCGCGTTGTACATCTGGTCCACTTCCTGATCGCGCTGGCGCACATCCTCGGCCAGATCCGCGTCACCGCGCACATAGGCGTCGAGCGTGTCATTCAGCATGGCCTCCACCTCGCGCGCCATCCGGCGCAAGGCGGCGTCCGATCCGCTGACAGGCCGCATTTCGACCAGCACGCTGGTGCGCTTGGCGATATTCTTGGCGTAATCGCCGATCCGTTCCAGCGACGCGGCAAGGCGCAGCACGGTCAGGATCGCGCGCAGGTCCTTAGATACAGGCGCGCGCAGGGCGATGGTGCGTGCGGCCTCTTCGTTGATCTGTTCTTCCAGTGCGTCGATCACCTTGTCGGCCTTGCGGACCTCTTCGGCCAGTTCGACATCACGCTCGGCCAGCGACCGCGCGGCTTTCATGATCGCATCTTCGACCAGCCCGCCCATCTTGACGATCAGCGTCGTGATCTGTTCCAGATCACGGTCATAGGCGGACGAGATATGGTCGTTCATGGGACACTCCGGTCAGGTCATCAGCGGCTTACCACGTGCCGCCATTGCCTATGTGTCAGACAGGTAAATGTTTTATGACAGGGTTTCCACCGGCAAAAAAACCGACACGGTTGTGCCCCGCCCCAGTTCGCTTTCGATCAAAAGCCGGCCGCGATGGCGGTTGACGATATGTTTGACGATGGCAAGCCCAAGCCCGGTGCCGCCCACTTCGCGCGACCTGTGCGTATCGACGCGGTAGAACCGTTCCGTCAGGCGCGCGATGTGATGGGCGGCGATCCCGTCGCCCTTGTCGGCCACGCTGATCTGGACGCCCGTGCCGCGCAGCCGCTGGTGTTGCGCGGGCGGCGCCAGCGTGACGACAAGTTCCTTGCCCGAAGCGCCGTATTTGATCCCGTTCTCGATCAGGTTGGAAAAGACCTGCGTCAACTGCCCCGCATCGCCCGAGACCTGCAGGCTGTCGCGGCACAGATCAAGCCGGACCGTCACGGCGGCGGCCGCAGCCTGCGGTTCAAGCCCCTTGATGACCGAGGCGAGCAAGCCGCAAAGCTCGACCTGTTCGCGCGGGCGCACACGTTCGTCCTCTTCCACGCGGCTTAGCGACAACAGGTCATCGACCAGCCGCGTCATGCGCTGCGCCTCATGCGCCATGATCCCCAGAAACCGTTCGCGTGCCGTCGCATCGTCGCGCGCGGCTCCGCCCAGCGTTTCGATGAACCCCATCAGGGCGGTCAAAGGCGTGCGCAGTTCATGGCTGACATTGGCCACGAAATCGCGGCGCATCTTGCCCACATCCTCGGCGGCACTCTGATCCTCGAAGGACAGGATGATATCGGTGCCGACGGGCGCCACATGGACCTGAAACGGCGTATCCTTGTCGCGGTCGCGGGCCACATAGCGCACGATCGTTGCGCTGCGCGCGCTGCGCACCTGTGCGATGGCCTCGATCACGGCGGGCTGGCGCAGCGCGGTGATATGGTGCTTGCCGATCAGGTCGCGGCCCAGCACGGCGTCGAGCGGCGGGTTGGTCGCGCGGATGCGGTCATCGGCCCCGATGACCAGAACAGGCATCGGGATGGCGGCGATCAGCGGCAGGATCGTTTCGGACACGGGTGAAGGCCCTTTCATCAGCTTTGTCGGGTGTAGTGCGGTCTTGGCCCCATACTGGCAAGACCAAATGTCGCAGGGCCAGTCTGCACTACACGTTATGGCTGAATGTGGTAATTTTTGCTGAAGTGATGCGTGTGTGGAGGGCAGTGAATGAGTGCGGTGTTGGACAATGTGTCGGCCCATGCAATTGCGCCCTGCTGCGCCCCCCCTGCGATCAGGGTCCTGGTGGTTGGAAATCTGGCGGACTGGCGGTCTTGCGGTCGTTTGCGCAGCGTACCCGAGGGGTGTGACTATGTCGATCTGGTCCAGTTGGACCAGACCACGCTTTGCAGGTTTGCGCCGCATCTGGTGCTGTCGGTGCTTGTCTCGCGCGATTTTGACGCCGTCGATGTGGCCCAGCGTCTGGCCGCAGCGCAGTTCAAGGGCATGTACCGCGTTGTCGCCAACGACCTGCCCGATGCGGGGGTGATCCGCCGCGACATCCGCGTTGCGGCACCGCAGCTGGATTTCGACCTGATCGTGCTGCCGCGCGCCCTGCCCTAGATCGCGCGCAAGTTCTGGCGGAACCGTGCCGCGTTGTTCTGGTAATGCAGCGCCGAGGCGCGCAGCCCCGCGATGGCCGCGGCGTCAAGCTGGCGTACGACCTTGCCGGGCGCGCCCATGACCAGCGATCCGTCGGGAATCACCTTGCCTTCCGTCACCAGCGCCCCTGCCCCGATCAGGCAGTTTTCGCCGATCACGGCCCCGTTCAGAATGGTGGCCCCCATCCCGATCAGGCTGTTCGCCCCGATGGTGCAGCCGTGCAGCATCGCCTTGTGGCCAATCGTGCATCCCGCCCCGATCACCAGCGGATAGCCCATATCCGTGTGCAGCACGCAGTTTTCCTGAATGTTGGTGCCTTCACCCACATGGATCGTCTCGGTATCGCCGCGCAGGGTGCTGCCGAACCAGACCGAGGCTTTCGCGGCCAGGTCCACCCGCCCGATCACGTAACAGCCGGGAGCGACCCAGGCATCATCCGCGACGACGGGTGCCAGATCGCCAAGCGCGTAAAGGCTCATGTCAGGTCTCCGAATTGGGCTTGCAGGGTGCGGACATGGTCCACAAGTTGCGGCTGCTGGCTGCGGCGCAGGCGTTCGGCGCTGATGATGGTTTTCAGCGCGGCTTCGGTCGCGTCGATATTGTCGTTGACCAGCACATAATCATAGCCGTCCCAATGGCTGATTTCATCCCAGCTTTTCTGCATCCGCTTTTCGATCACCTCGGGCGCGTCCTGCCCGCGTGTGACCAGACGGCGGTGCAGTTCGGGAATCGACGGCGGCAGGATGAAGATCGACAGCACATGCGGGCTGAGGCTGGAATTGCTGATCTGCTGCGCGCCCTGCCAGTCGATATCGAACAGCACGTCGCGCCCGTCCTCGATGGCGGCCTGTACGGGGGCTTTGGGCGATCCGTAGTAATTGCCGAAGACCAGCGCATGTTCCAGCATGTCGCCCGCCGCGACCTGCGCCTGAAAGGCCTCCTTGGTGACAAAATAGTATTCGCGCCCGTCCGCCTCGCCCGCGCGCGGGGGCCGCGTGGTGGCAGAGACCGAAAAGCGCAGGCTGTCGTCCCACTGGCGCAACCGCCCCGCCAGCGTGGATTTGCCCGCGCCCGAAGGCGAGGACAGGATGATCAAAAGGCCGCGCCGCTGCATGGCTTACTCCACATTCTGGATCTGTTCGCGCATCTGTTCGATCACCGCCTTGAGATCAAGACCGATCGCCGTCAACGCGCTCGATTGGGCCTTGGAACACAGGGTGTTGGCCTCGCGGTTGAATTCCTGCGCGAGAAAATCAAGCCTGCGGCCTGCGGGCGCATCCTGTGTCAAAAGCGTCCGTGCCGCCGCGACATGGGCGTGCAGGCGGTCGATTTCTTCCGTGATGTCGGATTTGACCGCGATCAGCGCCAGTTCCTGCGCGATGCGGGCGGGGTCAACCTCGGTCACGCTGTCAGTCACCTTGGCCAAGGCGGCGACCAGTGCCGCGCGTTGCTGGGGTGCGCGGTCCGCGGCGGCGGCTGCGGCCAGATCGGTCAGTGCGGCGATCCGGTCCAGTTGTGCGGAAATGACCGGCTGCAGCGCCGCGCCTTCGGCGTCGCGCATCTGTTGGAAATCGGCCAGAAGCGCACTGAAATCCTGTGTCAGCGCGGCAACCAGCGGTGCGGCATCGGTGTCGGCCCCTGCGCCCATCAGCACGCCGCGCTGCGCCAGCACATCGGCGGCCGTCGGCTGTGCGAGCGTCACACCCATGGAAAAAGCGCGCTCTTGCACGGTGTCCAGCGCCCGCAGGACCGCGCCAAGCTGGGCTTCGTTCACCTGCAACCCGCTGCCCGCCTCGTCGCGGGTCAACCGCAGGCTGATGCTGACATTGCCGCGCGCAAGGCCCGCCGTGATCTGCGCCCTGACCGCCTGTTCCAAGCCCTCCAGCCCGTCAGGCAGCCGCAACCGCAAGTCCAGCCCCCGCCCGTTGACGCCGCGCATGTCCCAGACCCAAGACACGGGTCCCAGATCACCTGTGCGGCTGGCAAAAGCGGTCATGGATCGGATCATCGCGGCACCTCTTGCTGGTCCCGCTCCCTTACGGGAAAACCACCGCGCGGGGCAACCCTGCTCTGGCGCGGCGTTAACCCGTTAACACTTTGTTAAGTGAATCCATGGGTAAATCGCGCTAGGGTCGATCTTGTGTAGCAAGTGTTCGTCCCAAACGCGGGGCGGTGTCAACAAGGTCGAGGTTTCCATGTCCATCTTTCACGACAGTCCCGATGCGCGCCGTCACGGCCTGCCGGGGGCCGATTGTCCGATCCTACAAAGCCTGGAGCTTTACTGGCATTCGCTGCGCCATTCCCGCCACATCCCCGCCCGCAACGAGATCGCGCCGCATATGATCGACGCGGCGCTGCCGCATGCGTTCATCCTGCAACGCGTGGCGCCCGGTGTCGCGCGGATGCGGGTGGCGGGGCAGCGGATCCACGACCTGCTGCGGATGGATGCGCGCGGCATGCCGGTCAGTGTGCTTTTTTCACCTGACAGCCGCGACCGGATGCGCGATCTGGTCGAAACCGCCTTTACCCAGCCTGCCATCGTCGCGGCCAGCCTGCTGTCGACGGGCCAGATGTTCCGCCCCGCGCTGCCTGCAACCATCCTGATGCTGCCCATGCGTGACGAACGGGGCGAGATCAGCCGCGTTCTGGGCGCGCTGGTCTGCGATTCAAGCCCCGCCAACCGCGCGCGCCGGTTCGATCTGGCACCGGACCGGATGCTGCGCATCGACAGCCTTGCGATCACGCTGGCCAGCAGCCAGCCGGCACCTGCGCCACTGCCCGACCCTGTAGCCCCGCAAAAGCAAAGGCCGGACGTGGTGCGCCCGGCCTTGCGATTGGTCGTCGATAACAGCTGATCAGCTGGCCTTGGCCTGCGCCAGCTTGTTGCGGCGGGCCGACAGTTCCTCGGCCACCAGAAACGCGAGTTCCAGCGACTGCGACGCGTTCAGGCGCGGATCGCAGGCGGTGTGATAGCGGTCCGACAGATCCTCGTCCGTGACCGCGCGCACGCCGCCGGTGCATTCTGTCACATCCGCACCTGTCATCTCGAAATGCACACCACCGGGGATCGTGCCTTCGGCATTGTGGATGGCAAAGAATTCCTTGACCTCGCGCAGCACGCTCTCAAACGGCCGCGTCTTGTAGCCGGTCGAGGATTTGATCGTGTTGCCGTGCATCGCGTCGCAGGTCCAGACGACATTGGCGCCTTCTTCTTCCACCGCACGAATGAGGCGCGGCAGATGGTCACCCACCTGCCCTGCCCCGAACCGCGCGATCAGCGTCAGACGGCCCGCTTCGTTTTGCGGATTGAGCGAGGCCATCAGCGCCTTGAGATGCCCCGATGTCATAGAGGGCCCGCATTTCAGACCGATCGGGTTCAGCACGCCTTTGCAGAATTCGACATGCGCGCCGTCGGGCTGGCGGGTGCGGTCGCCGATCCAGATCATGTGGCCGGACCCTGCCAGCCATTTGCCGGAGGTGGAATCCAGACGGCAGAGCGCCTCTTCATATTCCAGCAGCAAGGCTTCGTGGCTGGTGTAGAAATCCACGGTCTGCAATTCGTGGTTGGTTTCCGTCGACAGCCCCGCCGCCTGCATGAAATCCAGCGTGTCGCTGATCCGGCTGGCCATGTCGGAGTATTTCTTGACCTCGTTGGCATCGGTGAAGCCAAGCGTCCATTTGTGGACCTCGTGGACATTGGCGAAACCACCGGTGGAAAACGCGCGCAGCAGGTTCAGCGTTGCCGCCGCCTGCAGATAGGCCTGCAACATGCGGTCGGGGTCGGGGTTGCGCGCCTCTGGCGTGAAATCGAACCCGTTGATGATATCGCCACGGTAGCTGGGCAGTTCCACACCACCCACCACTTCGGTCGGGGCAGAGCGTGGCTTGGCCATCTGGCCCGCCATGCGGCCGACCTTCACCACCGGCACCTTGGCGCCATAGGTCAGCACCATCGCCATCTGCAACAGCACCTTGAACGTGTCACGGATGCCGTTGGCGGAAAATTCGGCAAAGCTTTCGGCGCAATCGCCGCCTTGCAGCAGGAATGCCTCGCCACGGCTGACGGCGGCCAGTTGCTTTTTCAGCTTGCGCGCCTCGCCTGCAAAAACCAGTGGCGGATAGCTCGCAAGACGCGCCTCGACAGCCGACAACGCGGCGGCGTCGGTATAATCGGGCATCTGGATCCGCGGCTTTTTGCGCCAGTCCGTTTTCTGCCAGTCGGTCATGGTCTTGCTCCATCCTTTGCGGTAACGCTGGGCGGTATACCCTGCACCGCAGGCAAGGCCAATCCGAAACTGTGCGGTCCTTGCCGAATTGACGTTTGCCCCTTGTCGGGGGTGGCGAAAACTGGTGAGGTCCGCCGGCACATGACCCAGAGTTACACCCAATGAGCCAAGCCCCCCAGATCATCGATGTCGGACCTGTCGGCAAACCGCGCCGCTTTGTGTTCGTCTTGATGGACCAGTTCACCATGCTCTGCTTTGCCTGCGCGGTCGAAAGCCTGCGCATCGCGAACCGCACGGCGGGCAAAACGCTCTATGACTGGATCATCATCGGCGATGGCGGCGATGTGGCGACCTGTTCCAACGGCTGCGCGTTCAAGCTGGAATCGGACCTGATCGAACTGGACCGCGACGACACGATCATGCTCTGCGGCGGGATCGACGTGCAAAAGGCCACAACCAAGCGCGTGCTGAACTGGCTGCGCCGCGAGGCGCGGCGCGGTGTCACCGTCGCTGGGCTGTGCACGGCGGGTTATGCGATGGCCAAGGCGGGCTTGCTGGACGGCAAACGCGCGACGATCCACTGGGAAAACCAGGACAGTTTCATCGAGGAATTCGAAGAGGTCACGCTGACCAAATCGGTGTTCGTGGTGGACGGCAACCGGATCACCACGGCAGGCGGGACGGCCTCCATCGACCTGATGCTGAAACTGATCGCGGATCACCATGGCGAGGAACTGGCCAATGCGGTCGCCGACATCCTGATCTATTCCTCGATCCGCACCGATCAGGACACGCAGCGCCTGTCGATCCCGACGCGCATCGGCGTGCGGCATCCCAAACTGTCGCGTGTGATCCAGCTGATGGAAGGCAATATCGAGGAACCGATCAGCCCCGCCGTTCTGGCGCGCGATGTCGGCATGTCCACGCGGCAGCTGGAACGGCTGTTCCGGCGGTATCTGTCGCGCAGCCCCAAACGCTATTACATGGAACTGCGTCTGCAAAAGGCGCGCAACCTCCTGATGCAGACCGATATGACGGTGATCAACGTGGCCTTGGCCTGCGGTTTTGCGTCACCGTCGCATTTTTCCAAATGCTACCGGTCGCATTACGACACCACGCCTTATCGCGAACGCGGCAGCCATGCTGCGCGCCTGTCGGTCTGACCGCAGCGGATGGCGGGAAAGCTTGCAAAGATCGCCTTTGTCCTTGCGGCGCTCGTGGGCATCGCCGCCGCTTTCTATGGCAAGATCACGGACAGCGTGCCGATCATGCTGGGCGCGCTGGCGCTGATGTCCCCGCTGCTGGCGATGGTCTATGTGGCAAGCCGCAAACGCCCCCTGCCCGCGCCGCCGCCTTTGCGCGAACCCGTCCTGCCGCCCGCCCCCGACGAGGTTTATCTGGCCCATGCCGATCTGAACGATCTGGACACGGGCGAGGCTTTTGCCGCTCGCATGAACGAGATCGCGCCACGGGCCAAGCTGCCGTTGCTTGGCCCGACCGATCTGGCGCGGCTGGCGGCGGTGATCGACGCGCGCAGGCGCAAGCAGGACGGTTTCCGCATGTCGCCACCTGTGGCGCTGGTTCGTCAGGCGCGGCGCCATGTCGATGTCACGCGCGACGGCACAAGCTGGCTGGGCGGCCTGCCAAGCTTGGGCGCGCAGGACTGGCCGCGCGCGCCGAACGGTGTGCCGCTGCACCATCTGGCGCAGATCGACTTTGCGGACCTGCCACAGGGCCATCTGCCCCAAGGCGCGCCGCATGCGGGCAGCCTGAGCTTTTTCCTGGGCACAGCGCAGACGACGGCGGATCGCCACCGCGTCCTTTATGTGCCCGCAGGGATCCGCACGCCGACACCGCCGCCGCGCGACCTGCCGGCGCTGTTTGCGGGGCCGGACTGGGGCTATCACATCATCGGTCACACGCTGGCCGATGCGCCGCGCGTCTTTCCGCGCTGGCCGGTGGATTTTCACCCGCTGCCGATGGGCATCGCCGAGAGCGCGGCTGCGATGGCTGCGGCTTTTCCTGACGCGAAAACCAGCCTGATCAACGCCGACAGCTATGCCAAAGCTGTGCCGGAACTGGCGCGCCCCTGGCTGTGGGACACCGCGCAACGCGTGGTCAATTCGCTGGTTCTCGCGGAAGAGGACGCCACGCAGGCCATCGCGGAGGCCCGCAAGCGTGTCGCGGATTTCGGCGACAGATATGCGGCCGAACTGGCCTTCATGATTGAAAACGAAACCGCCTTTCGCCGCTATGTGCAGGCGGCCGAGAAATGGGTCGCGGGGCGCGATCCGTTCACGCCAATGGCGCCCGACGACATCGCGCTGCTGGAAACGCTCTTTGCCCAGATCAAGACGCCTCAGAACCGCCTGCCGAGTTTCGCGCTGTTCTACCGCTATTCGCGCGGGCACATGAACCGGCTGCGCGATGCGCGCAACGCCACGCTGATGACCCTCGCGCGCGGGGACGCTGCTGTTTATGACCTGCTCCCCGAAGCTGTGAAAGCCGATCTGGACACCCGCCATCGCCTGCCATCACTGGGGCGCTGGCACCAGATGTTCGGCCAAGGCAGCGACATACAAGGCGCGACAGGCGAACACGCCCATGACCATCTGCTGTTGCAGCTTCATTCGGATCAGATGCTGCACTGGATGTGGGGCGACATGGGTGTCGTGCAATTCTGGATCGACACGGATGATCTGGCCGCAGGGCATTGGAACAGGGTCGCCCTGACGGTCGAAAGCCACTGACACGCGGTTCGCGCTGCGATTGCAAGGCGGGCCGTTTTCCCTTGCAGATCGCCGTCTAAAGGCCGATCGCCTCTCCGTTCCTGCTTTCCTTTTGGAAACAGCCTGCTAATCTGCACGGCAGGATAAAAAGTCCGATAAGGGAGACGACAATGAAAAAACTGATGATGGCGACCACCGCCATGACAATGATCGCTGGCGGCGCTTTTGCGCAGGACGTCAAGATCGGTGTTGTTCTGGGCTTCACCGGCCCGCTGGAATCGATCACGCCTGCCATGGCTGCCGGTGCTGAACTTGCGATGGCCGAAGTCACCGAATCCGGCCTGCTGCTGGACGGCGCGACCGTGACCTCCGTGCGTGCCGACAGTACCTGTATCGATGCGGGTGCAGCGACCGCCGCTGCTGAACGCGTCGTCACCTCTGACGGTGTCAACGCGATCATGGGTGCCGATTGTTCCGGTGTGACCGGCGCAATCCTGCAGAACGTGGCACGCGCCAATGGCGTCGTGATGATCTCGCCATCCGCGACATCGCCCGGCCTGTCCACCGCCGAAGATGACGGCCTGTTCTTCCGCACAGCGCCATCCGACGCGCGTCAGGGTGTGATCATCACCAACATCCTGCAGGACCGCGGTTTCAACACCGTGGCCGTGACCTATACCAACAACGACTATGGCAAAGGTCTGGCCGATGCGTTCCAGGCTGAATTCGAGGCTGCTGGCGGCACCGTGACCATCTCGGCCGCGCATGAAGACGGCAAGGCTGACTATTCGGCCGAAGTCGGCGCGCTGGCCGCTGCTGGCGGTGAAGTGCTGGTTGTCGCCGGCTACGTCGACCAGGGCGGGTCCGGTGTGATCCGTGCCGCTCTTGACACGGGCGCGTTCGATACGTTCTACCTGCCCGACGGCATGGTGGGGTCTGTCCTGAACGACCGTTTCGGTGCTGAACTGAACGGCACTTTCGGCGCCTACCCCGGCACCGACAGCGCGGGTGCGGCCCTGTTCGTCGATATGGCCGAAGCGGCCGGTTTTGACGGCACCAGCGCGTTTTCGCCCGAATCCTATGATGCAGCGGCGCTGATCATGCTGGCGATGGCCAAGGCCGGTTCGGCCAACTCGGCCGATTTCAAGGACCATGTGTTTGACGTCGCCAACGAACCAGGCGAGCTGATCTATCCCGGCGAACTGGCTAAAGCGTTGCAACTGATCGCAGACGGTCAGGACATCAACTACGAAGGCGCATCCGCCGTCGAACTGATCGGACCCGGTGAATCCGCTGGCAACTATCAGGAAATCGAATTCGCGGATGGTGTTTATTCCACAATCGGGTTCCGTTGATCTGACCGGAGCATGACCATGACGGCGCGGGGTCACCCCCCGCGCCGTTTTTCAAAGCAAGACGGGCGATAACGTCCGCGCGCGGGGAGCGAACATGATCGTCGTTGAAAATCTGGTGAAAACCTTCGGTGGTTTTCGCGCTGTCGATGGTGCATCCTTGCGCATCGAACAAGGCACGATTACCGGCCTGATCGGCCCAAATGGCGCGGGAAAAACCACGCTTTTCAATGTGATCGCGGGCGTTCTTCAACCAACCTCGGGCCGTGTGACCATGATGGGCGAAGACATCACAGGTCTGCCGCCGCATGAATTGTTCCACAAAGGCCTGCTGCGCACCTTTCAGATCGCGCATGAATTTTCGTCCATGACGGTGCGCGAAAACCTGATGATGGTCCCTGCCGGCCAGTCGGGCGAGACGCTGTGGAACGCATGGTTCGGCCGCAAGCGGATCGCGGACGAAGAACGCGCCCTGCGCGCCAAGGCCGACGAGGTCATCGAATTCCTGACCATCGACCATTTGAAGGATGAACGCGCGGGCAACCTGTCGGGCGGGCAGAAAAAGCTGCTTGAACTCGGGCGCACCATGATGGTGGACGCCAAGATCGTGTTTCTGGACGAGGTCGGCGCCGGTGTGAACCGCACCCTGCTCAACACGATTGGCGATGCGATCATCCGGCTGAACAAGGAACGCAATTACACTTTCGTCGTGATCGAACACGACATGGATTTCATCGGGCGGCTGTGCGACCCGGTCATCTGCATGGCCGAAGGGCATGTGCTGGCCGAAGGCACGCTGGCCGAAATCAAGGCCAATGAACAGGTGATCGAGGCCTATCTCGGCACCGGATTGAAGAACAAGGACAAGGTAGCTGCGACATGAAATTCCTGCTGACCGTGCTGCTGGGGGCCGTTCTGGGGTCTGCCGGCACCTTCTATTACATTTATCAGAACCACGCCGATGCCACCGAACAGGCGCTGATGCGTGACACGCTGACGGGCTATCTGCCGTTTCTGGCGGAGTATGTGAACCCGTGAGCGAACCTTTCCTGATTGGCGACACCATGACCGGCGGTTATGGCAAAGGCCCCGATATTCTGCACGGCTGCACCATCGCGGTCGAAAAAGGCGAAATCGCCGTGATCGTCGGCCCCAATGGCGCGGGCAAGTCCACGGCGATGAAGGCCGTGTTCGGCATGCTGAACGTGAACAGCGGTGCCGTGCGGCTGGATGGCGAGGATATCACCCACCTCACCCCGCAACAGCGCGTGGTCAAGGGCATGGGTTTTGTGCCGCAGACTTCCAATATCTTCACCTCGATGACGGTGGAAGAGAACCTTGAAATGGGCGCCTTCATCCGCCGCGACGATTTTCGTGGCACGATGGCGCAGGTCTATGACCTGTTCCCGATCCTCAAGGAAAAGCGCCATCAGGCGGCGGGCGAGTTGTCGGGCGGGCAGCGCCAGCAGGTGGCCGTGGGCCGCGCGCTGATGACCAAGCCCAAGGTCCTGATGCTGGATGAGCCGA
>DAISXL010000017.1:0-23893 GCA_036825855.1 Yoonia sp.
CAAACATCCAACTCCTCCACGAACCGCGCGTTCTCCTGGATATACTGGAACCGCAGTTCCGGTTTCTTCCCCATCAGCCGCTCGACCAGATCGGCGGTGTCGCCGGGGACTTCGTCATGCACGGTCACGCGGATCAGTTTGCGGGTGGCGGGGTCCATCGTGGTTTCCTTGAGGTCCTTGGCGTCCATCTCGCCCAGACCCTTGAAGCGCTGCACGTCGATCTTGCCTTTGCCGCCCAGACCCTTGGCCAGCATCTTTTCCTTTTCGGCATCGTCCGCCACATAGACGCGCCGCGCGCCTTGGGTCAGCCGGTAGAGCGGCGGGCAGGCGAGATAGAGATGCCCGTGGTCGATCAGCGGGCGCATCTGGGTGAAGAAGAACGTCATCAGCAGGCTGGCGATATGCGCGCCGTCCACATCGGCATCCGTCATGATGATGATCTTTTCATAACGCAGGTCATCGACGTTGAACTTGGTGCCCATGCCGACGCCCAAAGCCTCGCACAGATCGTTGATTTCCTGATTGGTGGTCAGCTTGTTGGATGCTGCCCCCAGCACGTTCAGGATCTTGCCTTTCAGCGGCAAGAGCGCCTGATTGACGCGGTTGCGCGCGCCCTTGCCGGACCCGCCTGCCGAATCCCCTTCGACGATGAACAATTCCGTGCCTTTGCGGTCCTTGGACGTGCAATCGGTCAGCTTGCCGGGCAGGCGCAGTTTCTTGGTCGCGGATTTGCGGGCGGTTTCCTTTTCCTGACGGCGTTTCAGGCGTTCTTCGGCGCGCAGGACAAGGAAATCAAGGATCGCACCTGCGGACTTCGTATCCGCCGCCAGCCAGTTGTCGAAATGGTCGCGCACGGCCCCTTCGGTCATGCGCGCGGCGATTTCGGACGACAGCCTATCCTTGGTCTGGCCCACGAAGGCCGGTTCGCGGATGAAGCAGGACACCAGCGCACAGCCGCCCGACATCAGGTCTTCACGAGTGATCTGCGCGGCCTTCTTGTTGTTCGCCAGCTCGCCATAGCCTTTGATCCCCTTAAGGATCGCGTTCCAGAAGCCTGCGACATGGGTGCCGCCTTCGGGCGTGGGAACCGTGTTGCAATAGGACTGGATGAACCCGTCGCGCACAGGCGTCCAGTTGATCGCCCATTCGACCTTGCCGGGCTCGTTGAACTTGTCCGCAAAATCGACGCTGCCCGCAAAGGGCTTGTCGGCATAAGTCGCGGATTTGCCCAATGTTTCCTTGAGGTAATCGGCCAGACCACCGGGGAAATGGAACGTCGCCTCGAGCGGGGTTTCGCCGTCGTTGATCTCGGTCTTCCAGCGGATTTCGACGCCGGAGAAGAGGTAGGCCTTGGATTGGATGGATTTGTAAAGCCGCGCCGGTTTGAACCGCTGGCTGCCAAAGATCTGTTCATCCGCGTGGAAGGTAACGGTCGTGCCGCGCCGGTTCTGGGTCGGTCCCAGTTTCTGGATCGGCCCCAAAGGCAGGCCGCGCGAAAAGCGCTGTTCGAACAATTCCTTGTTGCGCGCCACCTGCACGATCATCGAATCCGACAGCGCGTTCACCACCGACGCACCCACCCCGTGCAGACCGCCCGAGGTCTGATAGGCCTTGCCCGAAAACTTGCCGCCCGCATGCAGGGTGCACAAGATCACCTCGAGCGCGGATTTGTCCGGGAATTTGGGATGCGGATCGACGGGAATGCCGCGGCCATTGTCGCGGATTGTGACGGAATAATCGGCGTGAAGTTCCACCTCGATCCGGTTGGCATGGCCTGCCACAGCCTCGTCCATGGAGTTGTCGAGCACCTCGGCCACCAGATGGTGCAGCGCCCGTTCGTCGGTGCCGCCGATATACATGCCGGGGCGTTTGCGGACGGGTTCCAGCCCTTCCAGCACCTCGATGCTGGAGGCGTTGTAATCATCGGGTCCTGTCGTGGACAAAAGGTCGTCGGCCATTGGCTGCTCTTTTCTTGGTGGTTTGCGCCTTTATGGCAGAGACAGCCGGTGCGGGGCAATCGGCGATCGCCCCGCGCGCGATTATCCGGTGCGCGCCAAACCGCGCGACGTGGTGGCCTGCACCCATAACGCGGCCTCGAAATGCCGCAGCGCGGGGCGTGCCATGCGGTGCAGCGGCATGACGGTGTCGCGGCGTCCGGGAAAGATCGTGTCGATTTCGGCGATACTGTCGGGGTCGAGCGTTTGACTCGTCACCTCGCCCAGAAACAGCGTTTCCGCGGCAAGGCCGTTGGCGGTGATGATCTCGTGCCGGTCGCACATCAGGTGGATATAGTCCACCTCGCCGCCAGTGCGGATGCTGATCGCATCGCCATCCACCAGCGATTTGGCGGCGGCGAAAACCTCTGGTTCGCCGAACAGCAGCTCGGCCGTGGCATCGGCAATCAGGATACGGTGCTGCGGGCTGAATTCCACATCGCGCCGCGCATTCAGAACGCCCGCCCTGATGCGGACGGGCGCCATCCGGCCCAAGGCCGCAAATCTGCGCCGCCCGATCCAGCGAATGGGCTGCGCGCCATGGTCGCGTGTCAGCACCGGGTCGCCCACGGCCAATGTATCGATATCTCGCGGACCATCCGGGCAATCGATCAGCGTGCCGGGGGTAAAGCATAAGGGCTGGCTGTCGAACCGGTTGGCCGCAAGGTTATAGCCCGTGCCGAAACCGTTGGTGTAGATGGGCGAGATCAGCGTCAGCGACCGGATCGCCTGTGCTTCGATGGCCAGCTGATCGGGGTCTTCCTCGAACTCGGGTGCCCAATAGGTGTTGCCGACACTGTCCTGAAACACCACGGCGGTGATCGTGGCGGTGGTTCCGTCAAGATAGGTGATCGTCGCGTTGAAGATCATCGACGCGTCGAATGTCTGGACCGGCCCGCCGTTGATGCTGAACTGGTCGTTCGAGGCGTTGTTGTTCAGATCATAGGATGTCGGATCACCGCCCCCAAAGCCGGTGCCTGCAGGGGCAAAGGTGACGCGTTCGTTGAAAAGCGGGTCACCCGTGGATCCGTAGGTGCCCAATGCTGCGTTGACAGCGGCCGTGGCAATCGTGTTGTTCCCCTCGGTGGGGTCCCAGATCGGCAATTGGCCGAGCGAGAACACGGTAAACGTGGTTGGCAAAAAAGCCCTGACTTGCAAAACAGATACCGCGCCAGATTAGCCGGAAATCGTGGCCCCGCAAAGACCACATCGTGTTTGTGTTGCGACGGGCCATGTGGCAGCGTGCCCAAAGACCCCGCAGGAGCGCTGATGCAAGAACTGTCGCCGACAATCAGGACCCGGCCCGACTGGCGCTATCTGCTGGCGGAATTCTACGAGCTTTACCGCGCGATTCCCGCAGGCGGCAGCCCGCTGATCCGCAGCCATCAGCGCCAGGCGCGCGAGGCGATCAGCCGCGTGATCAAGGCCGATGCCACCCTGCGCCTGCAGACGGCCGCGCAAAAGCCTGTCACCGCGCATCTGCGCCGCGCGCTGGATCAGGGGCGGCTGGGCACGATGGCCTCGATCATCCGCAGCCTTGATGGCGTGGCGGACAGCCTGTCGTGGCAATATGGATATGAAAAGGTCCCGCCCGGCCTGACCGACAGCTATGCCTATGCCGAAATCGCAGGCCCGCACGGGCCGGTTGTCACGACCGAGATCATCCTTGGCGTCGTGTTGTTCGCGCCGGGCTGCACCTATCCCGCCCATGCCCATCAGGGGATCACCGAAAGCTATGTCTGCCTGTCGGGGGCCGTTTCCGAGAATCATCAGGGCGTCTATGTGCCCGGCTCGATGATCTTCAACCCGCCGGGGCACCTGCACCGGATCACCGTAGGCGACCGTGAACCTGCGTTGCTGGCCTATGCATGGCTGGGCAAGGCGGATGATCTGGCGGGGCAAAAGATGGTCTTTTCCCGCCCGCGCAAATAGGGTGCCGCGAACAGACATTTGAAAGGATCACCCATGCGCATTTTCTTCACCGGCGGCAGCGGCAAGGCAGGCAAACACGCGATCAGACATCTGCAGGCGCAGGGCCACACGGTCGTGAATATCGATCTGGTGCCGTCCGGTCTGGACGTGTCCGAATTGCTGGTGGATCTGACCGATGCAGGGCAGGTGATCGGGGCCATGTCGCAATATACCGATTTTCACGAGTTGGACGAAGGCACCGGCGTGCCGCGTTTTGATGCCGTGGTGCATTTCGCTGCCGTGCCGCGCGTGATGATCGGCACCGATGCGGAATGTTTCCGGATTAACACGCAATCCACCTATAACGTGATCGAGGCGGCGGTAAAACTGGGCGTGCCCAAGGTGATCTTTGCCAGCTCCGAAACCACCTATGGCGTCTGCTTCGCCCATGGCGAGGTCAAGCCGGATTACGTGCCAGTGGACGAGGAACACCCCACCGTGCCGCATGACAGCTATGCCATGTCCAAGGTCTGCAACGAGGCGACGGCGCGCAGCTTTCAGGCGCGGTCCGGCACAGATATTTATGGCCTGCGCATCAATAATGTCATCGAACCACATGAATATGCGACGAACTTTCCCGCCTTCATCGCCGATGCGGCAACCCGCCGCCGCAATATTTTCGCCTATATCGACGCGCGCGATCTGGGGCATATGGTCGATTGCTGCCTGAAAACCGACGGGCTGGGCTATCAGGTGTTCAACGTCTCCAATGACGATCTGAGCGTCGGGATCACCGCGCAGGACGTGATCGACCGCTTTTACCAAGGGGTCGAGGTGCGCGGCACTTTGTCAGAAAACGAAACAATGTACAGCAATGCCAAGGCCAAGCGCATGGTCGGTTTCGCCCCGCAACATTCCTGGCGCGAGGTGCTGGGCTGATGGATTTCGCGCGCTTCGATCTGGCCGCATTCGAGGCGGCGACCGCAGATGACCGCGCCGCGCGGGCGGCAGACCTGGACCGGATCTGCCGCGATACGGGCTTTCTGGTGCTCGACGGGCATGGCGTGGACCCTGCCGTGATCGCCGCTGTATGGACCGCAGCGCAGGCGTTCTTTGCGCAGGATGCTGCCGCCAAACAGGCAGTCAGCCCGCCTTATCAGGGCTATCCTTACGGCTATCTTGGCCCTGATACCGAGGCGCTGGCGAGATCCAAAGGCGAGGACACGCCGCCCGATCTGAAGGAAAGCTTCAACGGCGGCCCGCTGCGTGTGCCAGCGGATGCGTCACCTGACGCGATGGCGTTTTGCTATCAGCTGACGCTTTGGCCCGACCTGCCGGGGTTCCGGGCGGCGTGGGAGGCCTATTACGCCGCGCTCGAAGATCTCGCCGCGCGGATCATGCGCGCCTTCGCCGCCGCGCTGCATCTGCCCGAGGATCATTTCGATCCGTTCATCGCCAACCCCATTTCGGCCCTGCGCGCGCTGCATTATCCGGCGACGCAAGGCGTCCCACTCGATAAACAGCAGCGGGCGGGGGCACATACGGATTATGGCTCGCTGACCATCCTTTTGCCGCAGCCCGGCAGTCAGGGGCTCCAAGTGCGCATCGGCGAGGCTTGGGTCGATGTGCCCGCACCCGAGGGGGCCTTTGTCATCAATATCGGCGATCTGATGGCGCGTTGGACGGCGGATGCCTGGGTAAGCACCCTGCACCGCGTTGTAGCGAAACCCGACCAGCCCGCGCGCCAGTCGCTGGCGTTTTTCCACCAGCCCGACTGGGATGCGGAAATTGTGCCATTGGATGGATCGGATGCCTATCCGCCCGTGAAATCAGGGCCTTACCTGATGGACAAGTTCCGATCCACCGGCACCTGACCTGCGACAAGGACGCCTCTTGCGGGTGGGTCGCGAAAGCCTAGCTTGCGGGGTAAGTGATTGAGGCAAAGCCATGACCCATGACCCGCCCATCGCCGTGATGGACGCCGACTGCGCGGTGTGCAGTTGGGGCGCGCGGATGATCCACCGGATCGACCGCAGCGGCGATATCCGCATCGCGCCGATCCAGTCGGCAACAGGGGCGGCCCTGATGCGCGCCAACGGGCTGGACCCGCGCGATCCCGACACGTGGCTTTTCATCGAATCTGGCACCGTCTGGCGCGATTTCGACGCGCTGATCCGCGTAGGCCAGCGCAGCGGCGGCTTGGGCAGGGTGTTCGCGCTGTTGCGCGTCCTGCCGCGCCCCTTGCGCAACTGGCTTTACCGGCGCGTGGCGCGCAACCGTTACGCGGTGTTCGGGCGGGGCGACATGTGCGCCTTGCCTGACCCCGCGTTCCGCGCGCGGCTGCTGCCATGACCGAGGCGCTGTTCCCGCGCTATCTGGGCGCGGATTTCGGGGACCTACCTGCCGAGGTGCAGGCGCTGCACCTGATCGACGGCCCGGAGACTTGGCGCGGCACGGCCAGCGTGACGCGCGGCACTAGCCTATGGGCGCGGCTGATCGCGGCGCTGTTCCGCTTTCCCAAGGCGGTGGCTGAAACGCCCGTCACCGTCAAGATGACGCCGGTGCAGGATGGCGAGGTCTGGGTGCGCCAGTTCGGCACCAGCCGGTTCCGGTCGCATCTGCGGCTGAACGGGGGCCGGATCACCGAACGCTTCGGGCCGTTCACATTCGATCTGAACCTGCATGTGGCGGATAGCGCGCTGCATTTTCCCGTGACCGCTGGCCGGATCGGCCCCGTCCCCCTGCCGCGCCGCGCGTTGCCGGTCAGCATTGCGCGCGAATATGCGGCGGACGGGCGGTTCCGCTTCGATGTGGCGATCCATGCGCCGCTGACGGGGGCGTTGATCGTGCATTACAAGGGTTGGCTGGCGTGATGGGCAGATCACGGCCAACAGCACGACAGCGCGATTGCGGCACGCAGCGCTTCGCGGTAGCAACGCGCATGTTGCGCAACCTGACCCTGATCCCGCTTTTGCTGCCGATGCCTGCGCTGGCGCATCCGCATGTTTTTGTGGAGGTTGAAATGGCCGTCGTGTTCGACGCGGACGGCAGTGTCGGCGTGCGGCTCGACTGGGTCTATGACGCTTATTTCTCCATGCTCGTCACGTCCGATCTGGGGATCGATATGGATGGCGACCTGAAACTGACGCCTGACGAACAACAGATGCTCGACGAACAGATCGCCGCATGGCCCGCCGATTTCAACGGCGACCTGGAGGTGGTGCAGGGCGACACCGTGCTGCCGCTGGCCCCCAAGCGCGACCATGCGATGGTGTATCAGGACGGGATCATGCGCGAAACCCACCTGCGCCCGCTGGCGCAGGTCGCGGACCGCAGCGCAGCGCTGACGATCCTGCCTTATGATCCGACCTATTACGTGGCCTATACGGTCGCCGGACCCGTCACCGTCGAAGGCCGCGACGATTGCTCGGTCGATATCATCCCCGCCAATCTGGACGCCGCCTATTCACTGGTCGAGGAACTGCTCTACGGCCGTCCCGCCAGCGACGTGGGCCCCGATGAGGAATTCCCCGAAGTCGGGCGGTCCTTTGCCGATACCGTGGTCGTGACATGCGCCGCACAGCTGTAGGACTGCTGGCGCTGCTGGGGGCCGCCGCGCTCTGGCTGTGGGGCTTTGGCGGGGCCGACCAGATCGCGCGGGTCGCCGCCACGACGCAGTTGCAGGTCCAGAACGCGATGGCGGGGGCCTTGCGCGCCCTCCAGCAGGGCAATCCGGGGGCGGTGCTGACGCTTTGGGCGCTGTGTTTCGCCTATGGCTTTGTCCATGCGGCGGGGCCGGGGCATGGCAAGCTGGTGATCGGCGGCTATGGCCTTGGCGCGCGGGTGCCTGTGGGGCGGCTGGCGGGCCTCGCGCTTGCGTCGTCGCTGGCGCAGGCGGCGACGGCGGTGGTGCTGGTTTATGGCGCCGTTTGGGTGCTGGGCTGGGGCCGTGAACAGATGACAGGGCTGGCCGATGACGTGCTTGAACCTGTCAGCTATGCGCTGATCGCGGGTGTCGGCCTGTGGCTGGTGTTGCGCGGTGCGCGGCATCTGCGCGGCCTGCGCAAGCCTGTGCACAGGCATGACACCGTCTGCGCCAGCTGCGGACACGCCCATGGCCCGAGCGTGGAGCAAGCCGCCGAGGTCCGGTCCCTGCGCGATGCCGTTGCCATCATCGCGGCGATTGCCGTGCGCCCCTGCACGGGGGCGGTGTTCCTGCTGATCCTGACATGGCGGTTCGGGCTGGACTGGGCGGGGATCATCGGCGCTTTCGTCATGGGGCTGGGCACGGCCAGCATCACGGTGCTGGTGGCCTTCGCTGCCGTGGGCTTTCGCGAAAGTGCTTTGCAACTGGTCAGCAACCGCGGCACCGCGCGGATGATGGCGGGCGCTGAAATCGCGGCGGGTGCGATTGTTCTTGTGCTCGCCTTGCAGTTGGTCCAGCGCAGCATCTGATTGCGCTTTACGCCCCTGCGCTTCGCGCCTAAAGCTGGCCGGATGCAACAGGTCGCCACCACATATCCCGAACACGCGCGCGCGATCTGGAAGCTGGGCCTCCCCCTTATCCTGAGCAATATGGCGCAATTCGCGATCCATATGACCGATACGCTGATGCTGGGCTGGTATGATGTCACGGCACTGGCCGCGGCGACCATCGCGACATCGCTGTTTTTCGTGGTCTTCATCGTGGGGGCGGGGTTTGCGCAGGCCATCACGCCTCTGGTGGCGGCCGCGAACGAACAGCGCGACCATGTGCAGGTCCGGCGCGTGACGCGGATGGGGCTCTGGCTGTCGATCATCTACGGGGCTGTCGTGATGCTGCCCTTCTTCTGGGCTGAGGATATCCTGATCGCCATCGGCCAGGCCCCGATCGTCGCTGCCGAGGCGCATTTGTACCTGCAGATCGTGATCTGGGGGATGATCCCGACCTTGCTGGTCATGGCGCTGAAATCCTTTCTGGTGGCGCTGGAACATACGGCCTTTATCCTCTGGGCCACGGTCGGGACGGCGGTGCTCAACGGGCTGGTCAATTATGCGCTGATCTTCGGCAATTGGGGCGCGCCGGAACTGGGGATCGAGGGGGCGGCCATCGCGTCGGTCATGGTCAATCTGCTGACCGTTGCGCTGCTGGTGGGCTACATCCTGCGCAAGCTGCCGCGCTATGAGCTTTTCCGCAACTTCCACCGCCCCGATGCGCCGATCATGCGCCGCGTGTTCCTGCTGGGCTGGCCCATCGGGCTGACGTCGCTGGCCGAAGGCGGGTTGTTCAGCGCCTCGGCGATCATGATGGGCTGGATCGGGCCGATCGAACTGGCGGCCCATGGCATCGCGATCCAACTCGCCAGCCTGACCTTCATGGTGCATATCGGCTTCTCGCAGGCCGCGACCGTGCGGGCGGGCCGCGCGCTGGGGCGGCTGGACGAGCCGAACCTGCGGCGCGGCGGGATCACCGCCATCGGGCTGTCGGCGCTTTATGCGACGGCCACGTCAATCCTGTTCCTGCTGATCCCCGGCACGCTGGTGGCGCTGTTCATCGATCCGACCGAGCCTGAACGTCTGCGGCTTTTGCAAGTGGGCATCACGCTGGTGATGATCGCGGGGCTGTTCCAGCTGGTCGACGGGCTGCAGGTGGTTGTGCTGGGGCTGCTGCGCGGCGTGCAGGACACAACCGTGCCGATGGTCATGGCCGCGTTCAGCTATTGGGTGGTCGGGTTGCCGACAAGCTATCTGTTGGCATTCAAATGGGGCCTTGGCGATGTCGGCATCTGGCTGGGGCTTGTGATCGGCCTTCTGGTGGCCGCGATCCTGCTGATGTGGCGCTTTTGGGGGCGGTCGGTGCATATCGCGCCCGCCGCAGGTTAGACAAGACTGTCAAAATCGCGCAAACGCAGGCGCGGATGCTTGAGCAGGCCGATATCTTCGAGTTGGCGCAGATGCGGGAACAGCCCGAGATATTGCGCCAGCGCTTCACCGCGCAGGCCAAGGCTGAAGGCGGTGCCCGGATGCAGGCTTTCGACGCCGATGCCATTGACCATCAGCGTTTCATGCGTGGCAAAGCCAAGCTGATAGACATCGACAGATGCGGCAGGGCGCAGTTCGATGAACTGGTTGCCATCCACGAAATCGCGCGCGGGGATATAGGCCGCGCCGTTGCCGGTCAGCTTTTTCACGCAATCCGCGCAATGGTGCAGCCGTGCCGAAGGACCGAGGATCAAATCCTGCAACGGCCGCCCGATGCCCAAGGCATCGCTGGTGATGCGTGTCAGCGTCAGCCGCGACGGGCCAGTGTCGGGTGTCGCCGGAGTGATCGTCATCATGCCGCGCCAGAGCAGCGGCACATAGCTGCCGTCGTATAGCCGCAGCATATCGCCGGGCAACAGGTCTTCTACAGCGATAGGGCCGTTCTGCGATTGCAGGATCGTGCCTCGGCCCAAGGCAGCGAACGCATCCTCGAAAGCGGGGGTGGCAGGCGCAATGCAGGTCTTTTCACCGATCCCGCCACCCGACAACAGAAAGCTGACAGAGTATTTGCGCTGCGGCACCGTGCGGCGCGGCATTGCGCCGGTAGTGTTAGCAAGCGCCTCGGCGGTTTGGGGATCGGACAAGGTCCGGGCGGCATTGGAACGGGGGGTCATGCAAAAGCCTCTCAGCCTGAATGTCGGCCGCACCACATCACAAGCACGCCCGCCGGTATGTCCGGGGCAGTGCCGTGCGGGTTCGGCAGGTGGCGCGCGGTCAGGTGTCGTTGCTTGCCAGCCGTGCGCGACGGCGCGAAATCATCGCGCTGCGTCGTGATCCCCGTGCCCAGGGCATAGGGGTTTCAAGCGCGGCCTCTGCCGCGTCAAGCGATCTTTGCCAACGGTTTTTCATGGCGATACCTCTTATTTGCAGGCCCTTATGATGGGCCTTGTCCGGATATCATGCAGGATCAAACTGGCAGGACTTTGACGCCGCCCGCCACGGTGGTCACAAATTCTTCATGCTTGCGTAAATTCGGTAAAGCGATGAAATCAGGCGCTTTCCTGCGCGCGGCCTGTTTTGGTGCGTGAACGGCGTATGAACATGCCATCGCACTGTCCATCCGCCGCCGCATTGCTGCCCTGATTAAAGACGGATTGCCGCGATCAGGCGACCATAGTCGGCCTCTTGCAGATGCACGCTGCGCCGGTAGCTGAAAAACCGGACCGGATCGGCATAGGTGCAATGGCGCGTCCAATGTGCCTGTCCGATGCCGCAAGCGCGCAGCCGCATCAGCCCAAAGCCGGGCAGGTCGAACTGGAACCGTCCCTGCACACCGGCGGCAAAGAAACGATCATACCCCGGATCGACGGCCAGAAACCGGTCGCGGAATTCGCCACCCACTTCATAATGGCGCTGGCTGATCGACGGGCCGATCACGGCTGCGATATTTTGGCGGGTGGCGCCCAGCTGTTCCATCGCGCGCACGGTCTGTTCCAGCACGCCTGACAGCGCGCCTTTCCAGCCGGCATGGGCCGCCCCGATCACACCCGCCTGATCGTCGCAGAACAACACAGGCTGGCAATCGGCGCTCAGCACCGACAGCGCGACGCCCTTGGTGCGCGTGACCAGCGCATCGGCCTTTTGCACCAGCGGGCCCGGCGTTTCGACTGTGACCACATCGGCGGAATGGACCTGATGCACGCCGATTAGCCGGTCCGCCGTCAGATCCAGAGCGCCTGCCACGCGGTCGCGGTTGATCGCCACGATATCGGACTGGTCCGAACTGCCGAAACCGCAATTCAAACCCGCGAACACCCCCGAGGACGCACCGCCCTTGCGGGTAAAGAACCCGTGGCGTGCGCTGCCAAGTGCGGCGTCGGTGATGATTTCGAGCGTCATGGGTCCAGTCCGGGTGGGGGCATGGCTGTCGCAGGGTAGAGCGCCATCACTTTGAACAGGTCACCCATTTCCGCAGGATGGGTCAAGCGCCGATGTGCCGCCACATGGCTTTCAAGCGCCGCGCCCGTCAGCCCTGCGGCAAGTTTTTGCGCACGCGCCGTGATGCCGAGCCGTTCCAGAAACACGCCCTGCGGTGTCAGGCGGCTGTGGCGCGCGGGGGCAGCATGGGCGGCAATGGCGGCGAAATCCACATGCGCGGTCAGATCGGCCTGTCCGGGGGTTGCCAGCGGGTCGGTGGGGACATGGCCCGCCAAAGCCTGCAATGTGTCGCCCAGCGACTGCCAGTCGCCATAGTCGATGACCAGCGCAGCCCCGCCATGGGCCGCGATCCTTGCTGCGATGGTCTGCACGATGCCGGACAGGGCAGGGCAGTGTTCCACCAGATCACCGTCCTGTGTGTCGTCCAGACGGTGCGCCAGCATGGCAAGCGGGGCAGCATCCGACAGGCCGAAGCACAGCGTGCCGTCCTGCGCGCCCACCATCCTCTCGCGCCAGCCCGCACCGGCGCGGACAAACTGCCGGACCGGCAGGGCGTCGAAGAACTCGTTCGCGACCAGCAGCAAGGGTGCCTCGGGCAGCGTGTCGACCCTGTCGTGCCACGTGGCCTGTGGCACACGCGCGGCCTGCAAGGCGCGCAGATGCGGCGAGGTCTCGATAAAATGCACGCGGGCTGCGGCGTGAAACCCCGGCACGGCGGCGGTGGCGCGCAGGATATCGGCCATCAGCGTGCCGCGCCCCGGACCCAGCTCGGCCAATGTCACAGGATCGGGCGCGCCTTGGTCCAGCCAGGCCTGCGCCAGCGCCAGCCCGATCAATTCGCCGAACATCTGGCTGATCTCGGGGGCGGTGGTGAAATCGCCTGCGACACCGAACGGGTCGCGCGTTGCGTAATAGCCGTGCTGGGGATGCATCAGCGCTTCGGCCATGAAGCTTGCGATACTGATCGGCCCGTCGCGTGCGATCCGGGCCAGCAGCATATCGGCCAGCGCGGTCATCTGCGGCGGGTGGTCGCCAGCACGACGACAAGCCCTGTCAGGATCATCGGCAGCGTCAGCACCTGCCCCATGGTCAGACCGTAATCACCGAATTGCACAGCCCAGCCCAGCGGATTGCCGGGGCTGACGAATTGCGCATCGGGCTGGCGGACGAATTCGACGATGAACCGCGCGATCCCGTAGCCTGCAAAGAAGATGCCTGACAACAGCCACGGTTTCTTCAGCCCGCCGAAACGGAAGGCCAGCAGCAGCAGGATACCGCCCAACAGCAGCCCTTCAAGGCCCGCTTCGTAAAGCTGCGAGGGGTGGCGCACACACGGTTCTGTCGCTGTGGCACAGGACTGCGCGGCAGCGCCCGGAAAGACCACGCCCCAGGGCACATCAGTCGGACGACCCCACAATTCCGCATTGATGAAATTGGCGATCCGCACCAGCAGGATGGCAGGGGTGGCCGCGACCGCGATGATATCGGCCAGATCAGGCAGCGGCACGGCATGGCGGCGGCTGAACAGCCAGACCGCCAGCACCACGCCGACAAAACCGCCATGGAACGACAAACCACCTTCCCAGATGCGGATGATGCTTGCGGGATCAGCCAGAAACGCGGCAGGCTGGTAGAAAAACACATAGCCCAGACGACCGCCGCCGATCACGCCGATCACGATATAGGTCAGCAGGTCTTCCAGCTTGGCCGGGTCCATCGGCGCACCAGCCCGCCACAGTTGCGGGCGGCGCAGCGCGGCCTTGATGATCATCCATCCCAGCGCGATGCCGACAATATAGCCCATCGCATACCAGCGCAGCGCGAGCGTGATCCCGAAGATTTCAAAGCTGAAAATCTCGGGCGAGATATCGGGAAAGGGGATCGCTGCCAACATGGCCGCAGTCGTGATGCGGGACCGCGGCGATGTCAAGCAGCCCGACCCGCTTGTCTGCGCGCTGCCTTGGCCCCATATAGACCTGAACAGCCTTGGAGAGAGCCATGCAGAACCGTAACAAGATTTTCGACGATCTGAGCCAGTTGATGACCAATGCCATGGGCGTTGCCCAAGGCGCGCGGGACGAGGCGCAGACAGCGATGAAATCCATGATGGACCGCTGGCTGGCCGATCGCGATTTTGTGACCCGCGAGGAATTCGACGCCGTCCGCGCGATGGCGCAAAAAGCGCGCGAAGAAAACGAGGCGCTGGCGGCACGGATCGCAGCACTCGAAGCCAAGAAATGATCGCTTTTCTGGCCTGAATGCGCGTTTGACAGGTGTGGAGCCACCGATCCGGGCGTGATCGATTGTGTCGTGGCGGACGCATCCTGTGGTTGAAAATTACGCCAGTTTCAAAAACCTGTACTTAAGGGAAGGTTTCTGCGGCAAGGTTCTTGGTGTTACCCCGCCAGTGCCTTGTTTCGCGCACTTTTGACGCGCAAAACACCGGCAATTGGTTGTTGTGTGACTGACAAGTTAAAGGTTCGTGTATGTTGGATGTTCTGTTGATCACCTTGTTGATCGGTGTTGTGGTTTGCGGTTCGAACAAGCCGTCGGTCAGGTTGCATGGCCGACGCGCGCCGCTTGCGATGGTGAAACACCTGCGCATGCGTTGCCTCGCGCATTAATCTCCCCGCTTCATCTTTTGCAAAATTCCACCCTGTGGCTTGACGTCGCAGAGGATTGCGCCTACCCGTTGAATATCTGGGATCTTCCCATTGATTTTTGGCGGTTTTCTTGTGGATTATTGCGCCAGCATATGTGCGTCCATTGCTGGGCTGCTTCTTTTCTGTATCGGCGTGATTGGCCTTTCCGGAATGGATTTTGCTGAAAATCCTGCAATTACCGTTCTTTTCCAACCGCTTGGGTCATCGCCGCGTGTCGAGCAGAGCTATTATCTTGCCCTGATTGTCGTTGGTATCTGGCTGGTGCTTTACATTCAGGCCAGAATTGCAGCGCTGGTTGCGCTGGCACTTGTTCTTCTAAAGGTTCTAGTCGTCTGAATGTTCGCGACGGAATTGGCTATTCATCCCGTCGCGAATTGCCTCAAAACTCCGACAGATAAGCCACCAGTATATCCAGCGCTGCCTGCAGGTCGCCTTTGTCGATCATTTCCGTGACGGTATGGATATAGCGCGTGCCGACCACGATGCCCACCGCGCGTGCGCCTGCGGCGGCTTGCTGGGCGGCGGCCCCATCTTGGCCGCCTGCGGCCAGCATGGTGCGCTGGTAGGGGATCTTTTTCTTGATCGCCAAAGCCTCGATTTCCGCGACCAGTTTCTTGTCGGCGATGAATGACGAATCGCGCACATGCAGGCCAAAGCCCGCGCCCTGGGTCGTGGTTGCGTCCTTGTCAGGGATGCCGGGCGTGTCGCAGGCCAGCGTGGTGTCGATGCCCAGCCCGATGTCGGGCTTGATCGCATAGGCCGCCGTGCGCGCGCCGCGCAAACCGACCTCTTCCTGACAGGTGAAGGCCACGTGGATTTCCGCGCCGCGCCCTTTCTTGCCCAAGGCGCGGATCGCCTCGATTCCCAGCCAGCAGGCGATGCGGTTGTCGAGCGCCTTGGACACGACCTTGTTGCCCATCTCGATGAAAGGTTCGTCCATGACGACGAAATCGCCGACCTTGACTTTGTCGCAGGCGGCTTTGCCCATGCCGAGATCGACGAAGAACTCGGTCACTTCGGGCACTTTCTTGCGTTCTTCGGGGGATGAGATGTGGATGGGCTTGCCGCCCGGGTTCATCACGCCTTTGAAATCGCCCTGATCGGTGCAAACAAGCACGCGGCGCGAAAACAGGTTACGCGGATCGAACCCGCCCACGGGCTGCAGGTAAAGATAGCCGTCCTTGGTGATATGGCTGACCAGAAAGCCGATCTCGTCCATGTGGCACAGCAGCATGATGCGCGGCGCGCCTTTTTTCTTGGCATCACGGCGGCACAAGAGCGACCCCATCGGGTCGGTCGTGACCGTATCGAACAAGCCCTTGATCTCGGATGTGATCAGATCGCGGACGCGGTCTTCGTGACCCGGGACACCGGGCGTTTCGCAAAGTCGTTTCAGCAGGTCGAGGTTCATGGCGTGCTCCTTTGTTGGGCCCAATCTGTGACGGGGCCGCACGCTTGGCAATCGACGGCGTGAATTTTTTGCGACGGCAGGCTTATCCCCAAGAAACTGCTTTACAGGTGGCCCATCCTGCCACACGATATCTTGTAGGGGCTAAACGAGAACTCTACCGCCCCTAGAGCAGGCAGCTAGCGCTAGGGTCATGCCAAAGCCCCCGCGCCAACACAGTGAGGCCAAGCATATGGCGTTGTCCGAACATTACCTTGAAGCCGATGATCTGCACCCGATCGACCTTGTCGAACATATTGCCGAACACCATGACTGGGAATTCGACCGTATCCACGACGACCAGATCGCCATGGCCGTCGAAGGCCAGTGGCGCACCTATTCGATCACCCTGGCCTGGTCGGCCTATGACGAAACCCTGCGTCTGATCTGCACCTTCGAGATGGAACCCCCCGCCGCGCGCAAACCCGCCCTGTACGAGGCGCTCAACGCGATCAACGACCGCCTTTGGGCAGGGTCGCTGACGTGGTGGGACGAACAAAACCTGATGGTTTACCGCTACGGCTTGGTGCTGGCGGGCGATCAGGTGGCGGGACCAGACCAGATCGACACGATGATCGGGGCTGCCGTCAATGCCTGCGAACAGTATTATCCCGCGATCCAGCTTGTAACTTGGGCCGACAAGAGCCCGAAACAGGCGCTGGAAGTCGCGATTGCCGGTGCCTACGGCCGCGCATGAAAATTTCGCCAAGGTGGCTTTCAAGTCGCCTTGGCGTAGCTTAACCTCTTGAGATTACGTCAAGAGGGCCATCGAATGAATATGAACGAAGTTGCCGTCCGTGGTCTTGTATTGTTGGGCTGCGGCAAGATGGGGTCGGCGATGCTGGCAGGGTGGCTGCGCAACGGTCTGCCGCCCGCTTCGGTTTTTGTGATCGACCCGCACCCGTCCGACTGGCTCAAGCAACAGGGCGTGAATATCGGCGGCACCTTGCCCGAAACCCCCGCAATCGTCGTTGTCGCCGTCAAGCCGCAGATGATGACGACCGCCTTGCCCGATGTGAAGGCGCTGGGCACCGGCAAGACGCTGGTCATTTCCATCGCCGCAGGCACGCCGATTGCGACGTTCGAGGCGGCCTTTGGCGAGGGCACCCCCATCATCCGCGCGATGCCCAACACACCCGCCGCGATTGGCCGGGGAATCACCGCGCTGATCGGCAATGCCAGGACGACCGACGCCGATCTCGACATGGCCGAGGCGCTGCTCTGGGCCGTGGGTCAGACCGTGCGGCTGGATGACGAATCCCAGATGGATGCGGTGACGGCGGTGTCCGGCTCTGGTCCCGCTTATGTGTTTCACATGATCGAGGCGCTGGCCGCCGCCGGTGTCGCCGAAGGGCTGACGCCGCAGATGGCGATGGATCTGGCCAAGGCCACCGTCGGCGGCGCGGGCGAGTTGGCCGAAACCGCGGATGAAGACCCCGCGCAACTGCGGATCAACGTGACCTCGCCCAATGGCACCACGCAGGCGGCGCTTGACGTGCTGATGGACAATGACAAGGGCCTGCCCGACCTGATGCGCCGTGCTGTCGCTGCTGCCGCCAACCGCGCGCGGGAACTGGCCAATGAGTGAGATCAGCTTTGACGATTTCCTGAAAGTCGACGTGCGTGTCGGTACCGTGACCCGCGCGGAACCCTTCCCCGAGGCGCGCAAGCCCGCGATCAAGCTCTGGATCGATTTCGGCCCGGAGATCGGCGAGAAGAAAACCTCCGCCCAGATCACGGTGCATTACGCCCCCGAAACGCTGGTGGGCAAACAGGTCTTGGCCGTGGTGAATTTTCCGCCCCGCCAGATCGGCAAATTCATGTCCGAAGTGCTGGTGCTCGGCATGCCTGACGCCGATGGCGCGGTTGTGCTGGTTGGCCCTGACCAGGATGTGCCCTTGGGGGGGCGGTTGCATTGAAGAAACTCCTCATCACCCGCGCCTTGCCAGAGGCTGTCCTTGCCGCCGCCCGCGCGCGGTTTGATGTGACTTTGCGGGCCGAGACGACAGGGTTGAGCGTGGCCGAGGCCGCCGCCGCCTTGCGCGATTACGACGCGATCCTGCCGACCTTGGGCGACGGCTTTACGGCCGAAGCCTTCAAGGGCGAGATTCGCTGCGGTGTGCTGGCCAATTTCGGGGTGGGGTATAACCATATCGACGTGGACGCCGCGCGCGCCGCAGGTGTGGCTGTGTCCAACACGCCCGACGCCGTGACCGATGCGACCGCCGATATCGGCATGACGCTGATCCTGTCCGCCTGCCGCCGCGCGGGCGAAGGCGAACGGCTGGTGCGTGCAGGCAAATGGACGGGCTGGCAGCCCACGCAGATGCTGGGCACCCATGTCACCGGCAAGACCGTGGGCATCGTCGGCATGGGCCGGATCGGGCAGGCCGTCGCGCGGCGCTGTCTTTACGGCTTCGACATGCCGGTTTTGTATTTCAACCGCTCGCCCAAGATGGTGGATATGCCTGCGCATCAGGTTGACAGCCTGCACGAGCTGATGGCACAGGCCGATATTATCGTCGTGACCGTGCCGGGCGGTGGGGCCAACACCGGCCTGATCGACGCCGCCGCCTTGGCCGCGATGAAGCCCACCGGCATCTTCGTCAATATCGCGCGCGGCGATGTGGTGGATGAAGACGCGCTGATCGCGGCCTTGCAACAGGGCCGGATCGCAGGCGCGGGTCTGGATGTTTTCGCCAAGGAACCGTTCGTGCCAGAGGCGTTGCGCGCGCTGGAAAACGTCGTGATCCTGCCGCATCTGGGGACAGCCGCGCTCGAAGTGCGCGAAGCGATGGGGCAGATGGCGCTGGACAATATCATCGCCTGGGACGAAGGGCGCGCGCTGCCGCAGGCGGTCTAACCCGCCTGTCGTTGCGCGTGGACACCCAGCAGCAACAGGCCGATATCGCCGCCGCTGCGCTGCAAGGCCACCAGCAGATAGGGCGCCAGAAACATGATGCCCAAGACCGAAGCCGCAGCCCCCAAGGCCAGCGCCAGAGGCGTGAACCCGCCGCGCCAGCAGACCCACAGGGCCGACAGGATCAGGTAGGTGATGAAATCAAGGTTGAACTGCCCCCGCCAGGTCAGCGCGGCAATATCGTCGACGAAGACCGGCACCAGCCCCCAGCCTTCGCGCGACACGACGATGGCGGTATAGGCGGCCAGCGCTGCGCACATCAGCACTAGCAGGATACGGAATGCGGTCATTTTCGGCCCTTTCGACATTGATAATGTCGCCGTCCTAGACCGGCAGGGCGAGGGGGAGCAATTACCTCTCGGGTAGGTGCCCGCTCTCGTTGTCGCGTGCCAGCCTGTCGGCCTTCTTGCGCACCAGCACGCTGCGCAGATCATGCATGGCCAGCAGCAGCTTGTCCGTCACCGCGTCCAGCGCGGCATCATCGGCGCGCGATTGCACCCAATGGGCGGTCAGGTTCAGATGGTCGATGGCGCGGTGGATATCGTCCAGATCGCGCCGCGCCAGCAGCGCCTTGCGGTCGGTGATCCAGTCGCGGATCACCGCTTCGTCCTCGGCGGTCAGGGTGTGGTCGCCATGCGCTTTGAAATCACCGCGGTTGATGTTGATCACGGCGATCTGTTCCATGTCGATCCGGCGATGCCGGTCTTCGACATCCACGCGGAACACCGCCGCCCCATTGTCGCGGATGCGAAAGTAATAGGGCGGCAGGGCGGTCATGACAGACCCTTGCAGAAGGTGATGATGCGCTGGCATGCCTCTTTCAAGGCGGCGTCCGAGGTGGCGTAGCTGACGCGGAAATTGGGCGACAGGCCAAAGGCCGCGCCGAACACGACGGCCACGCCGGTTTCCTCCAGCAAGGCCGAGGCGAAGGTTTCGTCATTGTCGATCGGCACACCGCCCGCGCTGGTCTTGCCGATGCAGCCCGCGATGGACGGATAGACATAGAACGCCCCTTCAGGGCGCGGGCAGACCACGCCGGGGGCCTTGTTCAGCATATCGACCACCAGATCGCGGCGGCGTTCGAAGAGCGCGTTGTTGGGCGCAAGGAAATCCTGCGTGCCGTTCAGCGCCTCGACCGCGGCATATTGGCTGACCGAACAGGGGTTCGACGTGGATTGCGACTGCACCTTGCGCATCGCCTTGATCAGCATCTCTGGCCCTGCCGCATAGCCGATCCGCCAGCCGGTCATGGCATAGGCCTTGCTGACGCCGTTGACAGTCAGCGTGCGGTCGTACAGCCGCGGTTCGACCTGCGCAGGCGTACAGAACTTGAAATTGCCATAGGCCAGATGTTCGTACATGTCGTCGGTCATCACCCAGACATGGGGATGGCGCAACAGCACATCAGTCAGCGCCTTCAGTTCGTCCCAAGAATACCCTGCGCCAGTAGGGTTGGAGGGCGAATTGAACAGGAACCACTTGGTCTGCGGCGTGATCGCGGCCTCCAGCTGCTCGGCGGTGATCTTGAACGCGGCTTCCAGCGTCGCCTCGATCGTGACAGGCGTGCCGCCTGCCAGCAGGACCATATCAGGGTAGCTGACCCAATAGGGCGCGGGGATGATCACCTCGTCGCCCGGGTTCAGCGTCGCCATGAAGGCGTTGTAGAGCACCTGCTTGCCACCTGTGCCGACCGTGACCTGCGCGGGGGTGTAATCCAGCGCATTGTCGCGCTTGAATTTGGCGCAGATCGCCTGTTTCAACTCGGGGATGCCATCAACGGCGGTGTATTTCGTCTTGCCCTCGGAAATCGCCTGCACGGCGGCGGCCTTGATATTGGCGGGCGTGTCGAAATCCGGCTCTCCCGCGCCAAGGCCGATGATGTCGCGCCCCGCTGCTTTCAATTCGGCCGCCTTGGTCGTCACGGCGATGGTGGGCGAAGGTTTAACGCGATCAAGCGTCGCAGACAGAAATGTCATCAAGGATGTCCGGTGGTCAAATTGCACTATCCGTGACATAAGACGACCCAAGCGAGCATGGCAAGAACCAAGGAGTCCCGCGTGACCGAAACAGACAGTGACTGGTACAGCCCCGAAGCCGCAACCTTTGGCGACAGGCTGGCAGGCGCCCGCGAAGCCGCAGGCCTCAGCCAGAAAGACCTTGCCAAATCGCTGGGCGTCAAGCTGGCCACGTTGGTGTCTTGGGAAAACGACACCGGTGAACCCCGCGCCAATCGCTTGCAGATGCTGGCGGGGATGCTGGGCGTGTCGCTGGGCTGGCTGATGTCAGGGCAGGGCGACGGGCTGTCCGCCCCCGATGATCCCACGGAGATCCCCGCCGATGTCGCGGCCTTGATGCAGGAACATCGCCGCTTGCGCGCGCAGATGGTGCAGATGCTCGACAAGATGGGGCAGGTGGAAAAACAGCTTCAGGCAGCATTGCGCAGGACATTATGACAGAGACGATCGAACACACCCGCAAGCGGTTGCACATGCGCTCCATGCGGCGCGGGATCAAGGAAATGGACCTGATCCTGTCGGCCTTTGCCGCCGACAATCTGGCGGGCATGACGGACGCGGAACTGGCACTTTATGACGCGCTCTTGTCCGAGAACGACCACGATCTTTACGGCTGGGTCGGCGGGCAATTCGCCGTGCCAGAGGTGTACGCCGACCTGATCGCGCGGATCGCCGCAGGTGCGCAGGGGGTCACGCGGCCCGCCTGACGGCTTTAACCCTATCTTGTCTTGTTTGCCTTAGACCCGTCCCACCACAGCAGACGGAGTGTCGGGATGAGCATTCACACCAACCTTGGCAGGCAGGATAAATCCGGCATGTCGGCAGCGCGCAGCGCGTCCTTCATGGCGTCCTACCTGGACGCCCTGACCTTGGTGGAACGGTTGCACCGGCTGTTGCTCGACGTGATCAAGGATGAATTCGAACGGGTCGGCATCCTTGAAATCAACGCCGTGCAGGCGCTGCTGCTGTTCAACATCGCCGATCACGAGGTCACGGCGGGCGAGCTTAAATCGCGCGGCTATTACCAGGGGTCGAACGTATCCTATAACCTGAAAAAACTTGTCGATCTGGGCTATATGCACCACCAGCGCAGCGAAATTGACCGCCGGTCTGTCCGCGTGCGCCTGACCGAAAAAGGGCGCAATGTGCGGCAGGTGGTGGCAAAGCTGTTTGCCACCCATGCCGACGGGTTGATGGACCGGCAGGTGCTGGATCATGCCGGTCTGGACGATATCACCGCCGCCCTGCGCCGGGTCGAGCGATACTGGAGCGATCAGATCCGCTATATCTACTGACGCAGGGCAGGTTGTTTACCAGTGGCCCGTGTTTTCCATACTGGCCCAAGGTTCGGCCGGCGGCAGGTTGTCGCCTTCCTGCAGCAATTCGACGGAAATGTTGTCAGGTGACCGCACAAAAGCCATGTGCCCGTCGCGCGGTGGGCGGTTGATCGTCACGCCATTGTCCATCAGATGCTGGCAAAGCGCATAGATGTCGCTGGTGCGATAGGCCAGATGCCCGAAATGGCGGCTGTCGGATGGCAAGGCGTCATCACCATCCCAGTTATAGGTCAGCTCGACAGGGCATTCTTCCTGGCCCGGAGGCGCCATGAACACAAGCGAGAATCGCCCTTTTTCATTGTCGATGCGCCGCGTCTCGCGCAGGCCCAGCAATTCATAAAAGGCCATCGATTTTTCAAGGTCTTTCACACGCACCATCGTGTGCAGATAGGTCAGGGTCATTGTCGGAAATCCTTTTGCCATGATCAAAACAGCCTATCGCGGGCGCGGGGCGGGCGAAACGGCAGAAACCATCACAAGGGCGATACTGGCCCAGTGTGCAAAAAACATGCGACGCCCGAAAATCGACGGCATGCGGATCCAGATCGGCTATCATCGCCCTATGCTGTTTACCTTGCCAGATCACGCGACCCTTTATGCCGCCCTTGTGGCCCGCGACGCCTGCTTTGACGGGCAGGCCTTTGTCGGCGTGGTGACTACGGGGATCTTTTGCCGCCTGACCTGTCCCGCGCGCAAGCCAAAGCTGGAAAATTGCCGCTTTTTCGCGACAGCGGGTGAATGTCTCGCGGCGGGCTTCCGCCCGTGCAAAAGATGCCATCCGGTGCAGGCGGCCGCGCAAGCCGACCCTGCCATCGTGACCTTGCTTGCGGCGCTTGAAGCCCAGCCCGACCTGCGCTGGTCCGAGGCCGAGGTCACCCGCATGGGGTTCGATGCCTCGACTGTGCGGCGCAGTTTCCGGCGGCACTTCGGGATGACCTTTCTGGAACTGGCGCGCCAACGCCGCCTGCGCCAGGGGTTCGACGCACTGGCCGCCGGCGAAAAGGTCGTGGCGGCACAGGTCGATGCCGGCTTCGATTCGGCCAGCGCCTTTCGGGCGGCCTTTGCGCGGTTGTTGGGCTGCGCGCCATCCGCGCTGCGCGGGGGCGGGCATCTGCGCGCGACATGGATTCCCACGCCGCTGGGCGACATGATCGCGGTCAGCAGCCGCAGCCATCTGCACCTGCTCGAATTCGTGGACCGCAAGGCGCTGCCCACGGAATTGCGGCGTCTGCACAAGGCTGCGCCCGAGGGTGTGGGGATCGGCGCCATGCCACCCTCCGAACAGGCCGCCGCCGAGCTTGGCGATTACTTCGCCGCGCGCTCTGCCAGGTTCGACACGCCGCTTGCGTTCAACGGACCACCTTTTACACGTGCCGTCTGGGCCGCCCTGCGCGATATTCCCGTTGGCGAAACCCGCAGTTACAGCGAAATCGCGCGCCAGATCGGTCGGCCCACCGCAACGCGCGCTGTCGCCCGCGCGAATGGCGCCAACCAGATCGCGCTGATGATTCCCTGTCACCGCGTGATTGGCGCCGATGGCGCGTTGACAGGATATGGCGGCGGTCTCTGGCGCAAACAACGGCTGATCGAGATCGAACGCAGCCTTGCCCAGGTCGCAAGCAACCGTCGGTGACGTCTTGATATTGAGAGGAAACCAATGGCAGTCCCTAGGGGAATCGAACCCCTCTTTCCAGGTTGAAAACCTGG
>DAISXL010000018.1:0-20583 GCA_036825855.1 Yoonia sp.
CGCCGGCCTCCATGCGTGGCATGGCCCAGCCATAGGCGACCATATTGATGCCTTCGGTCGTACCCGAGTTCATGATGATCTCGTCCTCGGAGGCGGCATTGAGGAACCGCGCGATGGTGCCGCGCACGGCCTCGTATTTCTCGGTGGCGAGGTTGGACAGGTAATGCAGGCCGCGGTGCACATTGGCGTATTCCTGGGAATAGGCCTGCGTGACCGCGTCGATCACGACCTGCGGTTTCTGCGCAGATGCGCCGTTATCCAGATAGACCAGCGGCTTGCCGTTGACCTGCCGCGACAGGATCGGAAAATCGGCACGGACCTTTGCGACATCAAGGGTCATGTTACAGCTCCGGTAGGGGCGACGCCCAGCACAGTCAGCACGATCCCCGCGATCAGCGCGGTGCCGATCACGGCGAACAGGACGGTGCCAAAGGCTTTGCCCAGGCTTTGAAAGCGATGCATCACATTGACGAAATTCAGCATGCAGCGGATCAGGATCGCCAGCGACACAAGCCCGAAGATCGAGGCGACCTGCGGGCTGATCACGACCAGCAGGACCTGCACAGCCTCCAGCGCGACGCTGATGCCCTGAAACAGGACGATGATGGTCAGGCTATCCTCGACCGTGCCCTGCCCGCCCATCATCCGGCCGATGTGATAAAGCGTGTAGACCAGCAAAAACAGGAACACGGTGATGATCACGGCATAGCTGAAGGGGGTCAGCGTCATGCCGTCCTGGATCACCACAGGCATCGGGGACACCGCCTGCAGCAGCGCCAGCATCAGCACGTTCAGCACCGCGACAAGTGCCAGGGCGGTCCAGAGGTTGCCAAGACCCAGACGCCAGTCCAGCGCCAGCCGTGCGGCGCTCGCAGGGTCGGTGATCGCCCCCCAAAGGGCGCGCGTGGCAGATTGCATCGTGATATTCATGGTCTGCTTTCTGCTTCACGCATTGATTGCACCCAGATGACCGCAAAGGCGATCAGCCAGACTGCGCCGACGATATTGGTCTCGACCCCGGGGCCGATAAAGCCGCGCGTCATGCCATGCAGCAGGATCGCGGGCGAGGTGGCCAGCAAGGTCCAGAACAGGGCGATCCGCGCGCCATACATGGTGCCTTTGCCGCCCAGAGCCTTTGCCACAAGATGTGTGGCCCCGGCCAGAAAATACAAGAACAGCGGCCAGACCATCAGCCAGGCCATGAATTCATAGGCCATGAGGCGATCAAGCTCCGGTGCCTCGGACCCTGGCGGCAGGTCGAACCCCGCCGCCATGCGCGACAGGCGCGGCCATTGCGCGATGAAGATCAGGAAACAGGCGATCATCAGATAGGCGATCGCCCGATCCTCGCGCCGGCCCTGATCCAGAATGCTGCGCATCACCGCACGCGGCGCGCGCCATGTCCGCACGATGTCGCTGGTGACTGGCATCAGGTCCGCCGTGCCAGCCAGCCTTCCAGCCGGGCCTGCAGTTCATCCGCCAGCGCCTGATCCGCGATCTCGGTCAGGGCTTCGGCAAGGAAGGACAGCGTCAGCAGGTTGCGCGCCGCCTCCATCGGCACCCCGCGCGAGCGCAGGTAGAACAAGGCCGTCTCGTCGATGGCACCGGTGGTGGACCCATGCGAACAGGCGACGTCATCAGCGTAGATTTCCAGTTCCGGCTTGGCGAGGAACTGGCTGTCGTCGTCCAGCAGCAAGGACTGGCTGATCTGGTAGCCATCGGTCTTTTGCGCGCCTTGCTTGACAAGGATCTTGCCCTGAAACACGCCCACGGCCCCGTTGCGCAGCACTTTCTTGAACACCTGACGGCTTTCGCCGCGGAGCGCGTCATGGGTGACGAACACGGTGTCGTCGTGGTGGAAATCAGCACCATCGCCGACGCAAGCGCCCGCGACATGCGCCACCGCATCATCGCCACGGATATCGATCACGCATTCATTGCGCGTCAGCACGCCGTTGAAGGTCAGCGTGAAGGATTTGAACACCGACTCAGCGGCCAGTTGCGCGAAACAATGCGTCACCGCACGGCGTTCGTGGTCGTTGCCTTGGGCGCGGATATGGTGGAACTGCCCGCCCTCGGCAACATCGACCTCCAGACAGGTGGACAGACGCGCGGCACCGGGGCCGGTTTCAAGCAGCGTCAGGCTTGCGCCTGCCTCGACGCGGACAAGGTTGTGGAGGGTCACGTCCGAGGTTTGTGATTGGTGCAGATAGACCAGATGCACGGGCTTGCTGACCTCGGCCGTTGCGCGGATCACGATCCCGTCGCTGGCAATCGCGGTGTTCAGCGCCGCCAAGGGGCGTTCCACGGGATTCTGACCGCGCGATTCCAGCGTGCCGTAAAGGTCCTTGGCCCAATGGATATCGTGCTGGGTGACATCGGCAAGGCGGTGAATCTCCACCCCCTCGCCTTCCAGATCGCTCGAGGCGGCGGCGTCGAACACGCCATCCACGAACACCAGCGCGATCCGGTCTACGCCAGCAAACAGCGGCCCTTCGCCATTGTCGAACAAGGCCGCAGGCGGCGCATCGGCCGCGATCAGCGACGCGGGATCAGTATAGCGCCAGTATTCGTCGCGCCGCGTGGGCAGGCCCATCGCCGACACCCGCGCCAGCGCGTCAGTGCGGGCGGCTGTCGCCCATGTCGCGCCCTCCGGCAGGGTGATCCCCGCCAGCCGCGCAAGTGTCGCGTCTTCTTTGCGTTTCGCCAATGCCATCAGGCCACCCCTGCCAGAATGTCGGCATACCCGTTGTTTTCCACCTCAAGCGCCAATTCAGGCCCGCCCGACTGGATAATCCGGCCATCAGCCATGATGTGCACGATATCGGGTTTGATATGGTCCAGCAGGCGCTGGTAATGCGTGATCACAAGGAACGACCGCCCTTCGGAACGCAGCGCGTTCACGCCATCCGCGACGAGTTTCATCGCATCGACATCCAGACCGGAATCGGTTTCGTCCAGAATGCACATCTTGGGTTCCAGCATCGCCATCTGCAGGATTTCGTTGCGCTTTTTCTCGCCGCCCGAAAAGCCGACATTGACCGGGCGCTTCAGCATCTCGGCGTCGATCTGCAAATCCTTGGCCTTGGCGCGCACGACTTTCAGGAAATCGCCAGCGCTCAGTTCTTCTTCGCCGCGCGCCTTGCGCTGCGCGTTCACGGCGGTGCGCAGGAAGGTCATGTTGCCGACACCGGGGATTTCGACGGGATACTGGAACGCCAGAAACAGGCCGGCGGCGGCGCGTTCTTCGGGCTCCATGTCCAGCAGGTCAGCACCTTCGAGCATCGCCGACCCGCCCGTGACGGTATAGCCGTCGCGGCCCGACAGCACATAAGACAGGGTCGATTTGCCCGACCCGTTCGGCCCCATGATCGCATGGACAGTGCCCGGAGCAATGGACAGGTCAACGCCCTTGAGGATCTGCTTGTCCTCTTCTTCAAGTTTCACTTGCAGGCCTTTGATTTCCAACATCTTATTCTCCTTCAATGACGGCAGGACGGGCGCTTGGCCCGTCGGATATGGGGGAAGAAACGCAAAAAGCACCCTTGGACAGGGTGCGTGATCCTTGCGCAAAAACAGAGGTCAGAGCGCGAAAAGCGCCCCGTTGATCGTGACGGACCGTGGCAACGTCGTTGCCTTGACCTGTTCGACATAGGCCGGCGAATAGATCCGCGCCATCTGGTCGGGCCAGCGCCAGACGAAATTGTGGCCGGCGATCAGCATGACATAGATGCCCGCGACCTGCGCCATCCGCGCCATAAAGCCGCGATGACCCAGCAGGACCGACAGCACCAGCACCATCCAGACGCCTGCGATCAGGTCCAGCGTGACGGTGGTGGCGCTGAACTCCACCAAGCCAAAGTACTTGACCCGCACCCATTGCCCCAGCGCCAGCGCGGCTGCGCCGATGATCATGGACACCAGCATGGCGGACAGAAACGACGGCTGTTCCTTTTTGGACGCCTTGAGGATCATGTTGCGCGGCACGTGCTTGGGGATATGCATCCGCAATTCGGGATCGAAATAGGAATCGTTGCGCGGATTGCGGATCCGCTTGATCCGCGCGTTGAAATCCCGCTGGTCGTATTTCGCCGTACCCATCGCAAAGCATCCCGTCTGCCAACAGGTATGTGCTTGCACGCCAACTGCGGCAAAATGCGGGCAACGCAATGACGCTTGCGCGACAATTGCGCGGCGCAGCGCCACTTGCCGTAAGGGCAGGATGAGCAGCGATAACTGTCACCCAACCGACCCTTCCAATGAGATCGCGACCAGCGCCTGTGCTTCCATCGCGAATTCCATCGGCAGCGCCTGCAACACCTCGCGGCAGAAACCGTTGACGACAAGCGCGACGGCTTCTTCCTCGTCCATGCCGCGGCTGCGGCAATAGAACAGCTGGTCGTCATCCACCTTGGAGGTCGTCGCCTCGTGTTCGACGCGGGATGAATTGTTCTTCACCTCGATGTAAGGCACCGTATGCGCGCCGCATTTGTCGCCGATCAGCAGGCTGTCGCATTGCGTATAGTTGCGGCTGTTCTTGGCCTTGGGGTGCATCGACACGAGGCCCCGATAGGTGTTCTGCGCCTTGCCTGCGCTGATCCCCTTGGACACGATCCGGCTTTTGGTGTTCTTGCCCAGATGCACCATCTTGGTGCCGGTATCGGCCTGCTGCATGTTGTTGGCGATGGCGATGGAATAGAACTCACCCTGGCTGTCATCGCCGCGCAGGATGCAGCTGGGGTATTTCCACGTCACGGCAGAGCCGGTTTCGACTTGGGTCCACATCACCTTGGCACGGTCGCCACGGCAATCGGCACGTTTGGTGACAAAGTTATAGATGCCGCCCTTGCCGTTTTCGTCACCGGGATACCAGTTCTGCACGGTGGAATATTTCACCTCTGCATCTTCCTCGACGATGATCTCAACGACGGCGGCATGCAGCTGCGCCACATCACGCTTGGGCGCTGTGCAGCCTTCAAGGTAGGACACATAGGACCCTTTGTCGGCGATGATCAGCGTGCGTTCGAACTGGCCGGTGTTTTCCGCATTGATGCGGAAATAGGTCGACAATTCCATCGGGCAGCGCACCCCCGGCGGGATATAGACGAAGGACCCGTCCGAAAACACGGCCGAATTCAGCGTCGCATAGAAATTGTCCGACTGCGGCACGACCGAGCCGAGATATTTCTTCACCAGTTCCGGATGGTCGCGGATCGCCTCGGAGATCGAACAAAAGACCACGCCGGCCTTTTTCAATTCCGCCTGAAAGGTGGTGCCAACAGACACAGAGTCGAACACCGCATCCACCGCGACTTTGCGGCCCTCGGCGGGCATGTTTTCAGCCCCTTCCACGCCAGCAAGGATCGCCTGCTCCTTCAGCGGAATGCCCAGCTTAGCGTAGGTCGCCAGCAGCTTGGGATCGACCTCATCCAGCGACTTGGGCTTGACCGCCATGCTTTTGGGGCGGGCATAGTAATAGATGTCCTGAAAATCGATCTCGGGATAATGCACCATCGCCCATTTCGGCTCGGTCATCTGTTCCCAGCGGGTAAAGGCCTGCAGGCGCCATTCGGTCATCCATGCGGGTTCTTCGTTCTTGGCGGAAATCAGACGCACGATATCGGGGTTCACGCCTTTGGGGGCGTAATCCATCTCGATCTCGGTTTCCCAGCCGTATTTGTAATTCCCCGACAGGGCTGTGACCGCATCGACCGTTTCCTGATCGACGCCTTCTTTTACTTCGATCTTGTCCAGAGCTGTCATCTTCTTCCCCTCATGCCGCGCGCAACCGCGCCCGTTTTTCTGTCCAGGCCTGCACAAAGCGCAAAACCTGGTCTTCCGTTGTCTCAAGGCCCAGCGACACCCGCAGCGCAGAGGCAGCGGCATCATCATCCAGACCCAGCGCGCGCAAGACGCGGCTTTGTTTCACCTTGCCCGACGAACAGGCCGATCCCGCCGAAACGGCGAACCCTGCCAGATCCATCGCCATGACCTGCGTTTCGCCTTTCCAGCCCGATGTCACAAAACAGCTGGTGTTGGGAAGCCGTGGCAAGTCTTTCCCGACAAAAATAGTGTTCTTGTCCGCAGCCTCAATGCCCATTTCTAGAATATTTCTAAACTGGGCGATTTGTTCCCACCGTCCCGCCGCCAGATCGGCCTGCGCCGCCGCTGCAGCAGCGCCCATGCCCGCGATGCCGATCACATTCTCGGTCCCCGACCTGCGGCCCATTTCCTGCCCGCCACCTTTGATCTGGGCGGTCAGGTCATGGCCACGCGGGACGATCAGCGCGCCAACGCCCTTGGGACCACCGAATTTATGCGCCGAGAGGAACACCATCTCCACACCCGACCAGGCATAGGAAAACGGCAGCCGCCCAAACCCTTGGGTGATATCCGACACGGCAAGGCCCGCAGGCAGGTCCTGCACGATCCCCGTCTCCGAATTGGCCAGCTGAACCGTGCTGCGCGCCGGATCATCGACCTGCACGCGGCCTGCCACCACAGGCAGCACCGGATCAATCGAGGCATGGACCGCGTCATGTTCGATCAGGCCTGCCTGCAAGCCGCGCCCCGCCAGCGCCAGCGCCGCAGCCTCGGTCGCGCCGGAGGTAAAGACGATATCCGCCTCGCCTGCTCCTACGGCCTCGGCGACCTGCGCGCGCGCACGCTCCACCACAGCCTTGGCGGCGCGGCCTTCGGCATGCACGCTCGACGGATTGCCCACGGCATCCATCGCGGCCAGCATCGCCGCACGCGCCTCGGCGCGCAGCGGCGTCGTGGCGTTATGATCCAGATAGACCCTCATCCCATCTTCCGAGCCGAAATATCCCGGGGGGGCCCCGGATCACATCCGGGGCGGGGGCTGGCCCCCCTGCGGCGCTCAATCCTCATCGACGATCTCGAACAGGGCAGGCACGGCCGGGCACGGGGCCAGCGAATTGCTGACCACATCCGACAGGCGCGTCTGATGCAAGAACACATAGACATGCGCGCTCAACCCTTCCCAAAGCCGGTTGGTCAATGATTGCGCCCGGCTGCCCGAGGCCCCGCCCGAGGCACCTGCCCCCTTGTGCATGGCCGACACGGTTTCATCCACCGCGCCCAAAATCTCGACCACGCGGATGTCCGACGCCGGCCGCGACAAACGGTAACCACCCCCCGGCCCGCGCACGGAATCGACCAGACCCGCCCGGCGCAGCTTGACGAACAATTGCTCCAGATAGGGCAAGGAGATATCCTGCCGCCTCGAAATCTCGGTCAGATTGACCAGCGCATCGGCGGGCTGCAGGGCCAGATCGGCCAGCGCCACCATCGCATACCGGCCTTTCGTGCTTAACTTCATGCGGCGCGCCCTGTCCAATCCAGCAAATACATTGACGGCGCACGGATGCGTCATTACTTCACCGTGAGCCAGACTTGGGGAAGTCCCATAGTTTAGAATCCTTCTAAGGTGTCCGATAGTTTTCGTCAAGATTGCTGTCGCCACCCAACCAGCGACGGAACACCGCCATGCCCGAAGTCATTTTCCCCGGACCCGAAGGGCGCCTTGAAGGGCGCTATCATCCGCAAAAGGACCGTGACGCCCCCATCGCCATCGTCCTGCATCCGCATCCGCAATTCGGCGGGACGATGAACAACCGCGTGGTCTATAACCTGCATTACGCCTTCTACAACCTGGGCTTTACCGTGCTGCGCTTCAATTTCCGCGGTGTCGGGCGCAGCCAGGGCGAATACGATCAGGGCGTGGGCGAATTGTCCGATGCAGCCTCGGCGCTGGATTACCTGCAGTCGATGAACAACAATGCCAAACATTGCTGGGTCGCGGGCTTTTCCTTCGGCGCATGGATCGGGATGCAACTCCTGATGCGGCGCCCCGAAATCACGGGTTTCATCTCGGTCAGCCCGCCTGCCAATATGTACGACTTCAGCTTTCTGGCGCCCTGCCCGGCCTCTGGCCTTGTGATCAACGGCAGCAGCGACCGCGTGGCCCCACCGCAGGACACGGTCAACCTGGTCAACAAGCTGCACGAACAAAAAGGCATCACCATCACTCATGACGAGGTGCAGGGTGCGGGCCATTTCTTCGAGGATCCGCATATGGAGCCGATGATCGACACCGTCAAAACCTATGTCCGCCGCCGGCTGACCGAAAACACGAGGTAACAGATGGCCGACGCCTATGTCGACAAGGTCGCCAACGAACTGGCCGATCTGGCGCTGGCCGATCAGGCCCGCACCGGCGACATCGCGATCGTGGATCTTGTGGGGGAAATGCTGGGGGCCTCCTCGCAGATCCTGCAGGAAACCTATCTGACCGCCGTGCGTGTGCGCCGGGCCGAGGCTCGGGCGCGGGCCCTGCTGGCCGACCGCGCCGCGCGCGGCACCGCCGCCCCGGACGAGGACGACACAACCACCGCCGATCCTGTGATGCAGGTCCCTGCCGCCGAACCGGCCCCCGCCCCTGCACCGGCCCCGGACACCGAACCCGCCAGCAACGCACCGCGCCGCGTGAAACGCTGAATGACCGATCGGATCGCAGCCCAGCTCGCCTTTCTGACCGAGGCCTGCAAGCTCAAATCCGTCCTGCGCGCGACCACGCTCTGCGACGGGTCGCGCCGCGAAAACAGCGGCGAGCACAGCTGGCATATCGCGCTTTACGCGCTGGTGCTGGGTGAACAGGCGCAAGACGGCGTCAATATCGACCGCGTGATCCGGATGCTGCTGATCCATGATCTGGTGGAAATCGATGCAGGCGATGCCCCGATCCACGGCGCGCAGGATGCCGCAGCGCAAGCCGAAATCGAACAGGCCGCCGCCACCCGCATCTTTGGCCTGCTGCCGCCCGATCAGGCGCAGGCCTTGCGCGCGCTCTGGGACGAATTCGAAGCGGCCGAAACGCCCGATGCGATCTTTGCCAAATCCATCGACCGCGTGCAGCCGGTGATCGCCAATCTCGAAACCGGCGGCGGCACATGGCCCGCCTATGGTGTCACCGCCGCCCAGCTCGAGGCCCGCGTTGGCACCAAGGTCGCGTGCGGCGCGCCTGCGCTCTGGTCCGCGTTGAAACACCGGATCGACGCCTGGTTCGCGGCACGGGCCTCATCTTCCGAGTAGAAATATCCCGGGGTCCGGGGCTGGCCCCGGTCCGGTCTGCGCAACAAATCGCCATGGCCTCTATACAAACAGGGCCAGCAGGCGTAGGGCGCGGAGTTTAGAGAAGCCCGAGAAAGCACCCGATTGATGACGACCATGATCCCGACCCTTGCTGCCGCACTGTCCGCCCAAGGCTATACCGACCTCACACCCGTGCAGGTGGCCGTGACAGATGCAGCCCTTGCGGATCAGGATCTGCTGGTCTCGGCCCAGACCGGATCGGGCAAGACGGTGGGCTTTGGCCTTGCCATCGGCCCGACCATCCTGCCCGAGGACGGCATGTTCGGCCCCGCCGGTCGTCCCCTCGCGCTTGTCATCGCCCCGACGCGCGAACTGGCCTTGCAGGTCAAACGCGAATTGCAGTGGCTTTATGCAGGGACTGGCGCGACACTGGCCTCCTGCGTCGGCGGCATGGATTTCCGCGACGAACGGCGCAGCCTTGAACGGGGCGCGCAGATCGTCGTCGCCACGCCGGGCCGCTTGCGCGACCATATCATGCGCAGCACCATCGATCTCTCGGACATCAAGGCTGTCGTGCTGGACGAAGCCGACGAGATGCTGGACCTTGGGTTCCGCGAGGATCTGGAATTCATCCTCGACCAAGCCCCACCCAGCCGCCGCACGCTGATGTTCTCGGCCACCGTGCCTGCCGCCATCGCGAAACTGGCGCAATCCTACCAGAAAGATGCCGTGCGCGTGGCCTCCACCTCCAAGGAAAGCCAGCATTCGGACATCGAATACCGCGCGCTGACCGTCGCCAACCACGATATCGACGCGGCCATCATCAACGTGCTGCGGTTCTACGACGCCCCCAATGCGATCGTTTTCGCCAATACCCGCGCCATGGTCACGCGCCTGACCACGCGTCTGGCCAATCGCGGTTTTGCGACCGTCGCCTTGTCGGGCGAACTCAGCCAGTCTGAGCGCACCCACGCCCTGCAAGCGATGCGCGACGGGCGTGCGCGGGTCTGCGTGGCGACCGATGTGGCCGCGCGCGGCATCGACCTTCCAAACCTCGAGCTGGTGATCCACGCCGAACTGCCGACCAATGCCGAAACGCTGCTGCACCGCTCGGGCCGCACAGGCCGCGCGGGTCGCAAGGGCATTTCCGCGATGATCGTGCCTGCCAAGATGAAACGCCGCGCGCAGAACCTGCTGACATGGGGCAAGCTGCAGGCGACATGGGCGCTGCCGCCCACCGCCGATGAAGTGACCGCCCGCGACGAGGAACGCCTGCTGACCGATCCGGTCTGGTCGGAAAACTTCACCGACAGCGAACAGGATTTCGCGGCCCGCCTTTTGGCCCAGCACGCGCCCGAAAAGATCGCCGCCGCCTATCTGCGCCTTTACGCGGGCAAGACATCGGCCCCCGAAGAGCTGTCCGATTACAAGGACGGCCCCGCCGCCCCTGACCGTGATGGCAAGGAACGCGCGCCGCGCGACCACAAATCCTTTGGCCCGTCGCGCTGGTTCCGCGTCGATGTCGGCCGCGAAGGCAAGGCCGAGGCGCGCTGGCTGCTCCCGATGATCTGCAAGGCCGGTGGCATCACGAAAACCGAAATCGGCGCGATCCGCATCCAGCCGAACGAGACTTTCGTCGAAATCTCCGAACCCGCTGTCGCCGGTTTCCTTGCCGCGATCGGCCCCGATATGGTGTTGGAAAATCAGGCGAAACTGTCGGCTTTGGACGGCGCGCCGCAGATCGGCGAACGCGGCCCCCGCGCGACCAAGCGCGATTACGACACGCCTAAACCGAAACGCCACGCGCCGCGCGATCAGGATGCGCCACCGCCCTCCGCCCAAGCCGATGTGGCACCCATCCAGCCGATCCCCGGTGCGGCGGACGACGATCAGGCCCGCAAACCGCGCCACAAGCCCGGCCAGAAACCCGAACGCCGCGACCACGGCGATGCGCTGGTGCCTTACGGCGCCAAGCCTGCCTACAAGGGCAAATCCGACAAACCGCCCTACAAAGGCAAATCCGCCGACAAGCCCGCGTGGAAAGGCAAATCCGACAGCAAGCCCCCCTATAAGGGCAAGTCGGACGACAAGCCTGCCTATAAGGGGAAATCGGACGGCAAACCCGCGTGGAAAGGCAAATCCGACAGCAAGCCAGACGGCAAACCCGCGTGGAAAGGCAAGTCCGACGACAAGAAACCGGGTGGCTTTGCCCGCCCCGGCAAGCCGTCCTTTGCCAAGCCCGGTGACAAGCCGCGCCCATCCGCGACCGACACGTCCAAGCGGTTCACACCACCGGGCGGTGCCGCCAAACCGCGCAAGCCTGCGGGCAAGGGCGGCGCAGGCGCGCCCAAACGCGGCAAGCCCTGACGTCACAAAATTGTCACGTTGTCGTGACGCTGGGTCAGGCGGGCTGGTGCAAACCACCAATCCGCCTGTAAATGCAGGGACGAGCAGCAATCAGGGCCATCCCATGTCCACACAACAACTAGGTCAGACGCCACAACCCGCACAGATGGGGCAAACGTCGCAAACACCCACAACCCAGTCCCCCGCGCAGATGACGGCACAAATGCCAGCCTCTCCGCAAAAACCTGTGTTCACGGATTTCGCCAGTATCTGAGACCGGACTCTCCGGCTGGATTTTAGACCAGAGCGCGGTAATGTCACCTCATGGCCGCGCTTGAATCAATCCGCAATATCGGCCCTGCCATGGCGGGGTCCTTGCGTGCGACTGGCATTGCCGACGCCGAGGCTCTTTATGCGCTGGGTGCCGATGCCGCCTATGCGCGCCTGATGGCCAATGGCGAACGCCCGCATTTCATCGGCTATTATGTGCTGCATATGGCGGTGCAAGGCAGGCCGTGGAACGATTGCAAAGGTGCGGAAAAAGACGCGCTGCGCGCCCAGTTCGACGCGCTGAAAGCCCGCTATCACGACACCGGCCAAAGCGAGATCGAACGCATCCTCGACCAGATCGGCGTCAGACCCGCACAAAAAAGGCCGCCCGCGTGATGCGGACGGCCCCGTAAGGTGGATTTCAATCCACCTTACCCGACGAGTTCGAGACCCGAGAAGAAGAAAGCGATTTCTTCGGCAGCGGTTTCAGGCGCATCCGACCCGTGGACCGAGTTCTCACCGATCGACAGCGCGAATTCCTTGCGGATCGTGCCGGGGGCGGCATCGGCGGGGTTGGTGGCACCCATCACTTCGCGGTTTTTCGCGATGGCGTCTTCGCCTTCCAGCACCTGCACAACGATCGGCTCGGAAATCATGAATTCACACAGCTCGCCAAAGAACGGGCGGTCCTTGTGGACGCCGTAGAACTGCTGCGCCTGTGCCAGCGTCAGGTGGATACGCTTGGACGCGACAACGCGCAGGCCGGCCTCTTCGAATTTGGCGACAATCGCGCCGGTCAGGTTGCGCTTGGTCGCATCGGGTTTGATAATCGAGAATGTGCGCTGGATCGCCATTTTTCAGGGTCTTTCATGGTTTGGGTTGAACTGCCTGCCCCCTAGCATGCACGCATTGGCATGAAAAGGGCTGCATCCGCAGCGATAGATCATTTCCCCCGATTGACCCGGCCCTTGGGATCGGGCAAGGCAGCCTCATGTTGAAAATCTCCGATCTGACCTATTCCGTCGAAGGCCGCACGCTGGTCGAGAACGCGACCGTGACAATTCCCACCGGCCACAAGGTCGGCCTTGTGGGGCGCAACGGGTCTGGCAAGACGACCCTGTTCCGCATCATCCGCGGCGAAATGGTGCTCGACACCGGCAGCGTCAGCATTCCCAAAGGCTGGAAGATCGGCGGTGTCAGCCAGGAGGTCCCCGGCAACGAGGTGTCCTTGATCGACACCGTGCTGCGCGCCGATACCGAGCGTGAGGCATTGCTGGCCGAGGCTGAAACCGCCACCGATCCCGCCCGCATCGCCGAGGTGCAGACGCGGTTGGCCGATATCGACGCATGGTCCGCCGAAGCCCGCGCCGCCACGATCCTGAAAGGTCTGGGGTTCACGCATGAAGAACAACAGATGCCCTGTTCGGCCTTCTCTGGCGGCTGGCGGATGCGGGTGGCGCTCGCCGCCGTGCTGTTCAGCGAGCCTGACCTGTTGCTACTGGACGAACCGACCAACTATCTCGACCTTGAAGGCGCGCTCTGGCTTGAAGCCTATCTGGTCAAATACCCTCATACCGTGCTGATCGTCAGCCACGACCGCGAGCTGTTGAACCGCTCCGTGGGCGGCATCCTGCATCTGGAAGACAAGGGGCTGATCTATTACACCGGCACCTATGACATGTTCGCCAAACAGCGCGCCGAAAAACGCGCGCTGATGGCCTCGGCCGCCAAGAAACAGGACGCCAAGCGCGCGCATCTGCAAGCCTTTGTCGACCGCTTCAAGGCCAAGGCGTCCAAGGCGAAACAGGCGCAATCCCGCGTCAAGATGCTCGAAAAGATGGAAACGATCCGCGCGCCCGAAGATGCCGCGCGCACCGTGTTCACCTTTCCCGAACCCGAAGAACTGTCGCCCCCGATCATCGCGACCGAAGCCGCCGCCGTGGGCTATGGCAACCATATCGTGCTGCATGATCTGAACCTGCGCATTGATCAGGACGACCGGATCGCCCTGCTGGGCCGCAACGGCGAAGGCAAATCGACGCTGTCGAAAATGCTGTCGGGGCGTCTGGACGTCGCGCGCGGCAAGATGGTGACATCGAACAAGCTGCGCATCGGGTTCTTTGCCCAGCATCAGGTTGACGAGCTTTACGTCGATGAAACGCCCCTGCAGCACCTGATGCGCGAACGCGCCAGCGAAGGGCAGGCCCGCCTGCGGGCCCGTCTGGCTGGCTTCGGGCTAGGCGCCGATCAGGCCGAAACCGAGGTGGGGCGCCTGTCGGGCGGACAAAAGGCGCGGCTGTCATTGCTGCTGGCCACCCTGCCCGCCCCGCATCTGCTGATTTTGGACGAGCCGACCAACCACCTTGATATCGAAAGCCGTGAGGCGCTGGTCGAGGCACTGACCGCCTATTCGGGGGCTGTGATCCTTGTCAGCCATGACATGCACCTGTTGTCGATGGTCGCCGACCGGCTGTGGCTGGTCAAGGACGGCCATGTGACATCCTATGACGACGATCTGGAGGCATACCGCCGCCTGCTGCTGACACCCGACAAGCCCGCCGAAAAGGACAAGCCCAAGGCCAAAGCCGCGCCCAAACCCACGCGCGACGAAATCCTCGCCCTGCGGGCCGATGTGCGCAAGAACGAAGAGCGCGTGACCAAGATCAACGACATGCGCGACAAGCTGGCCAAGAAACTGGCCGATCCCGCACTTTACGAGGATACCAAGGCCGGTGAACTGGCCACCTGGAACAAGAAATACGCCGAAGTCATGGACGGTCTGAACCGCGCCGAGGCGATGTGGATGGCCTCGCTTGAAAAGCTCGAAAAGGCGGAAAAAGCATGACCGAACTGCCCGCCATCATCGCCGCTTTCACGACGATGTTCATCATTCTGGACCCTCCCGGTCTGGTGCCGGTGTTCATCGCGCTGACGCAGGGCATGACGGCCGAGCAACGCCGCGCCATCGCGATCCGCGCCTGTATCGTCGCAGGCGTGCTGATGCTGCTGTTTCTGTTCGTGGGCGAGGCGGTGCTGGGCTTTATCGGCATCTCGATGGATGCGTTCCGCATCGCGGGCGGGATCCTTTTGTTCCTGACCGCGCTCGACATGCTGTTCCAGCGCCGGCAGGCGCGGCGTGCGGATAATGCCGCCGAAGGTCAGGCCGAACATCACGATGATCCATCGGTGTTTCCGCTGGCCTTGCCGCTGATCGTGGGGCCGGGGGCCATCACCACGATCATCCTGCTGGCCGGCAACGCCACATCCGCTGCCGATTTCGGCGCGATTGCGGGCGTGCTGATGGCGGTGCTGCTGATCACCTTTCTGGCTTTCCTGATCGCTCCCACGATCGAACGCGCCTTGGGCAAGACCGGATTGAACATCGTGACGCGCGTGCTGGGCATGTTGCTGGCCGCCTTGGCGGTGCAATTCGTGCTCGATGGCCTGCGGGGCTTTGGAATCGGCGGATAAGCGCTATATAAAGCGGCATGACCACTGACCAGATCATGCAACTGTCCTATCTTGTCCTGCTCGCGGCCGCCATCGGCGGATCGATGATCGTGGCAGGGCGCAACAACCTTGGCAAGATGGCGCAACAGGCAGCGATCTGGGCGCTCATCTTTGTGGGCGTGATCGGGGCCTACGGGCTCTGGGGCGATATCAGCCAGACCGTCAATCCGCGCCAGACAGCCCTGTCGGATGGCAGCATCGCGATGCCGCGGGGACAGGGCGGGCATTACTTTGTGGACATCGCCGTGAACGACACGCCGGTCCGCTTCGTGGTGGACACCGGCGCAACCCATGTCGTCCTGTCCGAGCGTGACGCCCGGCGGGTCGGGATCGACCTTGAGAGCCTGACCTATTCCGGCCTTGCCGCGACCGCCAACGGCATGGTGCGCACCGCGCCTGTCACGCTGGAGCGGATGACGCTGGGCGGCATCACCGACGGTCCGGTGCAGGCCGTGGTCAACGGCGGCGAGATGGAAGAAAGCCTGCTTGGCATGTCCTACCTTGGCCTTTATGACCGGATCGAGATTTCCAACGACACGATGGTGCTGACACGATGATCCGCGTGCTGACCCTGATGCTGCTGCTGGCCGCCTGCGCCCCGGCGCCACAACTGCCCGAAAATTTCGATTCGAGCTTTCCGTTCTAAAAAAAAACTTTCCGGCCTCCGGCGGGGATATTTGGGCTCGGAAGATGGGGTCAGGCCTCGTCTTCTTTTTTCCAGAAATACTCCGGGGGAGAGGGGCGGAGCCCCTGACCACCTCAGGTCTGCGCGGGCCGTTCCGCCTTCTTGACCCAGCGCCCGTCCTCCTGCGCCCAATACTGCGCCGCGATCCCGGCATCGGTCAGGCTTTTCCACTGCACGCGCGCCTGCGCCTTGGCGCTTTCTGCGCTGTCAAACAGGATGCAGGCGCGGGCAAGGCGGCTGGCCTCCTCTGCCGTCACCGCCGCCCCGCCCACGGCCATCACGCAGGCGAAACCATCGGCAGGCACGTCGCCCAGCAGGATCGGCTGGTCGGCATCATGCGGCCCGCCTGCCAGACCATGCGGCAGGAAGCTTTCGACGGGGCCCTGCCAGAGCGCGGCGTCCAGTTGCGCCAGCAGCGCGGGGTCGGTGCCGCGCACCAGCACCCGCCAGCCCTGCCCGCGCGCCTTGTCCAGCAGCATGGGCAGGGTCGCTTCCAGCGGCGCGCCTTGCAATTCGTAGAAAAACACCGCGCCCATCTAGCTCTCGTAATTGTCCGCGATCAGCCGGTTCAGCGCCATGACGCCCCAACCTGTGGCACCGGCAGGCGCAAGGGCGGTTTCGGATTTCACATGCGCGACACCCGCGATGTCCAGATGGCACCACGGCACGTCGTCCTTGACGAAACGTTGCAGGAATTGCGCCGCCGTGATCGACCCCGCATAGCGGCCGCCCACGTTCTTGATATCGGCGATCTGGGATTTGATCAGCGCGTCATAGGGTTTGGCCAGCGGCATCCGCCACGCGCCTTCGCCTTCGGCCTCGGCCGCCTTCAGGAACTGGCTGCACAACGCGTCGTTGTTGGAAAAGAGCCCTGCGTTCTCGTGTCCCAAGGCGACCAGGATCGCCCCCGTCAGCGTCGCAAGGTCAATCATCCCACAGGGCTTGAAGCGCTCCTGCGTGTACCAGAGCACATCGGCCAGCACGAGCCGCCCCTCGGCATCGGTGTTGATGATCTCGACCGTGTCGCCTTTCATCGAGCGCACCACATCGCCCGGCCGTGTGGCCGACCCCGAAGGCATGTTTTCCACCAGCCCCACTACGCCCACGACATTCGCGCGGGCCTTGCGCAGGGCCAGCGTGCGCATGACACCGGCCACGACGCCTGCGCCGCCCATGTCCATCGTCATCTCTTCCATGCCGGCGGCGGGTTTGATGCTGATCCCGCCGGTGTCGAATACCACGCCCTTGCCCACCAGCGCAAAATGCGCATCGCCTGCCTTGCCGCCGTTCCACGACATGACCACGACCTTGGACGGGCTGTCAGACCCCTGCCCCACGGCCAGAAGCGTGCGCATCCCGAGCTTGGCCAGATCGGCCTCTTCAAGGATCTCGACCTCGAGCCCCAGTTCCTGCATCGCGGCCAGCCGGGCGGCGAAATCATCGGTGGTCAGCACATTGGCGGGTTCGTTGGTCAGATCGCGGGTGAAGAACACGCCTTCGGCGACGGCGGCCATCGGGGCTGCGGTCTTGGCGACGGTTTCGGGGTCGGTCACCATCACGGTGATCTTGCCAGGGGCGGGTTTGTCGCCGGTCTTGTGCGTGTCAAAGCGGTAGCCGCGCAGCGCAAGCCCCAGCGCGATATCGGCCGCGCGCGGCGATGCGCCCGCAAGCACGGTCAGGTCCTGCCCGTTCTGCGCCTTGGCCAGTTGCGCGCCAGCCTTGCGCGCCTCGGCCACGGTGGGGCGACGGGCGAGCTTGACCACGCAGACCGCCTCGGCGGCCAGCCCTGCGGGATAGCCGATGGTCATCACATCGCCCGCCGCCAGCTTTTCAAACGCCTCGGTCGCGACCAGCCGGTCCAGCGCCTTGCGCGTCAGGCTGTTGATCTTGCGTCCGGCAGGGTCCAGCCGCCCGTCCATATCGACGAAAACGGCGATCTTGCCGGTGGCCGCCGCGATCTGGTCAAGGTCGAGGTCGGTAAAGCGTATCTCGGATGGGGTGGGCATGGCGTCTCCTGTGGGTCTTGGGCGGCTCGGCAATACGTAGCCCGCGAGGCCCGCAATGACCAGTTAGCTGTTCAATCCGGTGCGGCCTTAGGCTAGTTTGCCGCAACGGCGCGAGGAAGGGACCAGCGGTTTGGCAAGATTTGACAGATACATGCTGTCGCAGCTTATGGCGCTGTTCGGATTCTTCAGTCTGGTGCTGGTGCTGGTCTATTCGATCAACCGCGCGGTCGTGCTGTTTGACCAGTTGATCGCGGACGGGCAGTCGGCGGGGGTGTTTCTGGAATTCACCGCCCTGACCCTGCCTGCGGTGATCCGGCTGGCGCTGCCGCTCGCGGCTTTTGCGGCGGCGGTCTATGTCACCAACCGGATGACCACCGACAGCGAACTGGTGGTGATGCAGGCGACGGGCTATTCGCTGTTCCGTCTGGCGCGGCCTGTGCTGTATTTCGGGCTGATCGTGGCCGTGCTGATGTCGTTTCTGATGCATTTTCTGGTGCCGATGAGTGCCGCACAACTGGCGCAGCGCCAGTCCGACATCGCGCGCAACGTGACAGCGCGGCTGCTGACGCCGGGCACGTTCACCGAACCCATTGCCGGTGTCACCGTCTATATCCGCGACATCACGCCCGAGGGCGAACTTTACGACATCTTCCTGTCCGACACCCGGGACACCGAGGATCAGCTTACCTATACCGCATCGCGCGCCTATCTGGTGCGCGAGGGCGACCAGACCCAGCTTGTGATGATCGACGGCATGGTCCAGACGCTGCGTCTGGCGGACCAGCGGTTGTTCACCACACGCTTTGCCGATTTCTCCTATGATATCGGCGAGTTGATCGCCGAAACGGCGCCCTCGGGCAGGCGCGCGTCGCATCTGTCGACATGGGATCTGCTGAACCCCACGCCCGAACTGGTGGCCGAGACCGGCACATCGGCCACACGCATGATCGCGGACGGGCATGACAGGTTCAGCCAGTCGCTGCTGGGCACGGTTGCGGCGCTGATCGGTTTTGCCACGCTGATGGTCGGCGGCTACAGCCGGTTCGGGGTCTGGCGGCAGATCGTGGCGGCGATTGCGCTGATCGTCGTCGTCAAGGCGCTGGAAACCGCGGGGCTGAACGCGGCACGCGCGGATGCGCGGCTGTGGTTCCTGACCTATCTGCCGGGGATCGGCGGGCTGGCCATCGTGTGGTTTCTGCTGGTCTGGGCCAGCCGCCCCTATCTGTTCAAGCGCCGCCCCGGCCTTGCGGTGCCCGCATGATCCTGCACCGCTATTTCGCCCGCCGGTTCCTGATGACCTTTCTGGGGGTGCTGGCGGTCTTTCTGTTGATCATGATGTTTCTGGATCTGGTCGAGCAGTTGCGCCGCTATGCCACCGCCGAGGCGCGGTTTGCCGACCTGTTCGCGCTGACCTTGCTCAATATCCCGCAGGCGATCTATGAAATCCTGCCGCTGATCATGATCCTTGCGGCGATTGCGCTGTTTCTGGGGCTGGCGCGGTCGTCCGAACTGGTCGTCACACGTGCGGCAGGCCGGTCGGCCTTGCGCGCGCTGTCGGCCCCGCTGACGGTCGCGCTGCTGATCGGGATCTTGGCAGTCGCGATCCTGAACCCGATCGTGGCGGCGACGTCCAAGGAATACGAGGCCCGTGGCGGGGCCTTGCGTGGCAATCTGTCGGTGCTGTCGATCGGGTCCTCTGGGCTGTGGCTGCGGCAAGGGTCCGGCGAAGGTCAGACCGTGATCCGCGCGGCGGGAGCCAATCTGGATGGCACTGTCCTGACAGGTGTGACCTTTATCACATTCCTGCCCGAAGGCGGCCCCGCGCGCCGTGTCGATGCGGCCAGCGCCGTCTTGACCGAGGGCGCATGGGTCTTGACCAACGCCAAGGTATGGACCTTCGACGGTGTCGTCACGCCAGAGGCGGGCGCCGAAATGCGCGCCGCGATGCGCTTGCCGTCGACCCTGACGCCCGATCAGATCAGGGACAGCTTCGGCACCCCGTCCTCCATCCCGATCTGGGAATTGCCCGCCTTCATCGACCGGCTGCAGACGGCAGGGTTTTCGGCACAGCGCCATCTGGTCTGGCTGCACAGCGAAATCGCGCAGCCGGTGTTCCTGATGGCGATGGTGATGATCGGCGCCAGCTTTACCATCCGCCACCAGCGCGGCGGGCGCACCGGGCTGATGGTGATGACGGCGATCATCCTTGCTTTCGTGATCTATTTCATCCGCAATTTCGCGCAGGTGCTGGGCGAGAACGGGCAACTGCCGGCGGCGCTTGCCGCTTGGGCACCGCCGCTGGCGGCGATGGCGCTGTCGCTGGGCATTCTTTTGCATAACGAGGATGGCTGATGCGCTGGCTGGTTCTGATCCTGATGCTGTTGCCGCAGGTCCTGCGCGCGCAGACCGCCGCGACACTGGTTGCCGACAGCGTGTCGCTGACCGCGGATAATCAGTTGATCGCCAGCGGCAATGTCGAGGTGTTCTTTCAAGGCACCCGCATGACCGCCAGCCAGATCATCTATGACGAGGCGAGCGACCGGCTGTTCGTCACTGGCCCGATCGTCGTGCGCGATGCCGATGGCGGCGTGCTGACCGCCGACAGCGCCGATCTTGATCCGCGGCTGGAAAGCGGCATCCTGCTGGGCGCGC
>DAISXL010000018.1:20683-22265 GCA_036825855.1 Yoonia sp.
GCCGACAGCGCCGATCTTGATCCGCGGCTGGAAAGCGGCATCCTGCTGGGCGCGCGGCTGGTGCTGGACCAGCAGTTGCAACTGGCCGCCAACCAGATCAACCGCGAAGGCGGGCGCTATCTGCAACTCTATCGCAGCACGGCGTCGTCCTGCCAGGTCTGCGGCAATCGTCCGCCCTTGTGGGAAATCCGCGCGGAACGGGTGGTCCATGACACGCTGGAACGCCAGCTTTATTTCGAGAACGCGACCTTCCGGGTGCGCGGCGTGCCGGTGTTCTGGTTGCCCGCGCTGCGCCTGCCCGACCCGACGCTGGAACGCGCCACGGGCTTTCTGATCCCCCGGCAAAGCTCCACCAGCCAGTTGGGCAGCGGGATCAAGCTGCCTTATTTCATCACACTGGGCGATCATGCCGATGTCACGCTGACGCCCTATGTCTCGCCACAGACGCGGACGCTGGAAATCCTGTTCCGCCGGGCCTTTGCCAATGGCGGGCTGGAGGTGCGCGGCGCGGTCAGCGACGATACGCTGCAACCCGAGGCGCGGTCGTTCCTGAATGCCTCGGGTGAATTCCTGCTGGCCGATGCCTACCGTCTGACCTTCAAGGTCGAGACCGTGTCCGACAAGGCCTATCTGCTGGATTACGGCTATGGCAGCGGCGACCGGCTGGAAAGTGCGATCAGTCTCGTGCGGGCGACCGACAGCACCCTGCAGGAACTGAACCTGAGCTATTTCCAGACCCTGCGCGATCAGGAAACCAACGCGTCGCTGCCGCCGATCATCGGCGAAGCCCGCTATGAGGCGCGCATTCAGCCCGGTTTTGGTGGCACCCTGACCTATGCCACCAGTTTCGACACCGCCTATCGCCCCGACACGACCGACGGCGAGACGGGACGCGATGTCACCCGTGCCGGTGCGCGCGCGGACTGGCGGCGTGACTGGATTTTGGCAGGCGGGATCGTGGCGACCGCGCAGGGTGGTCTGCGCGCCGATGTCTACGGCGTGCAGGATGACAGCGCTTTTCCCGCGACCGATCTGCGCGCGGTTCCAAGCGCGATGGCGACGCTGCGCTGGCCTTTGGTGCGGCAGGGAACGGGCGAGGCCGGCCATCTGATCGAACCCACCGTCACGCTAAGCTGGGCCGATATCTATGGCGGCACGCCGCCCAACGAGGACAGCACCCGCAGCGAATTCGACCATGCCAACCTGTTCGACAGGTCCCGTTTCGCCGGACAGGACGCGATCGAGACTGGCACCCAGCTTGCCACCGGCCTGACATGGACGCGGCTGGGACAGACGGGCAATGCCTCGTCCTTGACCTTCGGGCGGATTTTTCGCGACAGGGCGCAGCCGGAATTCACGCGCTCATCGGGGCTGGACGGGCTTACGTCCGACTGGCTGGTGTCAGGGCAGTATACGACACCCGACGGTTTCCTGATCGAATTGCGCGGCCTTTTGGACGAGAACATCGAAACCACCCGTGCCGATGGCCGCATCCGCTGGCGCAACGACCGGATCGACGTTGGCGCCGCCTATATCTGGCAGGCGCGCGATCTGGCCGAAAACCGGCCTTCCACGATTTCGG
>DAISXL010000019.1:0-19142 GCA_036825855.1 Yoonia sp.
GCCCAAAAGGGCGTGAAGGGTGACGCGCAGCCGGAAATTCAGGTGCAGGTCAATCTGGACGCGCGCAAGCGCACGGCGGACCACCAGTACGAGGTGATCACCAAGCTGAACATCACCAGCAAGACCAAATCGGCGGGCGAACCACTGTTCGTCCTGGAAATCGAATATGCGGGCGTGTTCCACGTCGAAGGCGTGCCAGATGAACAGATGCACCCGTATCTGTTGATCGAATGCCCGCGCATCACCTTCCCGTTCCTGCGCCGCATCGTCAGCGACGTGACACGCGACGGCGGTTTCCCCGCGCTGAACCTTGAAACGATCGATTTCCTGGCACTTTATCGCGCCGAACTGGCCCGCCGTGCCGAGGCCGACAAGAAAGTCGTCAACTAGGTCCGTTTCCACAACGCCGCGTCGCCCATCGCCTCGACAAAGGCTTGGTGGGCGGCGGTTTCTTCGGGCGTGGTGCGGGATGCCAAAGGCGCGGGGCGTGGTCCCGCGCGCCATGCGGTGCCGTCCTGCTGGGTGCTGCCCGTGCTGCCTTGAGCCAGCGCAAAATCGGGCTGACGACCGCCGATCAGTTCCAGGTAAACCTCTGCCAGAATTTCACTGTCCAGCAGCGCGCCGTGCAGGGTGCGTGACGAGTTATCGATGCAAAAGCGTCGGCACAACGCGTCAAGCGAGGCAGGAGATCCCGGAAACTTGCGCCGTGCGATCATCAGCGTGTCGATCGCACGATCCATCGGCAGGGCAGGTTTGTGCAGCCAGCCAAGCTCGGCATTCAGAAATTTCATATCGAATGCGGCGTTGTGGATGACCAGCTTTGCATCGCCGATGAAGGCCAGAAAATCGTCAGCGATATCCTTGAACAGCGGTTTGTCGGCCAAAAAGTCATCACCCAAGCCATGCACGGCAAAGGCTTCGGCGGGCATGGTCCGCTGGGGGTTGATATATTGGTGATAGGTGCGGCCCGTGGGCACGTGGCGGATCAGTTCGACGGCACCAATCTCGACGATCCGGTCGCCTTCGCCGGGTTCAAAGCCGGTGGTTTCGGTGTCCAGAACGATCTCGCGCATGTCTTATCCCGTCAGTTTGCCGATCAGTTCTTGCACGGCAGCGCGGGTGCCGTCCAGCGTCAGCGTCTCGATCAGATGATCGGCGCGGGCGCGTTTTTCAGCATCTGGCATCTGGCGTTGCAGGATCTGGTCAAGGTGCTGTGGCGTCATGCCGGGACGGGCAAGGACACGGTCACGCTGCACCTGAGGCGGGGCGGTGACGACCAGAACCGAGGTCAGCCAATCGTTGGCACCCGTTTCAAAGAGAAGCGGAATATCGAAGACCAGCAATGGCGCTGTGTTGGCAGCAATAAACGCCTGCCGGTCGGCCGCGACAAGCGGATGCACGATCTGTTCTATCTTGCCCAAGGCGGTCGGATCGGTGGCGATGATGTCTTTCAGTTTGTCGCGCGACACGGCGCCATCAACGATGGTATCCGGATAGACGTCACGAAAAACAGGGACAGCAGCGCCACCTTGCGCGTAGAGGCGATGCACCACGGCGTCGGCATCCCAGACCGGCACACCGGCATCGCGGAACATCTGGGCGGTTGTCGATTTGCCCATCCCGATGGACCCGGTCAGGCCCAGATAATGCGTCATGACAGAACGGCGCGCCGCAGGTCCTCGTCAACCTCTGGCCGCTTGCCGAACCAGCGTTCGAAACCGGGCACGCCTTGATGCAGCAGCATGCCCAGACCATCGACGGTGACGCAGCCTTTTTCAGCGGCAGCATCAAGGAACTTGGTGCGCAGAGGCGTGTAAACAATGTCGGTGACAACAGTGCCCGACCGCAGGCCGTCAAGCGGGACGCGGAATTCCTGCCCGCCGGTCATACCCAGCGACGTCGTGTTCACCACGGTGGCGGCGTCGGGCAGCACGGTGCCCGCCTGCACCCAGTCCACGATGCGGATGCGGGCGCCAAAATCGGCACGCAGCGCCTCGGCCTTGGGGCGGGTGCGGTTGGTCAGGATGATCTCGGGGGCGCCCGCTTCGATCAGCGACACGATCACGGCGCGTGCGGCACCGCCTGCGCCAAAGACGACGGCAGGACCGGACTTGGCATCCCAGCCGGGCGCGCCCTGGCGGAGGTTTTCCAGAAATCCGTAGCCATCGGTGTTATCGGCAAAAATCCGGCCGTCTTCCTTGAAAGTCAGGGTATTTGCAGCGCCAATCAGGGTCGCGCGGTCGGTCAGCTGGTCGGCGATCTGAAGAACCGCGACCTTGTGCGGGATCGTCACGTTCACGCCGACATATCCCTGATCAGGCAAGGACCGCAGCGTGCGCTCTAGCGCGTCTTCGGTGACATGCAGGGCGTCATAGCTGCCGTTGATGCCATAACGTTGCAGCCAATGCCCATGCAGTTTGGGCGAAAGGGAATGGCTGATCGGATTGCCGATCACGCCGGCGCGGGGAAAGTCTGTCATGCTGGCAATGTTCCGCGAAGCGTCAGATATGACAAGAGTTCAAGCAGGGGCAGGCCAAGAACATTGAAATAATCTCCTTCGATGCGTGTAAAAAGTCGCACGCCCTCTTCCTCGAGCTTGTAGGCGCCAACCGCGTGGCGGATGCTGTCCCAGTTCCTGTCGACATAGGCGGCAAGATAGGCGTCTGATGCGTCCCGCATATGAAGGCGGACGACACCGACATGCCGCCAGAGCGGCTTGGCTTCACCATAGATGACGGCAGCCGAAAGCAGCTGATGTTTGCGCCCGCGCAAGGCGCGCAACTGGTCAAGCGCGGCGCCGGGTGTTTCCGGTTTGGCGAAAATTTCCTGATCAAGGGCAAGGATCTGATCGCAGCCGATCACCAGCGCGTCGGGATGTTTGGCGGCGACCCGCTGCGCCTTGAGTTCGGCAAGCGTGTCGGCGATATCGCGGGGCGATGCGTTTTCGGATTGCAATGATGCGCGCACGGCGTCTTCGTCGATGCGCGCGACGTGGGTATCGAAGGCAACGCCCGCGTTGCGCAGCAGCTGTGCCCGGATGGAAGAGCCAGACGCGAGGATGATCTTGTCTTGCATGTGGATAACCTGAGGGAAAAAACCGTGGCAACTGGCGGCGAAAGAACCTGCAAGATGGGTGTTACCGCCGGACTGTGTAGAAACCTAGACTTGTTGGTGGTCGGCATCCGTTTTTTCCACCGTGGGAAAGGATAAGTCGAGGGTGTGGAAGAATCGTGGGCGGTGGGTGTGTCAAGACAGGTAATTGCAAAGAACAGCGTTTTTGGTTGGCATATAAGGTAATGATAAAATTGCATTTTTTTGAAAGTTGAGATCGACGAGGCTCTCACAGCTCTGCGTGTCTCCTGTTGATAACTCTGCGGATGAAAAAAGAAACCACAGGAAAAAGGTGCTCTAAAATCAACATCATCTTTTCTTTCTATATATATTTATTAATGATGCCTGACCTTCACATGCGAGTAGCCAATGCCTGATTTCGTCTTTGCCCTGTACCCTTGGATCAAGTCCTTGCACATCATGGCGGTCATCGCGTGGATGGCGGGCTTGTTCTATTTGCCGCGGCTGTATGTCTATCACGCGGAACGGGCGGCTGTTGGATCGGAACTGGATCAGACATTCCAGGTGATGGAAGAAAAGCTGCTGCGGCTGATCATGAACCCCGCAATGATCGTCGCCTGGCTGGCAGGGCTTGTCCTGCTGGCGATGGGTATGTTCGATTGGAGCGCGGCCTGGTCGTGGATCAAGATCGGGGCCGTTCTTGCGATGACGGGTGCCCATGGCTGGATGGCCAAGCGGCGCAAGGAATTTGCGGCGGGCCAGAACACGCGGACAGGACGGACTTACCGGTTGTTCAACGAGGTGCCGACCGTGCTGATGGTGGTCATCGTGATCGCGGTGATCGTGCGGCCATTTTGAAGGCACGTTGACTCTGCTGGTATCCGCGTTTAACTGACGGGCGTGATCCGTCCGGGTCATCGATTTCCCCTTCCGTATATATATAGCTGGCGACATTGCCGGCACTGGATTGTCCCATGCAACAAGACCGTTTGAACCTTGCCGATCTGAAGGCGCAAAGCCCCAAGGATCTTTTGTCGATGGCAGAAGAGCTGGAGATCGAAAACGCATCGACGATGCGCAAGGGCGACATGATGTTCGCCATCCTCAAGGAACGTGCGGATGACGAATGGGTCATCGGTGGCGATGGCGTGCTGGAAGTGTTGCAGGACGGGTTCGGATTTTTGCGGTCGCCCGAGGCGAACTATCTGCCGGGGCCGGACGATATCTATGTCTCGCCCGATATGATCCGGCAGTATTCGCTGCGCACCGGTGACACGGTTGAAGGCGTGATGAAGGAACCCAACGACAACGAGCGGTATTTTGCGCTGACCTCGGTAGAGCGGATCAATTTCGAAGACCCCGAAAAGGCGCGTCACAAGGTGGCGTTCGACAACCTGACGCCGCTTTACCCGGATGAGCGGCTGAAGATGGAAATCGATGACCCGACGGTCAAGGACAGATCGGCGCGGATCATCGATCTTGTCGCACCGATCGGGAAAGGCCAGCGGTCGCTGATCGTGGCGCCTCCGCGGACTGGTAAGACGGTGCTGTTGCAGAACATCGCCAATTCGATCGAGAAGAACCATCCGGAATGTTACCTGATCGTCTTGCTGATCGACGAACGGCCCGAAGAGGTCACCGACATGCAGCGGTCGGTGAAGGGCGAGGTCGTGTCATCAACGTTCGACGAACCCGCCACGCGACATGTGGCCGTCGCCGAGATGGTCATCGAGAAGGCCAAACGTCTGGTCGAGCACAAGCGCGACGTGGTCATTCTGCTGGATTCGATCACGCGTCTGGGGCGGGCGTTCAACACGACTGTGCCGTCGTCGGGCAAGGTGCTGACCGGCGGTGTCGATGCGAATGCGTTGCAGCGGCCCAAGCGGTTCTTTGGTGCAGCCCGGAACATCGAGGAAGGCGGATCGCTGACCATCATCGCGACGGCGCTGATCGATACCGGCAGCCGGATGGACGAGGTGATTTTCGAAGAATTCAAAGGTACCGGCAACAGCGAGATCGTGCTGGACCGCAAGGTGGCCGACAAGCGTGTGTTCCCAGCGATGGACATTCTGAAATCCGGTACGCGGAAAGAGGAATTGCTGGTCGAAAAGTCCGATCTGGCCAAGACATATGTTCTGCGGCGCATCCTGAACCCGATGGGGACGACCGATGCGATTGAATTCCTGATCGGCAAGCTGAAGCAGACCAAGACAAATTCGGACTTCTTCGATTCAATGAACACGTAACTTATTGTTATAAAACAACGAGTTAAGCCAATGGACACGATTTTCGCACTTGCCACCGCTCGGGGTCGGGCGGGTGTGGCTGTTGTCCGCATATCCGGACCGGCGGCTGTAACGGCGGCGGGGTTGCTGATGTCGGATGTCCCTGCGTCGCGTGGCCTGCGGCGATTGTCTGATGCGGCGGGCGGACTGATCGACGAGGTCTTGGTGCTGCGGTTTGATGCAGGCAAAAGCTTTACCGGCGAAGATGTGATCGAGCTGCATTTGCACGGCAGCCCGGCTGTGGTCGCTGCCACATTGCGTTTGTTGGGCGAGATGCCGGACCTGCGACCCGCTGAGGCAGGCGAATTCACGCGGCGCGCTTTGGATAATGGGCGGCTGGATTTGGCACAGGTCGAAGGTTTGGCGGATCTGATCGATGCAGAGACGGAAAGCCAGCGCAAACAGGCGCTGCGCGTGTTTTCCGGGGCATTGGGTGCGGTGGCAGAAAGCTGGCGGACACGGTTGATCCGCGCGGCTGCTCTGCTGGAAGCGACGATCGATTTTGTGGATGAGGATGTGCCTGTTGACGTCGTGCCTGAAGTGCGGGCCTTGTTGACGGGTGTCCGCACAGACATGGCCCGCGAGGCGGCAGGTGTGCGGATGGCCGAACGGCTGCGGGACGGGTTCGAGGTGGCGATTATCGGGGCGCCAAATGTCGGAAAATCGACCTTGATGAACCGCTTGGCGCAGCGTGAGGTTGCGATCACGTCCGACATTGCTGGAACCACGCGTGACGTGATTGAGGTGCGCCTTGATCTTGATGGCATACCTGTCACCTTGCTTGACACGGCGGGACTGCGTGAGACCGATGATATCGTCGAGGGGTTGGGGGTCGCAAAGGCGCGAGCACGGGCAGAAGGTGCGGACCTGAGGGTGCATATGCTTTTGGGGCCAGATGTGCCGTCACACGATCTGGCATCCGGCGATATCTATGTGCGCGCAAAGGCAGATACGGGCGCGGCACAAGGACTGGCTGTGTCGGGCCTGACCGGCGAAGGCGTCGACGGACTGATCGCGCTGATCGCGGGTGAACTTGCGACCCGTGTGGCATCGGTCGGGCTGGCGATGCGGGAACGGCATCGGGTCGCGTTGTTGCAGGCGGTCAGCGCGTTGGATGCGGCGGAGGCCGGCATGACAGCAGGACATGGCATGCTGGATCTGATCGCCGAAGACCTGCGCACCGCCATTCGCGCTGTGGATAGCCTTGTCGGCCGTATTGATGTAGAACAGGTGCTGGACGAGATTTTTTCCAGCTTTTGCATCGGCAAATGAGGAGTGTTTCACGTGAAACATCATGACTACGATGTCATTGTCATCGGGGGTGGTCACGCAGGCAGCGAGGCCGCACATGCCGCTGCGCGGATGGGCGCACGCACCGCATTGGTGACACTGACGCGCCGGTCGATTGGCGTGATGTCATGCAATCCCGCAATCGGCGGTCTGGGAAAAGGCCATCTGGTGCGCGAGATTGATGCCCTTGATGGTGTCATGGGCCATGTTGCCGACCGCGCTGGGATCCAGTTTCGCCTGCTGAACCGCAAGAAAGGTCCTGCCGTGCAGGGGCCCCGCGCGCAGACCGATCGCGCGATTTATCGCGATACGATGCAGGCCGTCCTTGTGGCTCAGCCCGGCCTGACCATCATCGAAGGCGAAGCGACTGATCTGCTGATGCAGGGTGACCGCGTGGCCGGTGTATCCCTCCGTGGAGGAGAGACGCTGACCGCACATGGCGTGATCCTGACAACCGGCACTTTTTTGCGGGGCGTGATCCACATCGGCGACGTGTCACGACCTGGCGGGCGCATGGGCGATGATCCTTCGGTCAAGATGGCTGAACGCCTGGACAGCTTCGGATTGCCCTTGGGCAGGCTCAAGACGGGAACGCCTCCGCGTCTTGATGGCCGGACGATCCGCTGGGATGCGCTTGAAACACAGCCGACCGATGAAGACCCCGTCTTGTTTTCCTTCCTGTCCACGTCCGTTTTTGCACCACAGGTGAATTGCGGGATCACTCACACGAACGAAAAGACGCACGAGATTATCCGTGCCAATCTTGGCCGATCGGCAATGTATGGCGGCCATATCGAAGGGGTCGGGCCGCGATATTGCCCGTCGATCGAGGATAAGGTCGTCCGCTTTGCTGACAAGACCTCGCACCAGATCTTTCTGGAACCGGAAGGGTTGAACGACCACACGATCTATCCCAACGGGATTTCAACGTCGTTGCCCGAGGACGTACAGCTTGACTACGTCCGCTCGATCCACGGGTTGGAAGATGCCGTCATCCTGCAACCCGGCTATGCGATCGAATATGACTATGTCGATCCACGCGCATTGCGGCCGACTTTGGAATTGCGCGATGTCCCCGGATTGTATCTGGCAGGTCAGATCAATGGCACCACGGGATATGAAGAAGCGGCGGCGCAGGGTCTGGTTGCTGGATTGAATGCAGCGGCCGCAGCAGCTCATAAAGATCCGATCGTCTTCAGCCGGCGCGAATCGTACATTGGCGTGATGATCGACGATCTGATCACCCGTGGTGTGTCCGAACCCTACCGGATGTTCACGTCGCGCGCTGAATTCCGGTTGTCCCTGCGCGCGGACAACGCTGATCAGCGCCTGACGGGGCGGGGCAGGGACATCGGTTGCGTGAGTGACGCGCGCTGGTCTGCCTTTTCTGCCAAGATGGACGACCTGTCGAAAACACAAGACCGCCTCGCGAATATCTTCCTATCGGCACGGGATATCGCGGCGACAGGTGTGCAGCTGAACCCTGACGGTCCGCGCAAGACGGCCTTGGAGGCCTTGGCTCTGGCTGGTTTTGATTTCAACCAGTTGTGCGCGTTGCTACCAGAAACACAGGATATTGCGCCATCTATCCGGGATCAGGTCAAGAAAGACGCGTTGTACGCCCATTACATTGCGCGGCAGGAACGCGACGTGTCCGCCATGGAGCGCGACGAACAGCAGGCAATACCAGATGATCTGGATTATCGCTCTGTCCAGGGACTGTCGGCAGAACTGGTGACGAAGCTCGAAAAGGTGCGGCCTGGCTCCATCGCCCACGCAGGGCGAATCGAAGGCATGACCCCCGCCGCGTTGATGCTTCTCATCGGGGCGATCAAGCGGCGTGCACTTGCGGCGACTGGGTCCTGACGGCATGGAAATCCTTGGCGGTGTTAATGTTTCACGTGAAACAATCGGGGACTTGCAGGCCTTTGCGGCGCTGGTCCTCAAGTGGACACGCAAGATCAACCTGATCAGCGCCAAATCCGAGGCGACCCTTTGGGACCGACACATCGTCGATTCGGTGCAGATCTATCGTTATGCGCCGCCTCAGTCCCGCATCTGGCTCGATATCGGCAGCGGCGGCGGGTTCCCTGGCATCGTGGCGGCAATCATCGGCAAATATCAGCATCCCGAGGCGCAGTTTATCCTGATCGAAAGCGATCAACGCAAGGCGACATTTTTGCGCACGGTGATTCGCGAACTTGGCCTTGCGGCTACCGTCATCGACGCTCGGATCGAGGATGTGCCATCCGTTGGTGCAGATGTTGTGTCTGCGCGGGCGCTTGGCACATTATCCATGCTTTTGCCCCTCGCAATGCACCACATGCAGCCCGAGGGTGTCGCCATCCTGCACAAGGGCAGACAGGCCGACACCGAAATCGCCGATGCCCGTCAGACTTGGCGCTTTGACCTTGAAGAAGCCGCCAGTTTGACTGATCCTGACGCACGACTCCTCTTGATCAAAAGGATTAGCCGTGCCCCTTGATACCCCAAAAGATGGTCCAAAAATCATCGCCATCGCCAATCAGAAGGGTGGGGTCGGCAAAACGACCACGACGATCAACCTTGGCGCCGCCTTGGCCGAATTGAAAAAGCGCGTGCTCCTGATCGACCTCGACCCGCAAGGCAACGCCTCCACAGGTCTTGGCGTCGGCGCAGAGCAGCGCGATCTGACCACCTACGACGTTTTATCCGGCGATTCGACCGTGCTCGAGGCGACACAGGCTACCAGCGTGCCCGGTCTGATGATCGTCCCCGCGACAACCGACCTCAGTTCCGCCGATATGGAGTTGTTCGACAACAAGAAACGCAGCTTTCTGCTGCGCGATGTGCTGGAGAATGTCACCGGATACGACTATATCTTGATCGATTGTCCGCCATCTCTCAATATATTGACCGTGAACGCCATGGTCGCGGCGCAATCCATCCTGGTCCCGCTGCAAAGCGAATTCTTCGCGCTGGAAGGCCTGTCGCAACTGATCCTGACAGTCCGCGACGTGCGCCAGTCCGCCAACCCCGACCTGCGGATCGAAGGCATCGTTCTGACGATGTATGACAGCCGCAACAATCTGTCCCTGCAGGTCGAACAGGATGCGCGCGACAATATGGGTGACATGGTGTTCAAGACCGTGATTCCCCGCAACGTCCGCCTCAGCGAGGCGCCATCATTCGCGATGCCTGTCCTTTCCTATGACAGCGCATCCAAGGGCAGCCATGCTTATCGCGCGCTGGCCCGCGAAATCATTAAAAAATCTCGAAAACTGAAGGCTTAGACAGATGGCACGCAGCATCAAGAATCCCCGCGGTCTGGGTAGGGGTCTGTCTGCCCTGATGTCCGATGTCGGCCAGTCCGACCCATCGCAGCCCGCCGCGAAAAAACCCGACATGATCGTTCCGGTCGAGCGTGTGCGTCCGAACCCCGACCAGCCCCGCCGCACCTTCGCGGCTGAGGCCTTGCAGGAACTTGCAGCTTCCATCGCGGAAAAGGGGATCATCCAGCCTCTGATCGTGCGTGTCTCGCCGCAGGACCCGACCGCCTTTGAAATCGTCGCCGGTGAACGCCGCTGGCGCGCGGCCCAGATGGCAAAACTGCACGAAATCCCTGTAATCGTTCGAGAATATACCGATACCGAAGTCCTCGAAGTCGCGATCATCGAAAATATCCAGCGTGCCGACCTCAATGCCGTGGACGAGGCCGCCAGCTATCGCCAGTTGATGGACAAATTCGGCCATACACAGGACCAGATGGCCACAGCCCTTGGCAAAAGCCGCAGCCATATTGCCAATCTTCTCAGGCTGTTATCGCTGCCGGACGAGGTGCAGGGCTATCTTGTCTCAGGTGCGTTGACAGCCGGTCACGCCCGCACGCTCGTCGGCCACCCGCAAGCCGTGACGCTCGCGCGCGAGTTTATCCAGCGCAAACTCTCGGTCAGGGAGGCTGAAAACCTCGCCAAAAAAGGTCCGGCGATCAAACGCCGGTCTGTGTCAGGTGCGCCGGTGCCCAAAGACCCCGACACGATCCAGATCGAAAACGAATTGTCCGCGACCCTGCATATGAAAGTCACGATCGACCACAAGGCAGGCGACGAAGGCGGTAAAATCTCGATCAGCTACAAGTCGCTGGATCAGCTTGACGATCTCTTGCGCGCCTTGGCCGGAAACTAATCTTCCAGCAAGGCCCGCAAGACAGCGTTCAGAACAGGCCGGCCGGCTGCCGTTGCGCGCAGCCTGTCCTCTGCAATTTCGACCATGCCCATATCGGTTAAGTCACTGATCTTGCTAGACAAAGCCGCCATATCCAGCCGGTCCAGCAACACGCCTTCGGTCAGCCGCATCCCCATTAACAACCGTTCCGTCGCTTGCGCCGCATCGTCCAACAGGCTGCGTCCCAGATCGCCATTGCCCGTCTTGCGCACCTGCGACAACCAGCCCAACGGCGCCAGACCCGCCTCGGTCGCATAGCGTTGACCACCCAGCGTCAGCCGCCCGTGCGCACCCGGCCCGATCCCCGCATAATCGCCATACCGCCAGTAAATCTGGTTGTGGATGCTTTCACACCCCGGCCGTGCGTGGTTTGACACTTCATAGCCAGCGAACCCGTGCGCCGCGCAAACCTCTTGCGTCAGCATATACATATCTGCCGCCGCATCATCATCCGGCAACCCCCGCAGTTTTCCTGCGGCATAGCGATCACCAAAGGCTGTCCCGTCCTCGATCGTCAGCTGGTAGAGCGACAGGTGATCCACGGCAAGGCTCAGCGCCTCCCGCAATTCCGCCTCCCATTCCACGACACTCTGCCCCTGCCGCGCATAGATCAGGTCGAAACTCACGCGGTCAAACACGCCCCGTGCGATCTCGAAGGCCCGGAGTGCCTCGTCCCGCCCGTGCAACCGCCCCAGCGCCTTGAGATCAGGATCGTTCAGCGCCTGAATGCCCATCGACACGCGGTTGACGCCTGCCGCACGATAGCCAGCAAACCGTTCTGCCTCGACAGATGTCGGGTTCGCCTCCAGCGTGATCTCGATGTCATTGGCCATCGGCCATGTCGCACGGACCCGCGTCAGCACCGCATCGACAACAGCAGGGTCCATCATGCTGGGCGTGCCGCCGCCAAAGAAGACAGACCGCAAGACACGCCCTTCGGTCTCTGCCCCTAAGCGGCTGATTTCACTTAGATATGCCGCTTCCCACGCCTTGTGGTCGATCTGCGCCACGACATGGGAATTGAAATCGCAATAGGGGCATTTGGCCTGACAGAACGGCCAGTGAATATAAAGGCCAAAGCCTCCGTGTTCCCAATCCTCAGCCAAAGCAGCCTGCGATCAGTTTGCGGAACGCATCAGCGCGGTGGCTGATCTTGTTCTTTTCCCAGCGGTCCATTTCCCCGAAGGTCTGGCTATACCCCTCCGGCTGGAAAATCGGATCATAGCCATGCCCCTGATTGCCCCGCATCGGCCAGACGATCTGCCCCGGCATCACGCCTTCGAACACCTCGTCATGCCCGTCGGGCCAAGCCAGCACCAAAGTGCAGCGAAACTGCGCCAGACGCGGGGAAGGGGCGTCTGCCGCCTCCAGCTCCGCCCAGGATCGTTCCATCGCCATCACGAAGTCCCGCCCTTGCGGCGTTTCGGCCCAATCTGCCGTATAAACCCCCGGCGCGCCGCCCAATCCGTCAATCGTGATCCCGCTGTCGTCGGCCAAGGCGGGCAGGCCGGTCGCCTGCGCCGCCGCATGCGCCTTGATCCGCGCATTGCCGACGAATGTTGTCTCGGTCTCTTCCGGCTCCGGCAGGCCATGATCTGCGTTGCTGGACAGCTTTACACCAAAGGGTGCCAGAAGATCGGCCATCTCTTCCAGCTTGCCCGTGTTATGGGTCGCCACCAGCAGCTGGTCACCCGCAAACTTGCGCATCAGCGCACGGCATCCAGTTGCAAGGCGGTCAGTTCCGCCACGCCTTTTTCTGCAAGACCCAGCAACCCGTCCATCTGCGCACGGCTGAAGGTCGCACCTTCCGCCGACATCTGCACCTCGACCAGACGCCCGCCGGTCATGACGAAATTGCCGTCGACGCCTGCTTCGCTGTCTTCGGGATAATCCAGATCCAGCACCTCTTGCCCCGCATAGATCCCGCAGGAAATCGCAGCCACTGGATCAACCAGCGGATCGCTGATGATCTGGCCCGTTTTCATCAGTTTCAGCACCGCCAGTTTCAGCGCGACCCAGCCGCCGGTGATCGACGCACAGCGCGTGCCGCCATCCGCCTGAATGACATCGCAATCCACGATGATCTGCCGCTCACCCAGCGCCACACGGTCCACGCCTGCGCGCAGGGACCGCCCGATCAGCCGCTGAATCTCTTGCGTGCGGCCGGACTGGCCTTCTTTGGCCTCGCGCCGCATCCGTGTGTTCGTGGCGCGCGGCAGCATCCCGTATTCCGCTGTCACCCAGCCAAGGCCTGTGTTTTTCAGAAACGGCGGCACGCGGTCGTCGATTGTCGCGGTGCATAGCACATGGGTATTGCCGCATTTGATCAGGCAGGACCCTTCGGCATGCATCGTGACATTGGTCTCGATCGTGACCTTGCGCATTTCGTTGATCTGACGGCCGGATGGACGCATGGGAAAACTCCTGTTGCTTGCCTTGCGGGCATAGTATGCCCACATCTGAAATCCAACCCCGATTGACGGACTGCGCAACTTGGCCTTAACTGCCTGCGCCCTGAAAGAGGACAACGTGCCGGACCAGACCCCGAACATCGCCCAGATGAACGAACGCTCGCGCGAGGTGTTTCGCCGCGTCGTCGAAGGCTATCTGGAAAGCGGTGCGCCCGTGGGGTCGCGCAGCCTGACGCGTACTTTGTCCGAAAAGGTCAGCGCCGCAACGATCCGCAACGTGATGCAAGACCTTGAATATCTTGGTCTTCTAGGAAGCCCGCATATCAGTGCCGGCCGTGTACCGACACAGCTTGGTCTGCGCATGTTCGTCGACGGGTTGTTGGAAATCGGTGAACTTGACGGCAAGGACCGTCAAGCCATCGACCAGACAATGCAGTCTGCCGATAATGATGTCGCCACTATGCTGGATCAGGTCGGGCAGGCGCTGTCCGGTGTGACACATGGTGCCAGCCTTGTGCTGACCCCGAAACACGAGGCCGCGATCAAGCACATCGAATTCGTCTCCTTGAACAAGGACCGCGCGCTGGTCGTGCTGGTCTTTGCCGATGGCCATGTCGAGAACCGGATTTTCACACCACCCCCCGGCCAGACCCCGTCCTCGATGCGCGAGGCCGCGAATTTCCTCAACGCCATCGCCGAAGGGCATACCCTGTCCGAACTCGGCCAAGTCATCGCCCGCGAAATCAAGACGCGCCGCCGCGAGATCGACAGCCTGGCGGCCGACCTTGTGCAAAGCGGCCTTGCGCTGTGGGAAAACGAAGGCGAGCCGACTGAACGCCTGATCGTGCGCGGACGCGGCAACCTGTTGGCCGACAAGGAAAACGAAGGCGATCTGGACCGCATCCGCAGCCTGTTCGACGATCTGGAACGCAAGCGCGACATCGCCCAGTTTCTGGATCTGGCACAGGATGGCGACGGCGTGCGGATTTTTATCGGGTCCGAGAACAAATTGTTCTCTTTGACGGGTTCATCTCTGGTCGTTTCCCCTTATATGAACGCCGACCGCAAGATCATTGGCGCCGTGGGCGTCATTGGCCCGACCCGGCTCAATTATGGCCGGATCGTACCGATCGTGAATTACACTGCACAGCTGGTGGGCAAGATGATTGCCGACCGCTCCTGAAGGAAGACAGACATGGCCGACAAAGACGCCGCACTCCAAAGCCTTGATGAACTGGCCGCCGAAGGCGATGCAATGGATCAGGCCGCCGAGGCCGAGAGCAACGAGATCGAGGTGCTCCGCGCCGAGCGTGACGAATACCGCGACAAGTTCATGCGCGCGCTGGCCGATGCCGAAAACACCCGCAAACGCGCCGACCGCGACCGGCGCGAGGCTGAAAACTACGGCAGCGCCCGTTTTGCCCGCGACATGCTGCCGATCTATGACAACCTCCGCCGCGCCCTGCAATCCGCCGACGAGGCAGAGCAGGATGTGAACAAAGCCCTGCTGGAAGGCGTGGAACTGACGATGCGCGAACTGATCTCCGTGTTCAAAAAGCACGGCATCGACCCGATCGTGCCGCAGGTCGGTGACCGTTTCGATCCGCAACTGCATCAGGCCATGTTCGAGGCCCCGCTGCCCGGCACCAAGGCTGGCGACATCATTCAGGTCGCCGCCGAAGGCTTCATGCTGCATGACCGCCTGCTGCGTCCCGCGCAGGTCGGCGTGTCATCGACACCGGCATCGTAGGCCGGGGTTTTACCCCGGCTCCACCATCCCCCGCAGCTCATAAATCAGCGCCAGCGCCTCTTTCGGGGTCAGCTCGTCCGGTAGAACCGCCTTCAACCGCGCCTCTACCTCGGACGGCTGGTGTTTCACGGGCGGCGGGGCGGGAATTGCCGCGAATAACGGCAGATCATCCACAAACGCCTTGCGCCCGCCTTCGCGTTCGCCTTTTTCCAGCGCCTCCAGCACCACCTTGGCGCGGTCCACCACGATCTGCGGCAAACCCGCCAACCTTGCTACCTGCACGCCATAGCTACGGTCGGCCGTGCCGCGTTTCACCTCGTGCAGGAAGATCACGTCGCCGTCCCATTCCTTGACCGTGACGGTGGCGTTTTCGACCCCGTCCAGCTTGGCCGACAGCGCCGACATCTCGTGGTAATGCGTGGCGAAGAGCGCCCGACAGCGGTTCACATCATGCAGATGTTCCAGCGTCGCCCAGGCAATCGACAACCCGTCATAGGTCGCCGTGCCGCGCCCGATTTCGTCCAAAATCACCAGCGCCCGGTCATCCGCCTGGTTCAGGATCGCCGCCGTTTCGACCATTTCCACCATAAAGGTCGACCGCCCACGCGCCAGATCGTCCGACGCACCGACACGGCTGAAAATCTGGCTGACGATGCCGATATGCGCAGCGGTCGCAGGCACAAACCCCCCCATCTGCGCCAAAATCGCCAGCAGCGCATTCTGCCGCAGAAAGGTGGATTTACCCGCCATGTTCGGCCCTGTCAGCAACCAGATCGGCGCCTCGGTCAGCGCGCAATCATTGGCGACAAAGGGCGCGCCCTGCTTTTGCAGAGCCATTTCCACGACCGGATGCCGCCCGCCCGTGATCTCGAAGGCGCGGCTGTCGTCCAGCTTTGGCCGTACCCAGTTTTCGGTGCGCGCCAGATGCGCAAGGGCGGTTGCCAGATCGACCTCGGCCAAGGCGCGCGCCAGCGCACCCAATGGGCCGGCCTGCGCCAGAATGGCGTCTTTCAGGCTGGAATAGAGCCGCTTTTCAATCTCCAGCGCATGCCCGCCTGCGTTCAGGATGCGGGTTTCGATCTCGGACAGGTCCACCGTCGTGAAACGCACCTGGTTGGCAGTGGTCTGGCGATGGATGAAGGTATCGCTCAATGGCGGGGCCAACATCTTTTCGGCATGGGTCGCGGTGGTCTCGATAAAATAGCCCAGCACATTGTTGTGCTTGATCTTCAGCGAGGTGATCCCCGTCTGCGCGATGAAATCCGCCTGCATGCCTGCGATCACGGACCGGCCTTCGTCGCGCAGTTTGCGTGCCTCATCCAGTTCGGCGTAATAACCCGCCGCGATGAACCCGCCATCGCGCGCCAGCAGCGGCGGTTCAGCGACCAAGGCCGTATCCAGCAAGGCCAGCAAATCATCATGCCCCGCCAGATCGCGCGCGACATCGGCCAGCAGCGGCGGCATGTCTGGATGCACCGGCAACTGCGCCGCCTGTGCAATCGTGTTGCGGATCGCGGTCATGTCGCGCGGCCCGCCACGGTCCAGCGCCAGCCGTGACAGCGCGCGGTCCAGATCATGCGTCCCGCGCAAGGCGTCGCGGATATCATCGCAGAGCCGGGTGTGGTCCAGCATGAAGGCCACGGCATCCTGCCGCGCGGTGATGACGGCCAGATCGCAGCTGGGCGATGCCAGCCGCCGTTCCAACAGCCGCGCGCCACCCGCCGTCACCGTCCGGTCGATACAAGCAAGCAACGATCCCTGCCGTCCGCCCGCCAGTGCGTGCGTCAGTTCCAGCGATCGCCGTGTCGCGGCGTCGATCTGCATCGCGGATTTCTGGGTTTCGCGAACGGGCGGGCGCAGCAAAGGCAGGTTGCCGCGCTGGGTGATTTCCAGATATTCCGCGACGGCGGACATGGCGGCAATCTCGGCCCGTTGGAACGCGCCGAAAGCGTCCAGCGATCCGACCTTGAACAGCGCGCAGAGCCGCTTTTCCCCCGCAGTGCTGTCGAATGCGGCAGCGCCCAAAGTCGTCAGCGTCGCACCTGAACCAGACACTAACCCAGCCCAATCGCCCTGCGCACTGTCGACAACGATCACCTCGCGCGGGGTCAGGCGGGCCAGTTCTGGCCCCAGTTTCGCCCCCGGGCAAGGCATCACGTGAAACGCCCCGGTCGAGATATCGACCCAGGCCAGCGCACCTTGGTCGCGCACCACGTGAAACGCCGCCAGAAAATTGTGCCGCCGTGCATCGAGCAGGGAATCCTCGGTCAGCGTGCCGGGGGTGACCAACCGTACGACCTCGCGCCGGACCACCGCCTTGTGGCCACGCTTTTTCGCCTCGGCGGGGCTTTCCATCTGTTCGCAGACGGCCACGCGAAAGCCCTTGCGGATCAGCGTCAGGAAATACCCTTCGGCGGCATGATGCGGCACGCCGCACATCGGGATGTCGTCGTCGTCATGCTTGCCGCGTTTGGTTAGCGCGATGTCCAGCGCCTCGGCGGCGGCGACGGCATCGTCAAAGAACATCTCGTAGAAATCACCCATGCGATAGAACAGCAGGGCATCGGGATGCTGCGCCTTGATCTCCAGGTATTGGGCCATCATGGGTGTGGCTGTGGTGTTCATCTTGCCCCCGCAAACATTGGTCGCACACTATCCAGCGGACCCTTGTGGCGAAACCCCGAAATGTATCCGTTGCGGGCGTCCGGCGGAACCCGCTATGAATGGCGGGCAGAGGGGGGACCACATGGCCAAGAACAAACTGACCCGCGAGGATGCGTTGCAATTCCACATGCAGCCGACACCGGGCAAATGGGAAATTCAGGCGACTGTCCCCATGACCACGCAGCGCGACCTGTCGCTGGCCTATTCCCCCGGCGTCGCGATCCCCTGCGAGGAAATCCACGCCAACCCTGCCACCGCTTATGATTATACCAACAAGGGCAATCTGGTCGCCGTAATCTCGAACGGGACGGCTGTGCTGGGCCTTGGCAATCTGGGTGCGCTGGCGTCCAAGCCAGTGATGGAAGGCAAATCGGTTCTGTTCAAACGCTTTGCCGACGTCAATTCGATTGATATCGAACTCGATACCGAAGACCCCGACGCCTTCTGCAATGCCGTGCGCCTGATGGGCCCCACCTTTGGCGGGATCAATCTTGAGGACATCAAAGCGCCCGAATGTTTCATCATCGAACAGCGGCTCAAGGAAGAAATGGACATTCCGGTGTTCCACGACGACCAGCACGGGACCGCGGTGATCTGTGCCGCGGGCCTGCTGAACGCGCTGCATCTGTCGGGCAAAAAGATCGAGGATGTGAAGATCGTGCTGAACGGCGCAGGGGCGGCGGGGATCGCCTGTCTGGAACTGCTCAAATCCATGGGCGCGCGGCATGACAACTGCATCATGGCCGACACCAAGGGTGTGATCTATCAAGGCCGCACCGAAGGCATGAACCAGTGGAAATCGGCGCATGCCGTGGTCACCGACGCCCGCAGCCTTGCCGATGCGATGCATGGGGCCGATGTGTTCCTTGGCGTCAGCGCAAAGGGGGCCGTTACGCAGGACATGGTCGCCAGCATGGCCCCGAACCCTGTGATTTTCGCCATGGCGAACCCAGACCCAGAGATTACACCCGAAGAGGCGCACGCCGTCCGCCCTGACGCCATCGTCGCCACAGGCCGCAGCGATTACCCCAATCAGGTCAACAACGTGCTGGGCTTTCCGTATCTGTTCCGTGGCGCGCTGGATATCCACGCCCGCGCCATCAACGACGAGATGAAGATCGCCTGCGCCGAAGCCCTTGCCGCGCTGGCGCGCGAGGATGTGCCGGACGAAGTCGCCATGGCCTATGGCAAGAAACTGTCCTTTGGGCGCGACTATATCATCCCGACGCCGTTCGATCCTCGCCTGATCCACCGGATCCCGACCGCTGTCGCCCGTGCGGGCATGAAAACCGGCGTCGCGCGGCGGCCGATCGTCGATATGGACGCTTACGAGGCATCGCTGAAATCCCGCATGGACCCGACCGCGTCGATCCTGCGGAACCTGAACGCCCGTGCGCGCGCCGCGCAATCCACCGTGGTTTTTGCCGAAGGCGATGACCCCCGGGTGCTGCGGGCGGCAGTGCTGTA
>DAISXL010000019.1:19242-21948 GCA_036825855.1 Yoonia sp.
CGGATCGTGCTGATTACCGATACTTTGGTCCATGAATGGCCCGATGAAAACGATCTGGCCGATATCGCCGAACGCGGCGCATCCGTGGCGCGCGCCTTGGGCTTGGAGCCGCGTGTGGCGTTCCTGTCATTCTCGACCTTCGGCTATCCCGTGTCCGAACGCGCCGAAAAGATGCACAAAGCCCCCAAAGTGCTGGACGCCCGCCGTGTCGATTTCGAATACGAAGGCGAAATGACCGTCGATGTCGCCTTGAACCCCAAGGCGCAGGAAAACTATCCGTTTTCGCGCCTGACAGGACCGGCCAATGTGCTGGTCGTGCCTGCGCGCCATTCCGCCTCGATTTCAGTGAAGCTGATGCAGGAAATGGCAGGGGCCACCGTGATTGGCCCGATCCTGTCGGGCGTCGGCAAATCGGTGCAGATCTGTTCGACCGTCTCCACGGTTAACGACATCCTTAACATGGCGGTGATCGCTGCCTGCGGGATCGACTGATGGCGATCTGGAACCTCGGGTCAATCAACGCGGATTTTGTCTATGCCGTGCCGCGCATCCCGGCACCGGGTGAAACGCTGAGCACGACAGGCCGCCAGATGTTTCTGGGCGGGAAGGGGGCGAATATGTCCGTCGCCGCCGCACGAGCCGCCGCGCGTGTGCATCACATCGGGGCGGTGGGGAATGACGGGCTATGGGCGGTCGAACGCCTGCTGGAATATGGCGTCGATACCCGCAATATCGCCGTATTAGACACTGAAACCGCGCAGGCGATCATCATGGTCGATCCCCACGGCGAAAACGCGATCCTGCTGCATCCGGGGGCGAATGCCGAAATTCCCCAGACGATCCTGCAGACCGCGATGGCCGAGGCCCAGACAGGCGATTGGCTGGTGATCCAGAATGAAACCAACCTGCAACGCACTGCCGCCAGCCTTGGCCGCAAGATGGGGTTGCGCGTCGCCTATGCCGCCGCACCGTTCGACGCCGACAGGGTGATGGCGGTGCTGCCCTATCTCGATTTCCTGATCCTGAACGCGGTCGAGGCGGACCAGCTACGCCAGGCCACGGGCAAGACCCCGGCCGATCTGGGCGTGGCCAATGTGATCGTGACCTTGGGGGCGGATGGCGCGGAGTGGTATAGTCCAGCGGGCCACCAGCATTTCCCCGCGATCAAGGTCGATCCCGTCGATACCACCGGCGCGGGCGATACGTTTACCGGCTATGTTCTGGCGGGGCTCGACCGTGGCATGCCGATGGCGCAAGCGATCGGGCTGGCCACGCGCGCAGGGGCGCTGATGGTCATGCGCCATGGCACCGCCGATGTGATCCCCGACCTGTCTGAAGTGCAGGCATTCCAAGGATAAACCATGTCCGACGTCACCACCCATCAGGCCGAAGAAGACGCCCGCAACGACGCGATCCTGATCTATGTCGATGGCCGCATCGTCCCCAAGGCGCAGGCCGTCGTCAGCGTCTATGACAGCGGCTTCATGCTGGGCGATGGCGTCTGGGAAGGGCTGCGGCTTTATGACGGCAAATGGGCGTTTCTGAACGACCATATAGACCGCCTGTTCGAGGCCGCGAAAGCGATTGATCTGGATATCGGGCTTGACCGGAACGGCGTCATTTCTGCCTTGCTAGACACGCAAAAGGCCAATGCCATGACCACCGACGCCCATGCGCGGCTGATGGTGACGCGCGGTGTGAAAACCCGGCCTTTCCAGCATCCGAACCTGTCGCAGCAGGGGCCGACCTTTGTCATCATCATGGAACATTCCAAGCCCAAGATCCCGCGCCCGATTACCTTGGCCACCGTCCCGCATATGCGCGGGTTGCCGATGACGCAGGACCCCAAGCTGAACAGCCATTCCAAGCTGAACTGCATCCTTGCCTGTATCGCCGCGCAAAAGGCGGGCGCGGACGAGGCGCTGATGCTGGACGTGCATGGCTTCGTGAATACGACCAACGCCTGCAATTTCTTCATCGTGAAAAAGGGGCAGGTCTGGACCAGCACGGGCGATTATTGCATGAACGGGATCACCCGCCAAAAGGTCATCGACCTGTGCCGCGCCAACGACATCCCCGTATATGAGCGGAATTTCAGCCTTGTCGATACCTATAGCGCAGACGAGGCGTTCCTGACCGGCACCTTCGGCGCACAAACCCCCGTGGGAAGTATCGACGGGCGCGTGATCGGCACGGGCGAACTTGGCCCTGTTACCACCCGCCTGCGCGCGCTTTACAAAGACCTGGTCGCCGCATCATGAGGATCGCCATGTGGTCCGGCCCGCGGAATCTGTCCACCGCTATGATGTATGCCTTTGGCAACCGCGCCGATTGCGCGATCTGGGATGAACCGTTCTATGCGCCCTATCTGGCAGCGACGGGGGCTGACCATCCGATGAAGGCCGAAATCATCGCGGCGCATGAAACCGATCCTGATGCGGTGGCGCGGCGGTGTTTAGACACTATTCCAGCCCAAAAGCCGCATTTCTACATGAAACACATGCCGCATCATATGATCGCAGGCTTTCCGTTGGACTGGGCGGCGCATTGCGTGAACGTGCATCTGATCCGCCACCCCGCGCGCGTGATCGCGAGCTATGGCGCCAAGATGGATCATATCAGCCTTGAGGCCATTGGTTATCCCCAGCAGGCGGCACTGTTCGACCGACTGGGCGGCGTTGTGATCGACAGCGCCGATATCCGCGC
>DAISXL010000020.1:0-14036 GCA_036825855.1 Yoonia sp.
GGATGGAATTCCACGTCTACGAGACCGGCGAAACGGTCAAGGCGATCCACCGCCCGATCGTGATCATCACGTCCAACAACGAAAAGGAACTGCCCGACGCCTTTTTGCGGCGCTGTTTCTTCCACTATATCCGGTTTCCCGATCTCGACACGTTGCGCCGGATCGTGGCCGTGCATCATCCGGGCATCAAGGAAGCCTTGCTAACCACGGCGCTGACGCAATTCTACGAGATCCGCGACACGCCGGGGCTGAAAAAGAAACCCTCCACCTCCGAGGTGCTGGACTGGCTGAAACTGCTGCTGGCCGAGGATCTGACGCCCGAGGATCTGCGCCGCGACGGGGCGGATGCGCTGCCGCGTCTGCATGGGGCGCTGCTCAAGACCGAACAGGATGTGCATCTGTTCGAAAGGCTGGCCTTCATGGCGCGCGGCAAAAGGTGACGCGCCCGCACGCTGACGTGACTGGTCATGCCCTGCCCGCGCGCTTTACTGTGGTGCAGGCGTCATTCAGCGGACTTTTCATGAAATACCTGATCCTGCTTGCCCTTGTGGCCTTGGCCGCCTGCGCGCCGCAGCCGCCGACGGGCGGGGTGCGGGACATGCCCGACCCTGTCCGGCTGGAATTTCCCGCCATGCGCGGATTTGCCGCCGCAAGCCCCGGCCCTGCGCTGCGCCCCAACAGCGAGATCGCGCGCGACTTTTTCGACCTGAGTTTCCGGCTGGAAAGCGGGCGTCCGCTGCCGGTGTTCACCCGCTTTGAAGGGCCGATCACGGTGGCGTTCAACGGCACGGCCCCTGCGCATCTGGCCGCCGATCTGGAAGGCCTGCTCGCGCGCCTGCGCAGCGAGGCGGGCATCGATATCCGCAGCGTGCAAGGCGGCGACGCTGCCATCAGGATCGAGCTTGTCTCGCCGCGCCAGCTGCGCCAGACCGCCCCCGGTGCGGCCTGTTTCGTCGTGCCGCGCGTGCGCGACTGGGGCGAATTGCGCCGCAACCGGCAAAGCCCGGTGATCGACTGGACAACGCTGCAAGTGCGCGAACGGGCGGCGGTGTTCATGCCCGACGACGCCACACCGCAGGAAATGCGCGATTGCCTGCACGAGGAACTGGCGCAGGCGCTGGGGCCTTTGAACGACCTCTATCACCTGCCCGATTCCGTGTTCAACGACGACAATATGCATGCCGTGCTGACAGGGTTCGACATGCTGATCCTGCGCGTGACCTATGCGCCCGAACTGCGCAGCGGCATGACCCCGCCAGAGGTGACGGCGCTGGTGACGCGGATCCTTGCCCGGGTGAACCCTGCGGGTGAACGCGCGGGCGGGCAGCAGGTGTCCTTGACGACGCGCGACTGGATCGGGGCCATGACCGTGGCGCTGGGGGGCGGGGCGACACCCGCGCTGCGCCGGCAAGAGGCGGCGCGCGCCGTGGCGATCGGGCAGGCGCGCGGCTGGACCGGCGCGCGGGCGGGTTTTGCAAACTATGCGTTCGGGCGGTTGCAGGTGGGCAATGATCCGTCGCTGGCGCTGGGGGCGTTTGTCGCCGCAGGGCGGGCCTATGGCGGGGACGAAAGCCTGCGCATTCATGACGCCCATGTTGCGGTGCAGCTGGCGGCCTTTGCCCTGATCGCGCGGGATGCGGATACGATGTTGCGCGTGACCGGCCCCGCCATCGAGACCGCGCGCCAGCATGAAAACGCGGCCCTTCTGGCGCTGTTGATGATGTTCCGCGCCGAGGCGCTGGACCTGCAGGGCCAGACCGAGGCTGCGATGGCGCTGCGGCTGGACAGTCTGGGATGGGGGTTATACGGGTTCGGAAGCCGGGACGAGGTGATTGCGCGTCTCAACGAGATCGCCAGCCTGCCGCGTCCGCCAAGTTAGAAAGGTATCAAGATGATCTATCCACTTGCCGGGCTGCTGATCGGAGGCGCTGTCGGGGCATGGCGCGCGCGCTCGAACGGCGGCAAGGGCCTTGACATGCTGCAATGGGGCGCAAGTTTCGCGATCCTCTTCGGCATCATCGGCCTGTTTGTGCTGATCGTGATCGAACGCAGCATGATCTAGTCCGATGTTCCTGCCCTTCTTCGACACTCTGCGCAAATCCGGGGTCCCGGTCTCCTTGCGCGAATTCCTTTCGTTTCTGGAAGGGATGCAGGCGGGACTTGCGACCTATGACGTCGAGGCCTTCTATTTTCTGGCCCGCACGGTCATGGTCAAGGACGAACGCCATCTGGACCGCTTCGACCGCGCCTTTGCCGCGACGTTCCAAGGGCTGGAGGCGATCCCTGCCGAGGCGGTGCTGAACGCCATCGACCTGCCCGCAGGCTGGCTGGAAAAGCTGGCCGAAAAACACCTGACCGAGGCCGAAAAAGCCGAGATCGCGGCCCTTGGCGGGTTCGACACGCTGATGGAGACGCTCAAACAGCGGCTGGCCGAGCAGAAAGGCCGCCATCAGGGCGGCAGCAAATGGATCGGCACGGCGGGAACATCGCCTTTCGGCGCCTATGGCTACAACCCCGAAGGCGTGCGGATCGGGCAGGACGCAAGCCGCCACCAGCGCGCGGTCAAGGTCTGGGACAAGCGCGAATTCCGCAATCTGGATGATGACGTGGCCTTGGGGACGCGCAATATCAAGGTGGCACTCAAACGCCTGCGTCGCTGGGCGCGCGATGGGGCGGCGGAGGAACTGGACCTGCAAGGCACGATCCGCGCGACGGCGGAACACGGTTATCTGGACGTGAAAACGCGCCCCGAACGGCGCAATGCGGTCAAGGTGCTGCTGTTTCTCGACATCGGGGGGTCGATGGACCCGCATGTGAAGGTGGTCGAGGAATTGTTCAGCGCCGCCAAATCGGAATTCAAGCATTTCCAGCACTTCTATTTCCACAACTGCCTTTACGAAGGTGTGTGGAAGGACAACCGCCGCCGCTGGGATGCGCAGACGCCGACATGGGACGTGCTGCATACCTACGGGCCTGATTACAAATGCATCTTTGTGGGTGACGCCAGCATGTCGCCTTACGAGATCGCCTATCCGGGCGGGGCGAATGAGCATATGAACGCCGAAGCGGGGGCCGTCTGGTTGGCGCGCGCACGCGACCAGTGGCGCGATGCGCTTTGGATCAATCCGGTCGAGGAGCGCTATTGGCCTTATACGCAATCCATCGGGATGATCCGCGACATTTTCGGCGCGGACCGCATGGTGCCGATGACGCTTGACGGGATCACCCGCGGCATGAAGGCGCTGGCGGGGTAAAAAACTCTTGGCGCGCTGCGCGGGAGTATTTTTGGAAAAAAGAAGTTGGGGGCGCGACACAGCGCGCCATTGGCATTTTGCGTCACGCGCCCCATATCCGGGGTATGCTGAAATTCACGCCGATCATTCTTGCGCTGGTCTACGGTTACGCGATGTTTCGCTTTTCCGTCTGGCGCACGTCGCGCGAGCTGGACGACAAGTCGACCGAGCTGGCCGATCCGATCCTGAAGGTGCTGATGGACCGGATGGCCAAGGCGCTTGGGATCGAGCGGATCCGCGTGCATATCTACGAGATCCCGCAGGTCAACGGGCTGGCCGCCCCTGACGGGCGCATCTTCATCACGCGCGGATTTTTCAACAAATACCGCGCGGGCGAGGTCAGTGCCGACGAGATGGCCAGCGTGATCGCGCATGAGTTGGGCCATGTAGCGCTGGGCCATTCGCGCCGCCGGATGATCGATTTTTCCGCGCAGAACGCGATGCGCACGGCGCTGGCGATGATCTTCAACCGTTTTCTGCCCGGGATCGGGCCATGGATTGCCACGGCGCTGATCAGCCTGATCGCGGCGCGCCTGTCGCGCGATGACGAATTCGAGGCTGATGCCTATGCTTCGGCCCTGCTGGTCAAGGCGGGGATCGGGACCGGGCCGCAGAAATCGCTGTTTGCCAAGCTCGATACATTGACAGGTGCGCATGGGGCAGCGACGCCTGCATGGATGCTGAGCCACCCCAAGACGCCGCAGCGGATCGCCGCGATCGAGGCGAACGAGACGAAGTGGCAGGCGCCCTAGCGGTCGAGCGCGCCTTTGCCTGCAAGGATCTTGTCGCGCGCCTTGGCGATGCGTGACAGTTGGGTGTCCAGCGCCTTGGCACCGTTGACCATCAGCACATAGCTTTTCTGCCGCCCCGGTGTCAGCGCGGCAAAGGCCTCGGCCAGTTCCGGATCGTCATCGAGCGCTGTCACCAAAGCGTCGGGCAGGTCCAGCGGCGTGTTGTCTTTGGCTGGGGTGATCCCTGCCGCGGCATAGCCCGCAGCCTCGGCCAGATAGGCGGTGATGACGGGGGCCAGACGCGCGACGTCATCGGGCGTCGCCAGCGCGATCATGTCGGGGTGGCGCGTGTTCGGCCCCTGTTTTCGCAAGACGCCGTCAGGGTCGCGCATCAGGGCGGCGTTGAAGAACGTGAGCCGGAGTCCCGCCCGCGTCGCACCGATGATGGCGATGTTGCGCCCGTGGTGCATGTAGCAAGGATGGCCCCATTTCACCACCTCAACCAGCCCCGCGGCAAGGCAGAGATCGCGCAAGGCGCGCAGGCCCGGTTGCCACAGACGTGCGGCGCAATCGTCGGTGGCGAACCTGTCGCAGCGCCCGCAGCCATTGTCGAAATAATCCGCAACCTGCGTGATCATCATCGCCTACTCCGCCGTCAAAGCCTTGCCGAAGCGTGGCAGACGCGCCTTTTTCATCAGCGCGCGCAGGGTCCAGTCCTGCCCCGACAGCCGCCGCGCCTCGGCCAGCACGGAAGCTGCGACAGTGCTCACATCCTGCGGCGCATCGCGCCACAAATCCAGCAGGAAATTGTCGGGGTCCAGACGATGCAGGCCTTCTTCGTCCAGAATGTTGCGGGGGAAATCCTTGGCGTTCATCGTCAGGATCGCATCGCAGGACCCTGCGACAGCGGCCGCGAGGACGTGGATGTCAGCGGGATCAGGCAGCCAGAACCGCCGTTCGATGCCCGCATCATAGCGGATCAGCGCATCGGGGAAGGTCGCGGCAAGCGTGGCAATCTCGCCCCGCGCCCAGACTTCCTCGGCGGGGCCGAGCTTGCCTGCCGCGCGCGCCCATTCTTCCAGCACACGGGCTGACCAGCGCGGCGCGAACAGGCCTTTGGCCGCGACACCCAGCACCATTTCCCGCATCACAGTGGGATAAAGCACGCAGGCGTCGATCAGCACTTTCATAGGCGGAAGAAAACGGCCTTGAGATAGCCGCTTTCGGCCAGATGCGGCATCAGCGGATGGTCGGGTCCGGCAAATCCGGTGTGGATGATCTGCCCGCGCCGCCCTGCCCGCCCGATCCCGCGCGCGGATGCGTTGCGGAATTTGGTCAGGTCCACGGCATGCGAGCAGGAACAGAGGCCCAGATAGCCGTCGGGTGCCACCAAGGGCGCCGCCAGCCGCGCGACACGTTCGTAAGCGCGCAAGCCCGCTTCCAGCGCCTGTTTGCCCGGCGCAAAGGCGGGCGGGTCGCAGATCACGACGTCGAATTGCGCGCCTTCCTCGGCCAGCGCGGTCAGCACATCGAACGCATCGCCTTTGCGAGTTGTGAAACGGTCGGCCACGCCCATGGCGGCGGCCCCCTGTTCGGCAAGCTCAAGTGCTGGGGCAGAGCCATCCACCGCCAGTACCGAGGCAGCACCCTGCGCCAAGGCCGCAAGCCCGAAGCCGCCGACATGGGCGAAGACATCGAGCACGCGCGCGCCCTGCGACAGCCCTGCGGCAAAGGCATGGTTGGGCCGTTGGTCAAAGAACAGGCCGGTTTTCTGCCCGCCCATGATATCGGCCAGATAGGTGGCCCCGTTCATCGGCACCGGCACGGGGGCTGTGGGGGCCTTGCCTGCCAGCACATCCATCCGCTCGTCCAGACCTTCGAGCGCGCGAGTCCGCCCGGTGCCGTTCATGACGACGGTGGTGACACCCGTCACCTCTTGCAAGGCCGCGACCAAGGGGGCGATCAGCACATCGGCCCAGGCCGCATTGGGCTGGACCACGGCGATCTCGCCGAAACGGTCGATGATGACACCGGGCAGGCCGTCCGCCTCGGCATGGATCAGGCGGTAGAACGGATCAGGGTAGAGCCGCGCGCGATGCGCCAGCGCGCGGCTGATTTTCGCGGCGAACCACGTCTGGTCAATCACCGCCTCGGGGTTCTGGTCCAGCATCCGGCAGATGATCTTGGACGCGGGATTGACCGCAACCACACCCATCGGGACACGGTTGGCATCCTCCAAGAGCGCGATACTGCCCGCAGGCAGACCGCGCGTGCGCCGGTCGGTCACCAGTTCATTGGCGTAAACCCAAGGAAAGCCGTGGCGGATCGCCCGCGCTTCGGCTTTGGGGATGAGGCGCACGGTGGCGCGGTCGGTGGCATCTTGCTGTGTCATCCGCTGTCACTAGCGAACGGGGCCTTCCGTGAAAAGCCCCGATCGAAAGGTCAGCGCAATTGGTCAGCCAGCACCGTGGTCAGGAAATCGGTCACGCGGATTTTCTGGGTGATGCCCTGTTCTTCCAGCTGGGCATTGGTATTGCCGCCCCAGGCATCCAGATTGGCGACCACTCGGCGTGCAGGTTCAATCACGGCGCCGGTTCCGGCATCGCGGATCGCGAGGTCGAAGATGATGTTGTAGACACCGCCGGTGGAAAACTGGGTGCGACGGGTCAGCCCGTGAAACCGGACCAACGTCACGTCCAACACCACGCGCCGGTCGCTGTTCTTGATATCCTGCGACATGTTGCGGCGTGCGGCCTCGGTGAAAAGCGCCTCGATCTGTGCGATACGGTCACCGACCGGATCACCGCGCCAGACGATATCGGCCTGCGGGTAATAGTTGTTCGCCTCGGATACCCGCAAATCGGGCAGTGCCGCGAATTGCAGACCGACAAGGCGATAATTGCGTTCCACATCGGGACGCGGATCGCCTTGCGGCAACATCACCGGCGCACAGGCAGCCAACGCCCCCAACACCAACACCAAACCGAAAACCCTGCGCAACATGACCGCTTCCTCGCACACATTCACTCTCCGGGGGTTGCCTAGCACAGCGATGTGGCACTGTTAAGGCAGCACAAAGGACAGGTTGGGACAGCCCCGCCCTTGTTAGCGCTAACACGATCTGATAGGCTCGCGGCACGTGAAAGAGGGAACCAGAATGCCGCTTCATCCGACCATCGCCGCCGTGACCGACCGTATCCGCGCCCGCTCCGAAGGGCCGCGCCGCCGCTATATGGACACAATGGCACGCGCCGCCGCCGAAGGGCCGCGCCGCGCGCATCTGACCTGTGGCAATCAGGCCCATGCCTATGCCGCGATGGGCGCCGACAAGGACGCGCTGACCGCCACGACGACAGGCAATATCGGGATCATTACCGCCTATAACGACATGCTGTCCGCGCATCAGCCGTTCGAGACCTATCCCGACAAGATCCGCGCCGCCGCCCGTGCCGCCGGTGGCACAGCACAGGTCGCAGGTGGCGTGCCCGCCATGTGCGACGGTGTGACCCAAGGACAGACCGGCATGGAACTGTCGCTGTTTTCGCGCGACGTGATCGCGCTTGCCGCAGGGGTGGGGCTGTCGCACAACGTGTTCGATTCCGCGATCTATCTAGGTGTCTGCGACAAGATCGTCCCAGGCCTCGTGATCGCCGCCGCCACTTTCGGCTATATCCCAGGCGTCTTTGTGCCAGCGGGGCCGATGGTCTCGGGCCTGCCTAATGACGAAAAGGCCAAGGTGCGCCAGCAATTCGCCGCAGGTGAAGTCGGGCGCGAGGCGCTGATGGCCGCCGAGATGGCAAGCTATCACGGGCCGGGCACCTGCACCTTTTACGGCACCGCCAATACCAACCAGATGCTGATGGAGTTCATGGGCCTGCACATGCCGGGCGCGTCCTTCGTCAATCCGGGCACCCCCCTGCGCGAGGCGCTGACAGTGGCCGCGACCGAACGCGCGCTGGCGATCAGCGCGCTTGGCAATGCCTATACCCCCGTCTGCGACGTGCTGGATGAACGCGCCTTCGTCAACGGGCTGGTCGGGCTGATGGCGACCGGCGGGTCCACCAATCTGGTGATCCACCTGCCCGCCATGGCGCGCGCGGCGGGCGTGATCCTCGATCTGCAGGATTTCAGCGATATTTCCTCGGTCACGCCGCTGATGGCCAAGGTCTATCCCAACGGGCTGGCCGATGTGAACCATTTCCACGCCGCAGGCGGTCTGGCCTATATGATCGGGCAATTGCTGGATGCGGGGCTGCTGCACGACGACACCACGACCATCGCAGGCAAGGGGCTGGAACATTACACGCGCGAACCTAAACTGGCGGGCACGGCCGTGACCTATGCCGAGGGGCCGAAATCCTCCGCCAATGACAAGATCCTGCGCCCGGCCTCTGACCCTTTCCAGAAATCGGGCGGGTTGATCCAGCTGACCGGCAATCTCGGGCGCGGCGTGATCAAGACATCGGCCGTCGCCACTGAACGGCACATCATCGAAGCCCCCGCGCGGATCTTCCACACGCAGGAGGCGGTGAAAGAGGCCTTCAAGGCCGGTGAATTCACCAGTGACACCGTGGTTGTGGTGCGGTTCCAGGGACCGAAATCGAACGGCATGCCCGAATTGCACAGCCTCACGCCGGTGCTGGCCGTCCTGCAGGACCGCGGGCTCAAGGTCGCACTTGTCACCGACGGGCGCATGTCGGGCGCCTCGGGCAAGGTGCCATCGGCCATCCATGTCTCGCCCGAGGCGGCGGACGGCGGCCCGATCAGCCTGATCCGCGACGGCGACGTGATCCGTCTGGACGCCACCCAAGGCACGATCGAAGTGCTGGGCGTGGACCTTGCGACCCGCAGCCCCGCCCCCGCCGATCTGACCGGCAACGGCACCGGCGTCGGGCGCGAATTGTTCGAAATCTTCCGCCGCAGCGTGGGACCATCAGCCGACGGGGCGGGCGTCGTCGTCTGACGCCCTCCACTTCTTTTTTCCAAAAATACTCCCGCCGGAGGCAGCGCAGGTCCTCCGGCCATACCGACAGAAAGACTGGACATGACCCCTCAGGATGCTTCCGCCGCCGCGATGAAAATCTGCCTTCTTGCCCCTGTCATCCCCGTTCTGGTGATCGAGGATGCCAGCACCGCCGCCGATCTTGCGCGCGCGCTTGTCGCAGGCGGCCTGCCCGCGCTGGAAGTCACCTTGCGCACACCTGCCGCCCTTGACGTGATCCGTGAAATGGCGACGGTGGCAGGCGGGCATGTGGGCGCGGGCACCTTGCTGACCCCCAAAGACGTCGAAAATGCCAAGGCCGCAGGGGCCACATTCGGCGTCGCTCCCGGGGCAACCGACCGCCTGCTGGACGCTTGCGAGGCCAATGACCTGCCGCTTTTGCCCGGTGCCGCCACCGCATCCGAGGCGATGCGCCTGCTCGAACGCGGCTATTTCGTGCAGAAATTCTTTCCGGCCGAGGCCAATGGCGGGGCGGCCGCGCTCAAGGCCATCGGTGCCCCGATCCCGCAGGTCAAATTCTGCCCCACGGGCGGCGTGACCCTGCAGAACGCGCCCGCCTATCTGGCGCTGTCGAACACGCTTTGCGTTGGCGGGTCATGGGTCGCGCCCAAGGATCTGATCCAGGCGGGCGACTGGGCCGCCATCACCGCCCTTGCCGCCGAGGCCGCGGCCCTGCCCCGCAGCTAGGCGGCTTCACCAAGCCTTAGGACTTGTCCTTTATCCCCCGTGACGAACGGCATGGGGATATCTGGATGCTTGATCGATGGTCAGTGGCGCGGCGTATCAACGGCGGATTTCTGATCCTGACGACGCTGATCCTCGGGTTGGCCCTGTTTTCCTATACCAGCGTGACCCGGTTGCAGGCGGGCTTTGCCGAAAACACAGGTGCGGCGCTGCAAAACACCGCGACAAGCCGGTTCATCCAGAACATCTATGCCGCCAATGTCGCGGCGACTGCCTATGGCACAAACCAGTCGGACCAGATGGCCAGTGTCGTCACCCGGAATATCGCCACGATCCTCGATGACACGACGATCACCGACGCCTTCCCGCCCACGACGGTCGAAGGCGCCGAAATCGCGGCCTTGCTGGCGCTGGTGCGCGACTTTCAGGGGGCTTTTCTGCAGATCGTCGCCTTGCGCGACGCCGCCGCCACAGCCCGGGCAGAGGCGGCAGAACAGGCAGAGCTGCTGCGCCGCGACCTTGCCTCTCTCGTCAATGCGGTCAGCACCTCCGGTCTTCCGCCGCTGGTGATCGCGGCGGATGCGGCGCAACAGGCGCTTGGCGCCGCAACGTTGCGGATGGACAGTGCCTTTGCGACGCGCAGCCAAGACGAGATCGACGCCGCACAGACAGCCTTGGCAGACTTCGACGGCACCATGACGACCCTTGGTCAGGCCGGCGGCGGCGCGTTCACGCAACAGCGAATCAAGACGTTGCATGATGGGCTGCCCGCATTGCAGGCAGGGTTTGACCGATTCGACGACAGCACTGCCGCTGCCAATACCATTGAAATGGCGCAACTTGGCCCGTTGGCGCAAACGGTGCTGGACCGGCTTGACGTGATGTTCCAGTCGATCCTGAGGGTCGAAGAGGCCAATCGCGCGGCGGGCCGTCGCATCCTGGGCGATCTGCGGGCTGTCGTGCTGGTTGCCGGTGTGCTGGCGGTGCTGATTGCGGGGCTTGCCGCCGTCACGGTCGGCCGGTCGATCACCCGCGCGATCGGCCGTCTTGCCGATACGACCGACCAGCTTGCGGCGGGCGACAATGCCATCACGATCGCGGGGACGGCCGAGGCGCATGACCTTGGGCGCATGGCCCGCGCGCTGGAGGTGTTTCGCGCGGCACAGATTGCCCGGCATCAGGCCGATGCCGAACGGCAGGCGATGCAGCGCGCGCAACAGGATGTGGTCGATACGCTGCAAGCCAAGCTTGCGGGGTTGGCGCAGGGTGATCTGACCGTGCAGGTCGACCACGCCTTTGCGCCGGAATACGAAGATTTGCGCCACAACTTCAACGCCGCTGTCCGCGCGCTTGACGATGTGATCGGTCAGGTTGCAAGCGCCACAGCCCTGATCGAAGGTGCGGCGCATCAGACGGCAACAGCCTCGACCGACCTGTCGCAGCGCACGGAAAACCAGGCTGCAACTCTCGAACAGACCGCCGCTGCGCTGGACGAATTGACCGCCAGCGTGCGGTCCGCCGCCGCACAGGCGCTGTCGGTCGAAAAATCGGTCGCCACCGCCCGAGAGCAGGCCCGCGGCAATACCGATGTCGTCGTGCAGGCGGTCGCGGCCATGACGGAAATCGCCTCGTCATCGGCCCATATGGCGCAGGTGATCGGGGTCATCGACGACATCGCGTTCCAGACCAACCTGCTTGCTTTGAACGCAGGGATCGAAGCCGCGCGGGCGGGCGAACCAGGGCGCGGCTTTGCAGTGGTTGCCGCCGAAGTCCGCGCGCTGGCGCAGCGATCCGCTGGCGCCGCCCATGAAATCGCGGCCCTGATCGCGCGCAGCGGCACCCATGTCACCCGCGGGTCTGGCTTGGTCGACGAGGCCGGGACCGCCTTGCAGGACATCATCGGGAAGGTCAACGACATTGCCGAGATGACAGCAAGGATCGCGACCAGCGCGCAGGACCAGTCCGTCGCCTTGTCGGAAATGAATATCGGGGTGAACGCGCTGGACCAGGCCACGCAGCGCAATGCCGCCATGGTACAGGACACGCTGGCGCGCAGCGCGACCCTTGCCCAGGCCGCGCGTACATTGACCGACCTGATCGGACGGTTCACGATCCGTCAGGCAGAGGCCCCCGCAGTGACCACATTGGCGATGGCGCCTCTTGAGGCGGCGATCCTGCGCACCCACACGGCGACAGCCGCGCAGGCCAAGGTTGCACCTGTCCCAAAGGCCGATGCATGGACGGATTTCTAGCCTGCGGTCCCCGGCGCTGCCCGTCGCGCCGCGCGCCCGCCCCGCCGCCGCGGCGCAGCGGCTGTCTGCAAGGCATTGGTCAGCGTGCGCGTCATCGGGTGGTCGGGAGCTGCTGCACCGTGCCGCGCGATCATGACGTCAACCGCTATTGCCACATCCTGCCCGTCCGGCAGGCCCAGCACCCAGTCAAGGAATATCGTGCGGCATTCGGCCTCTGTGATGCCGTCAATCAGGTAAGCTTCGCGGATCAGCGCCGTGGGGTCGTGCAGGTCGCCCTTCATCGGGGTCCGTCCAATCTGCGGCTGATGACGGTGTCGGCTGCCTTGTGCAACCCCGTCATTCGCACCAAAAGCGCGTCCAGATCGGGGGTATCGGTTTCGCGCAGGATCATCCGCCTTGCCCCCTCGCCCAAAGCATCGGGGTCAAGTGCCCCCCCTGTCAAGAGCCGGACCGCCGCCTGCACCTGCCAGAACAGGCGCGCAGCCTCGCCCAGAACCTGCGCATCGGCGTCATCCAGCCAGCCTGCCGCAACCCCCGCGTGCAATTGCGCATCCACATCACGCGCGGGGCTGCCCGCGATCAGGCCTGCGGTCTGCGCGCAAAGCTCGATATCCTGCAACCGCCCCGGCCCTGTCTTGGCGTCCCAGGCGTCGCCCTGTCCCTTGGCCTCGGCCAGACGCGCGCGCATGTCGGCGACATCGGCGACCACGCTGGCCCCCTGCCCTTTGCGCACAAGCAGATCGCGGCGGAAGGCCTCGATCGCGGCGCACAACCCGGCGTCGCCGGTGATCGGGCGGGCGCGGGTCAGCGCCAGATGTTCCCAGGTCCAGGCTTCGGTATTCTGGTAATCGATGAAGGCATCCAGCGATGTGGCGACCGGCCCCTGCCGCCCCGAGGGGCGCAGCCGCATGTCCACCTCATAGAGCCGACCTGCGGACATATTGGCGGCAAGGGCCGTGATCAGCGCCTGCGTCAGCCGCGCGAAATAGGCCCGCGTCGCCAGCGGGCGTGGTCCGTCGGATGTTTCAACACCATCGGGGTCGTAGATCACGATCAGGTCAAGGTCGGACCCCGCATTCAGCCGCGCCGCCCCCAGCGAGCCCATCGCGACAACGGCCCCACCCCGCCCCGGAGGCGGCCCGTGTTTGCGCGCGAATTCCGCCATGATCACCGGCCAGAGTGCGGCGATCACCGCCTCGGCCAGATCGGCATATTGCGCGCCGCTGGTGCCTGCGTCGATCAGCCCGCGCAGGTGATGCACGCCGATCCGGAAATGCCATTCGCGCGCCCATGTGCGCGCCGCGATCAGCTGGCTTTCGTAATCGGGATGGGTGGCAAGCACCGCGCCCAACTGGTCGCGCAGCGCGGCCATTCCGGGCCAGGGGTTGAAGAACGCGCCGCCGATGACTGCATCAAGCACGGCGGCATTGCGCGACAGATATTGCGCCAGCGCGGGTGCCGTCGCCGCGATGTCCACGATCAGCCGGGTCAGTTGCGGATTGGCCTCGAACAGCGAGAAAAGCTGCACTCCCGCAGGCAGGCCCGCCAGAAAGCCGTCGAACTGGGCAAGGGCTTCGTCCGGGCGCGCGGCCTCTTGCAGGCTGGCCATGATCTGGGGGATCAGGCGGTCGAAAATCTCGGTCGCGCGGGGGGATCGCAGCGCGGGATAGCCTTGCCAGCGCGCCACCACATCCTGCCCCCAAGTGATCTGGGGCTTGGGTTTGGCGTCGGGGGCAAAGAATCCTTCGGTCAGCTCATGCACTTCGGCCAGACGGCGGGTCAGGTCCTGGCGCAATTCCGTGACATCGCGCCCCATGAAGGCCGCCAGCCGGTCAAACCCCGCCCGATCTTGCGGCAGATGATGGGTCTGCGCATCGGCGAACATCTGGACGCGGTGTTCAACCTCGCGGTGGTGGCGGTAGTGATCCAGCAGCGTGTCGGCCACATCCGCCCCGATCCAGCCGGCCCCCGCCAGCGCATGCAGCCCTTCACCCGTGCCGCGCAGGCGCAGCGCGGAATCGCGCCCGCCCGCGATCAACTGGCGGGTCTGGGTGAAAAACTCGATCTCGCGGAT
>DAISXL010000020.1:14136-17668 GCA_036825855.1 Yoonia sp.
CCTCGGACAGGATCGCGGTCATCCGGCGGGTGACGCGGATAAAGGCCGTGCGCGCCTCGTAGACGTCATCGGGGGCGAAACGGCTGTCGTCGAACAGGCAGATCAGGTCGATGTCGGAGGAATAGTTGAGCTCATGCGCGCCCATCTTGCCCATGGCCAGCACGACCATGCCAGCAGCGTCCTGCGGCGCGCCTTCGGGCAGTTTGCCGCGCGCGACCTCGGCCGCAACCAGCCGCGTGATGCAGGCGGCGACAGCGGCATCGGCAAAGCGGGTCAGCGTGCCGGTCACGGTTTCGAGCGGCCAGACACCGCCCAGATCGGCCAGTGCGGCGACCAGCGCGATGCGCCGTTTCATCTGCCGCAGATGGACGGGCAGCGCGTCGAGCGTGATTGTCTCCAGTTCTGCCATCAGGCTGTCCACGGCGCCTTCGGGGTTTTCCACGGCCTGCGGCAGCCAGTCGCGTTCGCGCGTCATCAGCCCAGCCAGATAGGGGCTGCACCCGGCGGTTCCGGCCAGCAAATCGCTGATGTCAGGCGCAAAGCCCGGCAATTGGTTCAGGATATCCGCGCCAAGGGCGGCGTCATACGGGCGGGGGCAACGGGTTATGCGACGGGCAATGCTCATGCCCGGCACATTGGGTGCTTGCAGGGGGCTGGTCAATCGCCAAGGCCGGGTTAATCTGCACGCAAATGGAGTGTCACGCATGAGCAAAAGCCTTGCCCGCGTCATCCGCGCGCTGGAAGATCACGGGGTGCGGATCACCCCGCTGGAAATGGGTGACCAGACCCGCACGGCCCAGCAGGCTGCCGATGCGGCAGGCTGCGCGCTGGACCAGATCGCGAAATCGGTGATCTTTGCAGGGCAGGACAGCGGACATGCGATCCTGTTCATCACGGCGGGCGGCAATCAGGTGGATGCCGCCAAGGCAAGCGCTGTCGCGGGCGAGCCTTTGGCCAAGGCGGATGCGGCGCTCATCCGCGCGCAGACAGGCTTTGCCATCGGCGGGGTCGCGCCCATCGGACATCTGACGCCGCCGCGCGCCTTTTTCGACGCCCGTCTGCTGGATTTTGGACAGATCTGGGCGGCTGCGGGGACGCCACGGCATGTTTTCCCGATTGATCCGCAGCAACTGTTGCAGATCTCCGGTGCGCAGGTTGCTGATTTCATTGCCTGATTTACGGTAATGTAAAAAACCTTCACATCACCTCTTGCAATGCGCGGCATGGGTTCCGATATCGGGGATGTGAAACGCATTCACATCAACCCTGCTGCCTTGAAGGAGAGCATGATGACCACAAACACGGCCATGACTTACGACACCCGCCCCGGTTTTTTTGCCCGTACCGAGGCCTGGCTTGATGCACGCGGCAAAGGCGCCTGGATCGCCGCGATGGTGCTTGGCTTTATCGTCTTCTGGCCCGTCGGCCTTGCCATTCTTGCCTATATGCTTTGGGGCAAGGGTATGTTTGCGCGGACGTCGTGCAAAAAATCCGGTTGGACCACGCCGATGACCAAGTCGAGCGGCAACGCGGCCTTTGACGCCTATCGCGACGAAACGATCCGCCGTCTGGAAGACGAACAGCATTCGTTCGAGGCGTTCCTCAAGCGTCTGCGCGATGCCAAGGACAAGGCCGAATTCGACCAGTTCATGAACGACCGCGACCGCAAGGCGGCTGCCAAATCCGACATGACCCCCGACGCATCCGAGGCCTGAACCACCTTTGGACGCTGCGCAACGGCCCGCATCCGCGGGCCGTTTTGCATGGATCGGCGCGGATTAACGCCGCTCCTCACAGGGGGCTTGGCGCGCCTCGGTTCGATTGTTAAGCTTCGTGAAACCATTTGGGTTCATACATGCGTCACACTCTTCCCATCGCCCCGCAGTTTTATGTGACGGCGCCGCAACCCTGCCCGTATCTGGCGGGCCGGATGGAACGCAAGCTGTTCACCGCCCTGCAAGGCGACAATGCGGCAAAGCTGAATGATTCCCTGTCAAAACAAGGGTTTCGCCGGTCGCAGAACGTGCTTTACCGGCCGTCCTGCGCGGAATGTTCGGCCTGCATGTCGGCGCGCATCAATGTCGCGGCTTTCACGCCGTCGCGCAGCCAGCGCCGTGTGGCCGCCCGCGCCCGCCATCTGCACCGCCGCGCCACATCGCCTTGGGCCACCGAGGAACAATACGACCTGTTCCGCGCCTATCTTGACAGCCGCCATGCGACGGGCGGGATGGCGGATATGGACATGTTCGAATTCGCCGCCATGGTCGAAGAAACGCCGATCCGGTCGCGGCTGATCGAATATACCGATGCGGGCGTCCTGCAGGCGGTGTGCCTGACCGATATCCTCGATGACGGGCTGTCGATGGTCTATTCCTTCTTTGATCCCACGCTGGAGCGGTTGTCGCTGGGAACCTATATCATCCTCGACCACATCCGGATCGCGCAGGAACTGGAACTGCCCTATGTCTATCTGGGCTATTGGGTGCCCGGCAGCCCCAAGATGGGCTACAAGGCGAAATTCGCGGGGCTGGAGGTGTTCCGTGACGGTGTCTGGTCGCGCCTGACCTCGCCCGAGAGTTTCGATACGGCGGTGCATCCGCTATCGACCGAACCGATTGCCGAACAGGTGGCACGGATCACGCTGCCTGACGGGCGCAGTTGAACGAAAAAGGGGCGGTGCACAGGCACCGCCCCTTTCGCTTTAGCCCAGAAGGTTGGGCAGGATCGTCACAACCCACGGGAAGAAGGCCAGGATCAGCAAGGCGCCGATCTGGATGCCGATGAAGGGCAGCACGCCGCGATAGATCTGGCCTGTCGTGATCGATTTTGGTGCCACGCCGCGCAGATAGAACAGCGCGAACCCGAAAGGCGGCGTCAGGAACGAGGTTTGCAGGTTCACCGCGATCATGATCGTCACCCATTTGGGATCAAACGTGCCGCCATAGATGACCGGGCCGACAATCGGGATCACGATATAGATGATCTCGAGGAAATCGAGCACGAAGCCAAGGATGAACAGCACCAGCATGACCAGCAGGAACACCTGCCATTCGTTGTCGAAGGACCGCAGGAACTGCTGGATGTAATGTTCGCCCCCGAACGAGATCAACACGAGGTTCAGCAGTTGCGACCCGATCAGGATGGCAAAGACCATCGCTGTGACCTTGGCAGTTTCGCGCATGACGGGCGACAGAACGCCCCCCGTCAGCAAGACCCAGCAGGACCACAAGATACCGAACATCGCGTAGAGGAACGCGCCGAAGGCGATTAGGAAGGCGATCCGGTCTTCAAGCGGAACAACTTCGCGGCCCATGCGCATGTCGAAATTGTAGCCCACGACCAGCATCAGCACGATGGCCGCCGCTGTCAGCAACACGATCCGGCCGGACCGCCCCTGATCCTTGCGCTTGCGATAGGCGGCCAGCAGGATCGCGCCACCCGCACCCAACGCTGCCGCCGGTGTCGGGTTGGTGATCCCGCCAAGGATCGACCCCAGCACCGCCACGATCAGCACCAGAGGCGGAAAGATCAC
>DAISXL010000020.1:17768-21291 GCA_036825855.1 Yoonia sp.
GCGCGCTGCGCGACCAGTTCGGCACGTTCCTCGGGCGAGAGTTGCCGCGCCTGGGTCACGCCGCCTGCGGCGTCGATCTCGGCCTGTTCGGCGACGGCGGTATCCCACGCCTCTTGGCCATGCAGGGCGATCATGCTGACCGCACATTCGGGGCTGACGCGGGTGCGCAGCGATGCGGATTCGCCGGCATCGGTAAAGCTGCCAACCAGCACCGACTGGCTGCCCACAACGCCAACCTGATTAAGGCCGATGACCAGACCGATGATCCCCACCGGCGCGGCAAGGAACCACGTCAGCTTGTCTTTGCGGCTGCCGGTCTTGGTGCCGGTGCCTTCGGTAACTTGCACGGCCGGCGCTTTGGTCGGGTTCAGCACCGCAAAGACAAAGGAGTACAGCGCATAAAGCACGGCCAGCAGAAGGCCGGGCAGCAAGGCCGCCTGAAACAGCGCGCCCACAGACACGACCGCCGGTTCGCCAAGGAAGGTCAGCGCGTCGTTGCAGCCGGCAAGCTGCGCGCGCTGTTCCTGTGCGGTGGCGTAAAGATCGCCTGCCAGCGTGCCCAAAAGCACGATCACAATGGACGGCGGAATGATCTGCCCCAACGTGCCCGAAGCCGCGATGACGCCCGTGGCCAGTTGCGGCGAATAGCCGTTTTTCAGCATGGTCGGCAGAGCCAGGAGGCCCATCGTCACAACCGTTGCGCCGACGATCCCCGTTGAGGCGGCCAAAAACGCGCCCACGATCACGATCGACACGGCAAGGCCGCCCGGCAGCGGGCCGAACACCCGTGCCATCGTGGTCAGCAGTTCATCGGCGATGCGCGAGCGTTCCAGCACGATGCCCATCATGACGAACATCAGCACAGCGAGCAGGATCTCGATGGAATTGCCCGCCAGCACCTTTTCGTTGATCCGGTTAACCATGAAGCCGATGTTCCGGTCGAGCGCGGTTTCCCAGCCCTGCGGGAACAAGGGCGCTTCAAAACGGGGCAGTTCGGGGTATCTGAACACGGAAATTGCGTCCGGACGCACGCCTTCGGCGATCAGCGCGCGGTACGCGTCGGACCGCACATCGACGGCGGCGTGGATCAGCAGGCCCGAACTGTCGAGTGCTGCGATAATCGCGAAAGAGATTACCGCCGCGCCGCTGATTGCAAAGGCCACCGGAAAGCCCGACAGGATACCCGCGAATAGCGTCAGGAAAAGGATGATGATGCCGATCTCGATGCCATCTAAGCCGAAAAGCATGATAAGTCCGTCCTGTTAATGGATTTTAGCGACAAGTTCGGCGGTCTCGTCGCCCAGCTTGTCCTTGTCGAGATATTTGCCTTCGCTGGCTTCGCCTTCTTTCCATTCAAGGAACGACCGATAGAAAAATGCAACCGCCTGCACCAGCACCATGAAGGTGAAGACCAGCAGCAGGATCTTGAACAGGAAATAGGCGTCGAACCCGTTGGCGGATGTGCTGATCGTCTCGATGTTCCACTGGAACGCCTGCGAGCGGGTGACCAGCCGGTCCAGCGTATCCGAGGCCGAGGCGTTGGGCAGCACCAGATGCCGCCACATGAAGAACCAGCCATACAGCCAGATCACGATGGAGGCGGGCACCATGAAAAACAGCGACCCGAACATATCGATGACCCGCTTGGCGCGGTAGCTGATGGCGGAGTAGACAAGGTCCACCCGCACATGGCCGCCCTGCACGAATGTATAGGTGGCGCACATCGTAATCACGATGGCGTTGTAAAGCTTCAATTCATCCGACCACCAACTGACCGGGCGTTCGAAGGTGACCCCGAAACCGATGCTGATGTCCGATACTGCAAAGACGCCTTGCAGGAAGATGATGACGATCTGTTGCAGCACCATCAACAGCCCCGCCCAGGCCGCGACCCGCCCGACGCCGTTGGCGAAGCCTTCCAGCACGCGCACGCAGCCCCACATGAAGCGGTTGAAGATCAGCCCCGCAATCGTGACCACAAGAAAGATCACCAGCACGGCAAAGAAGAATTCGACAGAGGCGCCGTAATAGATGAACCGCGCCAGCGCTTCCTTGGCGGCCGGTTCCATCGGGCCGTTGATATGCGGCACCCATGCCAGCCAGAGGCCGGGGTTCAGCAGCGCGAAACCGATGTTGTAGAATGCCTCGATCAGATGCGCCGCGACCCAGCCAAAGGCGTTGCCGCCCCATGCGTCCACCAGTCCCATGATCTTTCCCCGTTCGTTCCTGACGCGATACGAAGAAGGCCCGCAGCACCCGCGCGGGCCTTCCCGTGGCGTTTCCGGCCGGACAAACCGGCCTTGCGCTTAGCCCTTCAGGCGGTTGCGCTGCGCCAGATAGGCGCCTTCGGAAATGCTCGACCACTGGGCGGAGCTTCTCATCGAGGCGAAGTAGCTATCGTGGCACTTCGCGTAGATAGGATCGCTCATGCCTTCGGCAACGACTTCGTCCGAGGCCGTGCTGAACGCATCCCAGATCGAGTCCGCGAATTCCAGAACCTGCACGCCACCGGCCTGCAGACGCGACAGCGCGGCCGAGTTGCGGGCCATGAACAGCGACATCGTCCAGATGTTGCTGGCGCGGCTGGCGTTTTCGACGATCGATTGCTGCGCGGGTGTCAGGCTTTCGTAAACGTCGAGGTTCATGACCAGGTTCAGGTTCGGCCCAGGCTCGTGGAAACCGGCGGTGTAGTAGAACTTGGTGATTTCCTGGAAACCGGCAGTCTCGTCTGCCCATGGCCCGATCCATTCGGTCCCGTCGATGGCACCCGAGGCCAGCGCCTGGTACACTTCGGCACCCGGCAGGTTCTGAACCGATGCGCCGAGCTTGCCAAGCACTTGACCGCCCTGACCGGGCATACGGAAACGCAGACCCTGGAAATCTTCGGGGCCGTTCATTTCCTTGGCGAACCAGCCGCCCGACTGTGGGCCGGTGTTGCCGGCCGAGAAGGACTTGAGGCCAAAGATCGAATACAGTTCGTCAGCCAGTTCCTTGCCGCCCTCGTGGTCGATCCAGTTGGCGTATTCCATGAAGGTCATGCCGAAGGGGATCTGTGAGAAGAACGAGAACGCAGGGTGCTGGCCGAGGAAATAGTAATCCACGCCGTGGTACATGTCGGCCTGACCGGCTGCGACCGCGTCGAACACTTCGAACGCGCCGACCAGTTCGCCCGCGGCCTTCAGATCGACGGTCAACTGACCATCGGACATCGCGGTGATCATATCAGCGCAATACTGTGCGCTGTCATGCACGCCAGCAAGGCCGCGGCCCCAGGTCGTGACAAAGGTCAGCGTCCGGTTGCCCTGCGCATAGGCAGGGGCGGCAAGCGCTGTCGCTGCGGCGGCAGAGCCGCCAAGCGCAGAATTCTTCAGAAAAGACCGACGGTCCATGAAACTTCCTCCCAGATGATTTTCGTTCCTCACGCAACCCGCATGAGTGCGCCTAATGTTTGGCAAGGCAATTGGTATCGCGCAAGAAAAGAATCGACCATCCGCAGAACTACGTAGACGCGCAGTTTCTTGTC
>DAISXL010000021.1:0-21164 GCA_036825855.1 Yoonia sp.
GCACGACTTCGTCGATGTCGGATGTGGACAGGCCCGCATCCTTGATCGCGGCCTGACATGGCTTCAGCGACGCCTTGATCAGATCACCCACAAGGCTTTCCAGCTTGGCGCGGGTCAGTTTCATGACCATGTGCAGCGGCTGACCGTTTGACCCCATCGAGATGAAGGGCTGGTTGATTTCGGTGCTCGACGACGAGGACAGCTCGATCTTGGCCTTTTCGGCGGCTTCCTTCAGACGCTGCAGGGCCATCTTGTCCTTGGTCAGATCGACGGCGTTCTCTTTTTTGAACTCGTCGGCAAGGTAGTTCACGATCCGCATGTCGAAATCTTCGCCACCCAGGAACGTATCCCCGTTGGTGGATTTCACTTCGAACAGGCCGTCGTCGATTTCCAGAATGGTCACGTCGAAAGTACCGCCGCCAAGGTCATAGACCGCGATGGTTTTGCTTTCTTTCTTGTCCAGACCGTAAGCCAGCGCCGCAGCGGTCGGTTCGTTGATGATGCGCAGCACCTCAAGTCCGGCGATCTTGCCGGCGTCCTTGGTGGCCTGACGCTGGGCGTCGTTGAAATAGGCGGGCACGGTGATGACGGCTTGCGTCACTTCTTCGCCAAGATAGCTTTCGGCGGTTTCTTTCATCTTGCCGAGGATGAACGCGGAAATCTGGCTGGGCGAATACTTCTCGCCACGCGCCTGCACCCAAGCGTCGCCATTGCCACCGTCGACAACGGTGAACGGCATGTTCTTTTTGTCCTTGGCAAGATCGGCATCGTCAAAGCGGCGCCCGATCAGGCGCTTGACGGCGAAAATCGTGTTTTCGGGGTTGGTGACGGCCTGACGTTTCGCAGGCTGGCCGACAAGGCGTTCGTCATCCGTGAACGCAACAATCGACGGCGTCGTGCGCGCGCCTTCGGCGTTTTCGATCACACGGGGCTTTGACCCGTCCATGATCGCGATACAGGAGTTGGTCGTCCCAAGGTCGATACCAATCACTTTGGCCATTTTTCAAATCCCTCTACTTTAGGCGGTTTGAGCAGCGCGAACCCATTTCGGCACCCGCGCCAGTTACATGCGTCTCACAGCGCCGAACGCTGCCCCGACGTTGGCGTGTATATAGGTGCGCCATATGGGGGCTGCAACAGTCACGGACGCGGCGAAAGCGTAAAAAACCACAGTTTCAATGCCGCCATAGCCATGTAGGGACCGCGTCAGACTATGGCAACCTCGTGGCGTTCGTGCACCATTTGGAAACAAATAGAACCTCGCCGCAGAAACGAACCAATTTAGGCTCATTTGAGGCTTTTTTCTCCACCCAAACATGACCCAACATATAAAAAGGAGTATACCCTCATGCTGAAGCAGTCTTTATCTCGGTGGCGCGCGACACGCGTGATTGGCACTGGGGTTTGCCTGTCGCTTGCGACGGCCCTTTCTGCGCAGGACGTCACGTTGAACAGTCTGGATGGTGAACTGACCCTGAGGGGCGAACTGTTGTCTTATGACGGCTCGATCTACGTTCTGGGAACAGTTTTCGGTTCGCTGGAAGTGAACGCCTTTCTGGTGACCTGCGAAGGCGAAGCTTGTCCCGAAATCGACACATCCGCCGAAAGCTTTACCATCGCGGGCTCTGCCGGTCTGATCGACGGTGTGTTCAGCGATCTGATCACCGCATTCAGTGCTGATGTGGGCGGTGCTGCAAACATCACCGAACAATCGGGCAATCTGACAACGCTGAGCCTGCTGGACGAGGCTGAACGCGAATCGGCGACGATCACGCTGGCTGCCATCGGCTCGACCCAGGGCATTGGCGACGTGATCGCCGACAACGCCGCCTTGGCTGTGTCCACGCGCGCTGTGTCGGATGCGGAAACACGGGCGTTTGCCGATGCGGGCAAGGGTGATCCAACATCCGAAGGCCAGCAGACGATTTTTGCGCTGGACGCACTGGTCGCCATCACGTCGCTGTCCAACCCCGTGCGCGCCATTTCCGAGGCCGATCTTGCCCGTATCTTTGCCGGTGAGGTCACGAACTGGGCCGAGGTCGGTGGTCCATCCGCCCAGATCAACGTCTATGGGCGCAACGATGACAGCGGCACCGCCGTCGTGTTCAACCAGCTTGTCATGCAACCCGCCGGTCTGCGCGTGGCTGAAAACATTCTGCGCACCGAAACCGATGCGGCACTGGCCGAAGCGGTCGCGTCCGACCCGTTGGGGATCGGGGTGACCAGCCTTGCCGATGCGGGCGACGCCAAGATCCTTGCGGTGCGGGGTGTCTGCGGCATTCAGGTGCAGGCGACCCCCTTTACCGTCAAGACCGAAGAATATCCGCTGAGCCGTCGCCTTTATGCCTATTCCGACAACGAAGAAGCGCCTGCGCAGCTGACCCGACTGATGCAGTTCCTTGAAACGCCAGCGGCACAGGCCGTTGTCAGTGATGCAGGCTATGTCGATCTGGGCATCTCGTTCCAGTCGAACAACGAACAGGGCTTGCGGTATCTGGCGTCGATCCTGACCGATGATGTCGAAGTCACCCTGCCGCAACTGCGCGACATGACTCAGTCGCTGACCGCCGCCGATCGGTCGTCGATCACCTTCCGCTTTGCGCTGGGCTCTTCGCAGCTTGACGCACGCGCGCAGGACGACATCGTGCGCTTGGCAAACCTGATCGCCACAAGCGACATCACCAACAAGGAATTGCTGCTGATCGGCTACACCGACTCGATCGGTGATGGCGCATCGAACCTTGCTCTTAGCCAGCAGCGCGCCGAGGAAGTCCGGCAGGCTCTTTTTGCGGCCGCCCCGTCGTTGGCCAATGATGATCTGCCGGTGCGTGCCCTTGGCTTTGGGGAAATCTCTCCGCTCAGCTGCAACGAAACGGATAACGGCCGCCGCATCAACCGCCGTGTCGAAGTCTGGTTGCGTGATGTCGTCACTGAATCCCGCTGAACTCGGCCAGACAACGTACAGGAGCTTGACGATGACAAAGAACTTGATCGCGGCCGGTGCAATCTGTTTCGGATTGATGACGCCCGCAGCAGCCCAGCAGGCCGAGTTTTCGGACGCCGTGAATCTGTGGCTGTCCGGCGATGATGCCAACGGTCTTCCGGCCCTTGCCGAGGATGCGCGCAACGGCGACACTACAGCGCAACTGATCCTTGGACAGGTCGACCGGGATACAATTCCCGGAGGCTATTCCGACTTTCTGTTGGGCCTGACCCGGGCAGAGCGCGCCGCATTGTTGCGGTTTGTGAACAGCGACGGGTCGACCGTGAACTGGCTGTTGACGCTGGAAGGCACCGAAAACGCGGCGCTGGCCGATGCGCTGTTCTGGTACGAGGCGAACCTCGACCCGATCGATTCGGCCTCTGACCTGCAAGCGGTGGATGAAACGTCCAAGGCTGAATGGATGCTGTGGCGCACGCTGAATAACGGTTTCTTCAACCTGATTCAGGCGCTGCCGGCCGAAAACCCCGAACTTGCGCAGGTCGGGTTCATGAACTGGATCACCGGCTACTTTTCCAGCGACAACCGCACCATCAGCCTGAGCAGTTTTCTGGCCGATGAAAGCCCCGAAAAAGTGCCCGGTCTGCTAGCCTTGAAACGGCTGGAACGCGTTCTGGGACTTGGGGGTAACTTCTCGGTCGGTTTGAACGAGTTGATCGAGGTGGTCCGTGGCCGTGGCAACAGATTGCCAGTGACCGCCGATCTCGTGACGCTGGACGCCAGTTTGACCCGTCTGGGCCAAGTCGACCCAAGGATCGGTGTCGTCAACCGCATGTGTGACATCTGTCCGGACTCAGCGGCCGATTACCAGTGCAAGATCCAGACCTTCGAGATCATTGGCGGCTACCAGACCCTTCTTGCCGTTCGGTCCCCTGCCGAGGCAGCCGTGCCGTCCGATGTCTATCTGGCCTCGGATCGCGCCGTCACCTCGCTGACCGATCTGGTCCGCGGTCGCGCGCCGTCCGACCTGACACGGATCCGGTCGACCTGCCTGCAGTCGCTGATCACCAACGGTCAGTAAAACCACCACGACATGCCCCGCACGCGGGGCATGTCGCCGTCAGCGGCCGGCGTACCAGCTGATCGACACGCTCTTGCGGGTATAGAATTCGCCCATCAGCCCGATCATGATCAGCGCCAAGGACACATAGATCGGATAGCTGACCGATGTGACATGCGGATGGTAATGCAGGAACACATGACCCCGCGACTGGTCGATGATGTGGAACAGCGGGTTCCAGTCGAAAAGGGCGACGGTGGTGGCGGGCAGCGTGTTCACCACGAACATCTTGCCTGATGCAATCATGTTCATCCGGATGTACAGTGAGCGCAAAAGACCGGCAAAGTCGGGGATCCACGGGTTCAGCGCCAGGAACACCATGCCGACCGCGATCCCGAAGAACCATGCCATCAAAAGCATCCCCAGTGCGCCAATCGGTTCGTGGATCGAGATTGGCGTGACGACGATATGGTAGAACAACAGGATGACCGCCATCGCGAAAATCTGCTGATAGAGCGCCGAAAGCGCTGAGGCGACGATAGCGATCAGCGTGTTCATCGGCGCGTGCAACATCATCGGACCCAGCGGATTACCGCCGCCCGCAACCGCTGAAACGGTCTTGATATGGGTCATGTACATGAAGATCCCCGACATGATGAACAGCAGGAAATCGCCCCTGATCGGCGCAGTCCGCACCCCCAGCAGCGTGAACATCAACAGGAAAACCCCAACCATCACAAGGCTTTGCAGGGTCGTCAGCACCAGCCCGATCACGGCATTGCGGTGCCCTGACCGCAGGTTGCGCACGATGGAATGATACGTCACCTCTGCCATGGCAAAGACAGTGCGGGTGTTCGATCTTGTATCGGGGGCGCGAAACATGCGGGACTTTCACAAAGGATCAGCAAGCTGTGGCACGACAGCCCATTGCTTAACCCGGAACCATAAGGCAGTGATGTTGCCAATTCAACAAGAGGCCAAGCGATGGATCATGACCTGCTGACAACCGTGATGCGCCGCGCCGCGCTGGAGGCGGGCGATGCGATCATGCAGGTCTATGCGGCCGAAGATTTCGACGTGCGCGCCAAAAGCGATGACAGCCCTGTCACTGCCGCTGACGAGGCCGCCGATGCAATCATCAGCGCGGCCCTGCGTGCGGCCTTTCCGGATGTCGCGCTGGTGACGGAAGAACAGGCCGCGACCCATGCCGAACAGGCAAGTACCTTCTTCATCGTCGATCCGTTGGACGGCACCAAGGAATTCGTCCAGCGGCGAGGCGATTTCACCGTCAATATTGCCTATGTCGTGGACGGCGTGCCGTTGCGCGGCGTCGTCTATGCGCCTGCGCGCGACCGCTTGTTCTATACCGACGCCTCTGGCCAGTCGGTCGAGGAAACGGGGCGCTTTGCCAAGGAAACGGTCGGTGCAGTGCGCCCAATATCAGTGTCTAAACCGGACAATTCGGCCCTGATGGTGGTCGCGTCGAAATCGCACCGCGATCAGGCGACGGACGATTACATCGCCAAATATCAGGTCCGCGACATGACCAGTGCGGGATCGTCGCTGAAATTCTGCCTTGTCGCCACCGGCGAGGCCGATCTTTACCCCCGCCTTGGCCGCACGATGGAATGGGACACGGCAGCAGGTCATGCCGTGCTGTCGGGTGCAGGCGGATTTGTCGTGCGCTTTGACGACCACCAGCCATTAACCTACGGGAAACCGGGTTTTGATAACCCGTTCTTCATCGCCGCCGCCCCCGGCGTGAAACTGGAAACAGCCTGATGCCTGTCCTGATCGTCATTCCCGCGCGCTATGCCTCGACCCGTTACCCAGGCAAGCCGCTGGTCGCGCTGACGGGTGCGACAGGTGTCGCCAAGACGCTGATCCGCCGGTCGTGGGATGCGGCAATGGCGGTGGATGATATTGACCGCGTGGTCGTCGCTACCGACGATGACCGGATCGCCGATGCCGCCCGCGGTTTCGGGGCCGAGGTCGTGATGACCGCTACGACCTGCGCCAATGGCACCGAACGCTGCGCCGAGGCGGTGGAAACGCTGGGCGGCGGTTATGACATCGTCGTCAACCTGCAAGGCGATGCACCGCTGACACCCGCATGGTTCATCAGCGATCTGGTCGCGGGCCTGCGCGCCAATCCGCAGGCCGATGTCGCCACACCGGTCCTGCGCACCGAAGGGCAGATGCTGACCGCCCTGTTGCAGGACCGCCGCGAAGGGCGGGTCGGCGGCACGACGGCCGTGTTCGGCGCCGACCATAACGCGCTTTATTTCTCGAAAGAGGTGATTCCCTTCACCGGTCGCAGCTATACCGTGGCTGAACAGACGCCGGTGTTTCACCATGTCGGCGTCTATGCCTATCGCCCGGACGCCCTTCGCGCCTATGCAGGATGGTCGCCGGGACCCCTGGAACAGCTTGAAGGGCTGGAACAGCTGCGGTTTCTGGAACGTGGCGTCCCCATGCTCTGTGTCGAGGTGGCGGCAAAAGGGCGCGAATTCTGGGAACTCAACAACCCCGAAGATGTTGTTCGAATAGAAACAATGTTGCGCCATATGGGCCAGCCGTGACCTGAACGGCACCTGATTGTAGCAATTTTGACTTATTATGGCCCTGAAACAGGGTTAACTTCGATCCGTGATCGGGTCAGCAAAGGCACCAATATGAAACGTAAAGTAACCAAAGCCATTTTTCCGGTCGCAGGGTTAGGCACAAGGTTCTTGCCCGCGACGAAATCTGTTCCCAAGGAAATCATGACTTTGGTCGATCAGCCGCTGATCCAGTATGCCATCGACGAGGCCCGCGCCGCAGGAATCGAAGATTTCATTTTCGTTACCTCGCGCGGGAAATCCGCGCTTGAAGATTATTTTGACCATGCCCCCGATCTGGAAAACGCACTGCGCGACGGTGGCAAACACGAGTTGCTGCAAATCCTGCGCAATACCTACATGGAAAGCGGCGCCATCGCCTATATCCGCCAGCACAAACCGCTTGGGCTGGGCCATGCGGTTTCCTGCGCCAGCAAGCTGATCGGTGACGAACCTTTTGCCGTGATCCTGCCCGATGACGTGATCGCTGCCGACAAACCTTGCCTGCAACAGATGGTCGAGGCGTATGAGGAAACCGGCGGGTCGATGGTTGCCACGATGGAAGTGCCGCCCGCGAAAACGTCGTCTTACGGAGTGCTGGATGTTGCCAGCCAGAAAGGACAGATCGTTCAGGTCAAAGGTATGGTCGAAAAACCCGCACAAGGGACCGCACCATCCAACCTTGCCGTGATCGGGCGCTACATCCTGACACCCGACGTGATGCAAAGCCTCGATAGCGTCGACCGCGGCGCAGGCGGGGAAATCCAACTGACGGATGCGATTGCAAAAGAAATCACGGCGGGTCGCGATGTGTTCGGCTACCGGTTCGACGGACAGCGCTTCGATTGCGGGTCAAAAGCGGGCTTTTTGCAAGCGACAGTTGCCTTTGCGCTGGCCCGCAGCGACCTGCGCGACGAATTGTCGGCCTTCCTTGCGGACATGCACGCCAGCCGCAACGCCGCGCAGTAATCCACGGCACAGGTCCACCGGCATGCCATTTGGCGATTTGTGGATGGCCTACCGGATGCGCTGGAAACGGCGCCGGTTCCTGTTTCGTATCTGGCGCAAGCGGCGCCGGATCGCGCCTTTGCAGGACAGGACGGCGGCAATCGGGCCAGAGAGCATCCTGTGCTTTGCGACTGTCCGCAACGAAATGGCGCGCCTGCCGCATTTCTTCCAGCACTACCGCAAACTCGGGGTTGGGCATTTCCTGATTGTCGACAACCACAGCGACGACGGCACCGCCGCCTATCTGGCGGCGCAGCCTGATGTGTCGGTCTGGTCGACGCGGCACAGCTACCGGCTGGCGCGGTTCGGGATGGACTGGCTGGGCTGGCTGCAGTGGCAGTACGGCCACCGGCATTGGTGCCTGACGGTCGATGCTGATGAACTGCTGACTTTTCCTTATGCCGACAGCCGTGATCTGGGCGATTTGACACGCCATCTGGACGCACAGGGCATCACGTCCTTTGGCGCGACCATGCTGGAGATGTATCCACAGGGGCCCATCGCGGATGCGGTGCATGATCCGGCGGCTGACCCGTTGGAAACGCTGGCCTGGTTCGACGCCGACAATTACCGAGAGAAAATTCACCCTGTTTACCAGAACTTGTGGATCCAAGGCGGCGTGCGCGACCGCGTGTTTTTCGCCGCCCGGCCGGAACGGGCACCCACACTCAGCAAGGTGCCGCTGGTGCGCTGGCACTGGCGGTATGTCTATGTCAGCTCGACCCACCAGATGCTGCCGCGCCGGTTGAACCATGTTTTCGACCGCGTACATGACAGGCGGGTCACGGGCGTGCTGCTGCACACGAAATTCCTGCCCGACATCATGGCCAAATCCGCAGAGGAGTTGACCCGCCGCCAGCATTTCCAGAACAGCGATCTTTATACGACCTATCACCAGCATCTGGCGCAGGGACCCGACCTGTGGTGCCCGCAATCGCGCCGCTATGACGGATGGGCGCAGTTGACGGCGCTGGGCCTCATGTCCAAAGGTGACTGGGATTGATATGACCCTGTGTGACACGCAGACAAAGGCATCACCCGTTTGGGATTTCTGACATCATACCGGCTGCGTCTTTATCGCAAGCAATGCAAACTGCGTGCGATGCTGAAATCGCGCGAGCTGAAGGCGGTGCAGAACCGCACCGCCACGATCCGCGATGGCGACGTTTTGTTGTTCTGCACCTTTCGCAACGAAGACCAGCGGCTGCCCTATTTCCTGCAATACTACCGCGATCTGGGGGTCGATCATTTCCTGATGGTCGACAACAACAGCGACGACGGCGGGCAGGACTTCATCGCAGCGCAGCCCGATGTGTCCTTGTGGCACACCAAGGCCGGCTATGGCGGGTCGCGGCACGGTGTCGACTGGCTGACCTATCTGCAGGGGCGATATGCCCATGATCATTGGGCCCTGACGGTCGATGTGGACGAATTCTTTGTCTATCCGTTCTGCGACAGCCGCCCGATCCGCGCGCTGGCCGATTGGCTGGATGCGTCAGAGGTCCGGTCCTTCGGGGCGCTGCTGCTGGATATGTATCCCAAGGGTCCGGTCAGCGCGCAGCCCTACCGGCGCGGCGACGATCCGTTCAAGATCGCCTGCTGGTTCGACACCGGCAATTACGTGATGACCCGCAACAGCATGCTGCGGAACCTGTGGATTCAGGGCGGCCCGCGCGCGCGGATGTTCTTTGCCCACAAACCGCGGCAGGCGCCCGCGCTGAACAAGATCCCGTTCGTGAAATGGCAGCGCGCCTATGCCTATGTCAGTTCCACGCATATGATGCTGCCGCGCGGCCTGAACCTTGTCTATGACCAGCATGGCGGCGAAAAGACGTCGGGCGTCTTGCTGCATGCGAAATTCATCGACACGTTCAGTGCCCGTGCGTCCGAAGAGGCCGCGCGTGCCGAACATTACGCCAGCGGGCGCGAATACCGCTCTTACGAAGCCCATCACGGCGCCGACTCCGATTTCTGGTGCGAATGGAGCGAGCGTTACGTCAACTGGCGCCAGCTTGAAGGCTTGGGGCTGATGTCCAAAGGAAACTGGGCATGACACTGGGTGTGGTCATGCTGGTGCATACGGCCTTTGATCGTGCCGAACAGATGATCCGGCATTGGTCTGATGCAGGCTGTCCCGTGGTCGTGCATGTTGACAGGAACGTGGGGCAGGCGACCTATGACGCTTTTGTCGCCGCCGTTTCCGATCTGGCGGATGTCAGTTTCAGCCGCCGGTATCGGGGCGAATGGGGGATGTGGGGGCTGATTGCCGCATCGCAGGCCGCATCGCGCCAGTTATTGGACCGCTTTCCCGATGTGCGGCATGTCTATCTGGCCTCCGGGGCCTGCCTGCCCCTGCGCCCCGTCGCCGAATTGCAGGCCTATCTGGACGCAAGGCCCGACACCGATTTCATCGAAAGCGTCACCATCAGCGATGTGCAATGGACCATCGGGGGGCTTGATGTCGAACGCTTCACGCTGCGCTTTCCGTTTCCGTGGAAACGCCGTCGCAAGCTTTTTGACGCCTATGTCCGGCTGCAGCAGGTGTTGCGGCTGCGGCGCAAGATCCCCAAGGGCCTTTCACCGCATCTGGGGTCGCAATGGTGGTGCCTGACGCGCCAGACCCTGACGGCGATCCTTGACGATCCGCGTCGCGCGGAATTCGACAGCTATTTCCGGCAGGTCTGGATTCCCGATGAATGTTATTACCAGACGCTTGTCCGCCGCCACGCGCGCCGGATCGAAAGCCGGTCGCTGACGCTGGCCAAGTTCGATTTTCAGGGCAAACCGCATATATTCTACGACGACCATGCCGAACTGCTGGCGCGGTCGGGGTGTTTTGTCGCGCGCAAGATCTGGCCGCAGGCGCAGGGGCTTTACGCGGCCTTTCCCCGCAAGGCTGCTACGCAGCAGGACGAACCCAGCACCGGCACGATCGACCGCATCTTCGCGCAGGCGGTCGAAAGGCGCACATCCGGCCGTCCCGGGCTTTATATGCAAAGCCGCTTTCCTTTTGCCGACGGCCAGAACGGGTTTGCCGCGCAGCGCTATACAGTCCTGCAAGGCTTCGATGACCTGATCCCGGGACTGGCGGCATGGCTGACCGCGCAGACCGGCGTGATTGCGCATGGCCACCTTTTTGCACCCGACAAGGCGCATTTTGCGGGCTACACCCCGTTGCACCGGGGGTGCCTGTCCGACAATGCGCGGCTGCGTGACTATAACGCGCGGATGTTTCTGACGAACCTGATCTGGAACGCCCGCGACCAGCACCAGTGTTTCCAGTTCGGACCATCCGACAGCCAGCAGATCAAATGGATGCTGTCGCGGGACACTCAGGCCAGCGTCTGGGTCGTCACCGGCAGTTGGGCCGTGTCGCTGTTCCTGTCGGGCCGTCCGGCAAGTGCTGTCCGCGCCGAGGCCGCGCGCCTGCAACAGGTCGAGAACCTGTTTCTCAAGGCGCTGCGTGCGGCCGAGGCACGGTCGCGGCGGCGCATCATGACGCTGGCAGAGTTTCTTGACGCCCCGATCGACGTGTTGCAAAGCATCATGGACGACATGGCGGGCCACCGCGCCGCGACGCTGACGCACTTGCCTGATATGGTCGATCTGACCGGCTTTGCGCAATTCCTGCAGGATCTCAAGAATCAGGGCATGGACCCTTATCTGGCGGGTGATTTTGCCGCCCGCGACGCCGTCAAACCCCGCGCCACCGCGCCCCGCAAACCCTATGCGATTGCCAAGAAATGACTCAGTTCGACTATTTCATCATTCTGGCCGATATGCGGACGGGATCGAATTTCCTTGAATCCAACCTGAACGCGCTGGACGGCGTCACCTGTTTCGGCGAGGCGTTCAACCCCGGTTTTGCAGGCTATCCCAAGCAGGAGGCGCTGCTGGGCATTTCCCTCGCGCGGCGCGAAACCGATCCGATGGCGCTGATCGACGCGATCAAGGCGGCCGAAGGGCTGTGCGGTTTCCGTTTCTTTCACGACCACGACCCCCGCGTGCTTGACGCCTGCCTTGCCGATCCGCGCTGCGCCAAGATCGTGCTGACGCGCAACCCGCTGGATGCCTATGTCAGTCTCAAGATCGCGCAGGCGACAGGGCAATGGAAACTGACGAATACGACCCATGCCAAGACGCAGGCCATCGCCTTTGACGGCGCGGACTTTGCCGCCTATCTGCAGAGGATGCAGGACTATCAGGCGATGCTGCTGCAACGGCTGCAAACCAGCGGGCAGGCGGCGTTTTATATCGGCTATGACGATCTGCAGGATATTGCGGTTCTGAATGGTCTGGCCGCGTATCTGGGGGTCGCCGCGCGGCTGGATACCCTTGACCGGACGTTGAAAAAACAAAACCTCGCGTCTTTGGCGGATAAGGTCACCAATCCCGCCGAGATGGAAACAGCGCTTGGCGCGCTGGACCCGTTTGGTCTGGGGCGCACCCCGAATTTCGAGCCGCGCAGAGGCCCAGCGCTGGCGCGCCATGTGGCCGCGGCCAGCACAGGGCTGATCCATCTGCCGCTGTCCTCTGGCCCCGAGGCAGAGATCGCGGCTTGGCTTGCCGCGCTTGACGATGCGGACCCGATCACCGATTTTTCGCCCAGAACCCTGCGGCAATGGCAGGCGGATCACACAGCTTTTCGCCGTTTCGCCGTGCTGCGGCATCCGGTGGCGCGGGCGCATGTCGCGTTCTGCGACCGGATCCTGACAACTGGGCCCGGCCATTTCCCACGCCTGCGCAACGCGCTGCGCAAGACCTACAACCTGCCCATTCCGGCGACGGCGCCTGATCTTGACGATCCACAGCAATATTCAGTGGATGCGCACAGGGCCGGTTTTCTGGCGTTTCTGCAGTTTCTTCGCGCCAATCTGGCCGGTCAGACCAGTCTGCGGGTCGATGCAGCATGGGCCAGCCAGATCAGCCTGTTGCAAGGTATGGCGCAATTCGCCTTGCCCGACGCGATCCTGCGCGAAGAGGACCTTGCCCGCGACCTGCCGCTGCTTGCCGCGCAAGTGGGGCGGCCGGATGCACCTGTCCTGGGCGATACCGCGCACCGGCATGACAGCTGGCTGCACGCCATCTATGACCCGGTAATCGAGTCTGCGGCGCGCGACGTCTATGCGCGCGATTACGAAAGTTTCGGGTTCACCGACTGGCGCTAGGCCGCCTGCGTGGATTCGACCGCCGTCAGGATCGTGAACAGGGTCACAGGATCGCTGTTCGCACGCAGTTTTGCGCAGACGGATGCATTGCGGAACGTCCGCGACACCAGCGCCAGCGCCTTGAGATGTTCGACACCCGCGCTTTCGGGCGCGATCAGTGCAAAGACCAGATCGACAGGCTGACGGTCGACAGCATCAAAGTTCAGCGGCTTGTCCAGCCGCAGAAAGATGCCCTTGACCTCGTCCACACCCGCAAGGCGCGCATGGGGCAGGGCCACGCCATGCCCGACACCCGTGGGGCCCAGATTTTCGCGCTCGATCAGGGCCTCGATCACGGCGGATGGTTTCAACCCGTAACAGGTTTCCGCCATCTCGCCGATGTCGTGAAAAAGCCGCTTCTTGCTGGTGCAGGATGCAATCGTCTTGACGGCGTTCGACTGCAAGATCTGACTAAGTTGCATAATGCGTCTTTCTTGTTCTGCGCAGGGTCAACCGGCAGCGCGCGGGTCGATCCATCCGATGTTGCCATCGTCTCTTCTGTAAACGACGTTCACGCCGCTATGTTTCTCGTTTCTGAAAACCAACACGGGCGCATTCGCGATTTCCATCTGCATCACGGCCTCGCCCACGGACAAGGATGGAATCTTGGTTTCCATCTCTGCGATGATCATCGCATTGACGGTGTCATTGCTCGCTTCTTCGGACTCGTCACTAGGTGCGAGGATATAGGACCCCGCATCCGAAAGTTCAACTGGCGTTGAACGGCCGGCATGGTGGTCTTTCAGGCGGCGTTTGTAGCGGCGCAGCTGCTTGTCCATCTTTTCGCCGCAGCTGTCGAAAGCGGCATAGATTTCAGTGGCTTTGCCCGTCGCCTGCGCGGTCAGTCCGGTGGACAGATGCACGACCGCCTCGCAGACGCTTTCATGACCGGACTTGGAAAACACGACATAGGCTTCGGTGGGCCGACCAGCGTATTTGCTCAGGATGGCATCCAGTTCCGTGCGGACATGGGTTTGCAGGGCCTCGCCGATGTCGATCTGTTTTCCGCTGATTTGGTACCGCATGATGTCTCCTAGGGTCTGGGGCTTGCAGGCGCGCAGGCGGTCGTCGCCAAGGCCCCGCAAGCGGATCGCGCTGTGTCAGAAGATGATGTTAACCGTTTGCGCGCAAAAAGTTTTTTCCAGCAGGCTGACTGCTGTGTCAGCACGTCTGCGGGGAATGAACAAAGGCCAGTCATCCCCTATATTTGGCGGCAAAACCGGATGGCTTGTCAATGATCCTGTCAGTGCCGGACCAAAAGAATCAATTCACGCGGAAGTTGTTTCCCAGATAGACGCGCCGGACGTTTTCGTCCTGTACCACGTCTTGTGTCGTCCCGCTCATCAGGACCTTGCCATCATGCAGGATATAGGCGCGGTCCACGATCTGCAGCGTTTCCTGCACGTTGTGGTCGGTGATCAGCACGCCGATGCCGCGGTTCTTGAGATCGGCGACAAGATGCCGGATTTCGGCCACGGCGATCGGGTCGACACCGGCGAAAGGTTCGTCAAGCAGCACGTATTTCGGCCCTGCCGCAAGGCAGCGCGCGATTTCGACACGCCGCCGTTCACCGCCCGACAGCGCCATGGCCGAGGCGCGGCGCAGATGTTCGATCGAGAATTCGGACAGCAGTTCCTCCAGCCGTTCGCGGCGGTGGTGACGGTCTTTCTGCGCGATCTCGAGGATGGACATGATGTTGTCTTCGACCGACATGCCCCGAAAGATCGACATTTCCTGTGGCAGATAGCCGATCCCCAGCTGCGCGCGACGGTACATCGGCAGCGTCGTCACATCGCGCCCGTCGATGATGACCTTGCCGCCTTCGGGGGTGACCAGTCCGGCAATTGCGTAAAAACAGGTTGTCTTGCCCGACCCGTTCGGGCCCAACAGGGCCACCACCTCGCCCCGGCCCAGGGTGATGCTGACATCGCGGATCACCGGGCGCTTGCGATAGCTTTTGCGCAGGCTGATGACCTGCAATCCCACATCGCCCGGCTGGATCGTCAGGTTCGGAGGAGGCGCCATCAATTGCCGCCCTGTTGCAGCACGGTCCGCACGCGGCCCTGCATCGTGGCGGTGCCGTCGGTCACGTTGATGACCATGGTTTCGGCTGAAATGGCACTTGCCCCTTGCGTGACAAGCACATCGCCCGCCAGCGTCAGCAGGCCCGACGCGATGTCGTAATCGGCAGTCTCGGCCTCTGCCGCATCCTGCGCCGTCGCGAAGGTGACGTCGCCAGAGGCGATCAGCCGTGCGATCTGGTTGGATTCCGCGCCATAGACCACCTCGACACGCGCGGCGGACAGACGCAGATCACCTTGTGTGATCAGAACCTCGCCTTCGAAAACGGCAATGCCTGTGTCCTGATCCACCGCCAATGTATCGGCTGTCACCTCGACCGCGGCGCCGGTGTCCACCGCAAGGCCGCCCAGGTCGATGCTGGTCTGGGCGCTGCCGGCACCGGCGGTCAGCGTCAAAAGCGCTGTGCAAAGGGCGAAAAGACGAACCAAGGCGAAGATCCTTTGTTGCGGGCGGCCTAGCCCTGGGGGCTGTATATCAGGCGAACCCCATCGGTAAACAGCATCTGGTGACGGGTATTGTCGCGATCAACCTGAAATGTCACCTGTCCTGCTGTCAAAGTCCCCATCGGTGCGCGGATTTCCAGCAATCCGTCCGACACAACCGTTCCGGTATCAAGCGTCACCGTCAGGCCGTTGGTTTCCATCGTGTAGCCAGTCGATGTCTGCAGGCGGACCAGTCCCATGAACCGTGCGGTACCGGCACGCCCATCAATTTCGCCAGCAACGCCCGTCACATCAAGCGTGCTGCCGCCCGGGTTGTCTACCCGCATCCGCAGACCATCGACCCCGGCTGTATCGGGGCGGTCGGGCAGGGGGCGTGCGCTGCGGGCCGAAATGACGACGACTGCCCCCGCATCGGTCAGGCCGGACAACTCTGGCGCGGTCAGTTGCTGGTCGCGCGCCAGTTCCGCCACCTGCGCAAGCGGGATATCCGTGCCGTCGGCGGGGCTGCGCGCGAACAAAAACAGCGTCGACAGCAAGGCAAGCCCGCAAAGCGGCAAAAGGACCTTGGCCCAGCCCACCCATTGAGAATACAGATTGTCGCCTTGCATCCCTAGACGATACCAGCGCGCAGGCAGTCATGGATATGCAAAACACCAGCGACCTGTCCGGGATTGGCAGGATCCAGCGCAAAAAGGCAGGTGATCTTGCGCGCGTTCATCAGGTTCACCGCCTCTTCGGCAAGGGCGGCCGGTGACACGGTAGTGGGGTCCGGTGTCATGACCTCGCCGGCGACATGATCCAGCAACCCGTCCATGTGGCGGCGCAGGTCCCCGTCTGTGACGATCCCAACAAGCCGGTCGTCGGGGCCCAGCACGGCGGCGACGCCAAAACCTTTCTGGGTGATGACCAGCAACACCTCTGACATCGGGGTGTCGTGATGCACCAGCGGGATCGCATCGTCGCGGTGCATCAGGTCGGCGACCTTGGACAATTGCGCGCCCAGTTTGCCGCCGGGGTGGAAATCGCGGAAATTTTCGGGGGTGAAGGCGCGGTGTTCCATCAGCGCGATCGCCAGCGCATCGCCCAGCGCCAAGGTCATCGTCGTCGAGATCGTCGGCACGATGCCGCGCCCGCACGCTTCGCCCAACTGGGGCAGGATGATGCCGACATCGGCCTGCTGGATCAGCGTGCTTTCGGCGCGGCGGGCGACGCCGATCATCGGGATGCCAAAGCGGCGGGTATAGGCGACCAAATCGGCCAGTTCGGGCGTTTCGCCGGAATTGGACAAGACCAGCACGACATCGCCCCGCGTCATCATGCCCAGATCGCCATGGCTCGCCTCGGCGGGATGCACGAAATGCGCAGGCGTGCCGGTACTGGCAAAGGTCGCGGCGATCTTGCGCGCGATATGGCCGGATTTGCCCATCCCTGACACGATCACGCGGCCTTTGGCGTTCAGCAGCAGATCGACCGCATCGGCAAAGGCATGGTCCAGACTGGCCGACAATTCCTGAAGCGCGTCCGCCTCTTGCAGGATAACCCGCCGGGCGGTCGTCAGAAAGGGAACGGGATCAGCCATCAATGCGCAAAAATGTCGGTTTCGGGCCAGCCGGTGAGGTCCAGCGCCGCCCGTGTCGGCAGGAAATCGAAACAGGCCTGCGCCATGGCGGTGCGGTCTTCGCGTGCCAGCAGCAGGTCAAACGCGTCTTTCAGCTGGTGCAGGTACAGCACGTCGGACGCGGCATAATCAAGCTGCGCCGCTGTCAGTTTCGGCGCGCCCCAGTCGCTTTGTTGCTGGTGCTTGGAGATGTCGATGTTCAGCATGTCCTGCAACAAAACCTTCAGCCCGTGCCGGTCGGTGTAGGTGCGCACCAGCTTGGAGGCGATCTTGGTACAATAGACGGGGGCGGTGACGACGCCAAAGGCATTCAACAGCGCGGCCACGTCGAAGCGGGCGAAATGGAACAGTTTCAGCACGGCCGGATCGGTCAGCATCGCACAGAGGTTCGGCGCGCCGGTCTGCCCCTTGCTGACCTGGACCAGATGGCAATCACCGTCGCCGCCCGACATCTGGATCAGGCACAGCCGGTCGCGATGCGGGTTCAGCCCCATCGTTTCGCAATCGATCGCGACAACGGGCCCAAGGTCGAGCCCATCCGGCAGATCGTTGTGATAAAGAAAGTTTGCCATCTGTGTTCCAATCAACGGGTGTCGCCATCCCAGATAGGGGGTTCGCGTGAAATGCTCAAGCTTCGTTGGCGACGGCGATCCGGTTGCCCGTGACCGTGATGGGACTGTCGGCATGCAGGCCAAGCCAGCGTTCAAAATCCGCCGCGGGCATCGGGCGTGCGAAACCGTAGCCTTGACCAACCGCGCAGCCCCGGTCGAGCAGATGTTCGGCCTGTCCGGTTTCCTCGATCCCTTCGGCCACGACGTTCAGCCCAAGTTCGGCGGACAGCGCCAGGATCGCGCGCACCACGCTGTCCGTCCCGTGATCCGGCAAAGGCGCGACCAGCGATTTGTCCAGCTTGATCCCCGATAGTGGCAATTGCGTCAACCGGCAGAGCGAGGCATAGCCCGTGCCGAAATCGTCCAGTTCCAGCGCAATGCCGCATTCCGACAGGCTGTCGATGTTGATCGCGGTCATGTCGCCCGCCCCGTGGATCAGCGTGGTTTCCAGCACTTCCACGATCACCTGATCGGGGTTCAGCCCCGACCGGCGCAAGCCCAGCAGAAAGCGTTCGATCAGGTAGGGATCGGCGATGGTTTCCGGTGCGGCATTCAGCGACAGCACCGGATGCCAGATGCCTGCAACCTGCCAGGTCATCGCTTTTGCCATCGCGGCGCGCCAGATCGCATGGTCCATTTCGACGATCATGCCGGCCCGTTCGACCGCGGGCAGAAACCTGTCCGGTGTCAGCAGCCCGCGGGTCGGATGCCGCCAGCGCGCCAGAACCTCGACCCCGTGCAGCGCGCCATCGACCAGCCTGATCTGTGGCTGGAACCAGGGTTCCAGTTCGCCATTGCGGATCGCATCGGGCACCTCCATCTGCAGGCGCTGCATCAGTCCGGCATGTTCGCGCAGGGCGGGGGTGAATTGCTGCGCGCGGTTACCGCCGTCGTTCTTGGCGACCTGCAAGGCCATCGCGGCATCTGCCAGCACTGTCAGCGGGTCCGTGTGGCTATGGTCGATCACCAGAAATCCGATGCTGGCGCGGACTTTCACGCGGCGGCCACCAGCCTCGAACGGGTCGGATAGGGCCGCCATCACCCGCCGCAGCATCTGGGCGGGGGGTTCATCGGTCATGATAGCAAATTCATCCCCGCCGATCCGCGCCGCGATCTGGTCGTCATCGACACAGCAGTTCAGCGCGCGCCCCACGGCCTGCAACACTGCGTCGCCTGTATCGTGGCCGGCGGAACCATTGATGGATTTGAACCCGTCAAGGCCGATGAACAGGAATGTCTGGTCCCCGGACCGCCCATCTGCAAATCTTTCAGCCATCATCGCGATCAGGCGGCCACGGTTCGGCAAGCCTGTCAGCGGATCGTGATTGGCCAGATGCAAAAGCCGCGCGTTCGATTGCACAAGCGCGCGCTTTGACCGGATCAGGGGGGCCTTGTGGTTGCGCAGGGTCTGGATATGCGCCTGCACCGCCAGATGGGCAGGGTAAAAGATCAATGCCGCCTCGGCCAGCAGGACCAGAACCGCCGCGCCCAGCACGATCCATTGCAGGCGGTGCAGATGGCGCATGTCATCTGACATGACCGCAAAGGAACTGTGCCTGAAAATTTGCTGATTGACGCTGTGCATGATGATCAGCAGCGCCAGCATGATCGACAGCGCAAGCACGTAATACAGCCAAAGCCGGTCGGGGTTGGTAAGGCACAAGCGCGCTTTCACGCGGTCCGAAAGGTTGTGGAACATATTCATCCGACGATTCCCGCGGGTCTGGTCGGGTGAACTTGGTGCAGATTGATTAAGTTTGCGTTTAGCGCCGTCAGATGCGCCGGGTCACATCGCCTGCATCAGGTCGTGGCAGCGCCGGGTGTAGTCATCACGCACCTCCATCGGCGGTCTCAGGCGGATCGGAAAGGTGTCAAGCAAGGCTGCATCCTGCTTGCCGAAAAACCTGTCCGCCTCGGCGCGCGAAAAACCCGCGATCTGCACCGCCTCGAGCCACGCGGACAGTTTGTCGGCCTTCTTGATCTGGCGCTTGATCTGCACCGGCAGTTGCGCGGGCAGTCCGAACCGCAGGTGGATCGCGGCGGTCAGCCGTTCGTCCAGCGCGCCGTACCCCGGGCCCACCGCCGCCTTGACCGGGCTGATCATGTCGCCGATCACATATTCGGGGGCATCGTGCAGCAAGGCCGCCAGATGCCAGCGCACCGGGACCTTGGGGTTCTGCCGGATAAAGATATCCGTCACCAGCAGCGAATGTTCAGCCACCGTATAGGCGAAATCGCCTTTGGTCTGCCCGTTCCAGCGCGCGACAAAGGCAAGGCCATGCGCGATATCCCCGATCTCGATGTCCATCGGCGTGGGGTCCAGCAGGTCCAGCCTGCGCCCCGACAGCATCCTTTGCCATGCTCTTGGTTGCTTCATCGCGGTTGCGCCTTAATTGAATGTTGAGCGTTCTGCATAATACGCGACTTTGGATTGTGGCAACCCGGTCGCGATGCTATGGACCGCCAACCTTTTTTGCTGAAAGAGAACCCACATGTCGCTGGATTACATCGTCAAGGATATCGCGCTGGCCGCTTATGGCCGCAAGGAACTGGATATCGCCGAAACCGAAATGCCGGGCCTGATGGCGCTGCGCGAGGAATATGGCGCCTCCAAACCGCTGTCCGGTGCCCGTATCGTGGGATCGCTGCACATGACGATCCAGACCGCCGTGCTGATCGAAACGCTGACCGCCCTTGGTGCCGATGTGCGCTGGGCGTCATGCAACATCTTTTCCACGCAAGACCATGCCGCTGCCGCGATTGCCGCCGGTGGCACGCCCGTCTTCGCGATCAAAGGCCAGACGCTGGAAGAGCATTGGGACTATCTCGACAAATCCTTCCAGTTCCCTGAAGGCGCGAACATGATCCTCGACGATGGCGGCGATGCGACGCTGTACGTCTTGTTGGGTGCCCGCGCCGAAGCGGGCGAGGAGATCATCCCCGTGCCCCAGTCCGAGGAAGAAGAAGTCATCAAGGCCCAGATCAAGAAGCGTATGGCGCAAAGCCCCGGTTGGTTCACCAAGACCCGCGCGGCGATCAAGGGCGTGTCCGAGGAAACGACGACCGGTGTCCACCGCCTTTATGATCTGCACAAGAAAGGCCAACTGCCGTTCCCCGCGATCAACGTGAACGATTCTGTGACCAAGTCGAAGTTCGACAACAAATACGGCTGCAAGGAATCGCTGGTCGACGGGATCCGCCGCGCCACCGACACGATGATGGCCGGCAAGGTCGCCGTCGTCTGCGGCTACGGCGATGTGGGCAAAGGCTCTGCGGCGTCGCTGCAAGGGGCCGGTGCCCGCGTGAAAGTGACCGAGGTCGATCCGATCTGCGCATTGCAAGCCGCGATGGACGGGTTTGAAGTCGTGCTGCTGGAAGATGTTGTCGACAGCGCCGACATTTTCATCACGACCACCGGCAACCGCGACGTGATCCGGATCGAGCATATGCGCGAGATGAAGGATATGGCGATTGTGGGCAATATCGGCCATTTCGACAACGAAATTCAGGTCGCCGCGTTGAAAAACCACAAGTGGACAAACATCAAGGAACAGGTCGACATGATCGAGATGCCGTCCGGCAACCGCTTGATCC